>NZ_JBLGTY010000021.1:0-49413 GCF_047470845.1 Candidatus Enterococcus avicola | reverse complement strand
TGCTATCTTTTTTTATAAAAAAAGTGTCAGTAGAAAATCCGTAGATTTTCCACCAACACTAAATATTGTAGAACCAATTATGGTAGAGTCCCCCCATGTGTAATTGACATGGGGGGACTTTTTTACGAGTTTTATCGGTATGCTAATTGTATGATAGACTATAGGAAAACTTAGTATTTTAGGAGAGAATGCTGATGAAAAAATTGTACATAAATAATGTAGTATCAAAGGAAGTAGAACATATTGTTTCGGCTGCAGGAATTATTGACCTATTTCCAAAAGATTTGATCCTCCAGTATAATTGGCTGATTACCGATTATTCAGGTGACATGAGTATTTTGCATTCGATTGAAAAGAAGAAAAATGGAAAGTCGCTTATTTGGCTGAGCGGCCATAATTTATTGGATGCAATCAAAGATACTTATCTTTATGAAGGGGTGCTAACTGGTTTTTTACCCAGCATTTCTTTGGATGATCTTTTGATCTTTGATTCTTATCCTGAGTGGGAAGGCTGGAATCGTGATGTAGATCTTCCGTACATTCAGCATCCATTAGGCAGTTTAGAATTAATCATTGATGATGGTAGCTCGTATTCTGTCGTTACAGACGATACAGATCTATTGGTATATATAGAAAAGCATTGTAAGGATATAGCTGTGTCTGATTCATGTGATGAAAGACCAGACAGATTGTTTGGCGATCTTTATAGTCAACAGTTGCTACCCACAACTGTTGGCAACTGGTGGTTAACCTTTAACGGGGAGCCGATTTCTTTTAAAGTAATCGATGGTCATAGCAATTTTTCGAGTGACTACGGTGAAAGTCATCCAGATTGGGTCAACGAAATAATCGGTCGCTTTATCTTATTGCCTAATTTAAAAATGATCAAAGGGAAGGGAAAACTTGAGATAAAAACGGATCTTCCTCGACACTCTTTCCGTGATTTTGAAATCGTTAGTGGGCAAAGATACTATGGCGCGCAATATTTGTTAAAAAAATCTGTCAATAACCTTAATTTTGCTGTAACTCAATATTATGACGATGAGTGTTTCCTGAAAAAATCCGGGGGTGTATATCAACTTGACAGGTCTGACTCGGGATTTCCAGCTTATTTTATTGAGGGGAATCAAAGTCCAACTGATTTAAGATTTTGTGTATCATGGGGTGCATTGGCTACTGCAGATTCTTTGTCCTTGGATGTGGCTTGTGACTTTGATCAAGAGGAGATTGCTCAAACTTTTAGTAATTAAAAGTGAATGAAAGCTATATAGAAAAAATCTGTTTCTAGTAGATGAACAAGGAACAGTTTTTTTCTATAGAAAGTAAGTTGAAAAATTAAGAGAACTTATAAATAGAGGGAAAATAACAGTAAGATTTTAAAGAATCAGCTAAAATTTTTGTAATCGAAAATGAAAATAATGTGATTGTTTATGAAAATTTTCATTTCCAGTTTACATTTATTATTTTTTTGACTAGTGAAATTTTAACGAGTTGCCCATCACTGCTGTTGCTCAAGAGTTTTGAATGAAAGAACTTTTATCACAAACAAAAGATTCTTTCTGGATTTTGAGTATTTATCATGAATAAATTGTTCTGTTGTTTTTTGAAACTAAAGAAATTATATTTCATTTTCACAAGTTCTCCTGAGAGCAAGAATCATTTTATGGTTCTTGCTTTCATTTTTTTCACATAAACAAACTTTGAGGTATTTTGCATTTTGTCTTTTTTCCGATTAGGATAATCACCTGAGTAAAATTTGTTGTTTGGAGGAAGAGAAATGCGTACTTATGTGAAAAAAATATCTTACCCGATTGTTATGTTGTCTTTGCTTGTAATGTCCTATGTGACGCCATTGTTACCAGTCGTTACAGCTCATGCGGACACCGAGGGAAACACCAAAATAATTCTATTTCAAAATGAAAAAGGAACAGCGCAAGTGACCTCATTACCAGATCCTACGACAGGAAAAATCACTTGGACGATCGAGGTAGAAAAGAATCAGCAGTCTGCTGCTAATCAACTGGCATTCAGCTTGAGTGAAGGAGAACAAATGGTTTTGCCAGAATCAATCCAAAGCAACGGCATGCCATTTACATATGATCCGCAAAGACAGCAGCTGATGGAAGAAACTACTAGCAGCTCCTTTAGCCAAATGACGCTAACGTTTCAAACAAAAGCTCTTAAAACTTTGACAATCAAATCCGCATTTCTTCAAACAGAGGAAGAAAATGGACAAGTGAAAGAAGACATTATCAACACAGCAGATGTAGCAGTTGCTCTACCTGACAATCAATCCACAGAAGCAACGAGTGCCGAAGCGGTGCTTGCTGACAGTCAGGAACAAACAGGGGCTTCCGAAAAACAGCCTGCAACAAAAAGCAGCGAGTCACAACCACAAGCAGAATCAAATACCTCATCAACAGCAATCGAATCACCACTTGATACACAAGCAAGTGCGCCAGCAGCTTCACAACTATCAAGTGGCGGCAGCTTTAAAAATGATGTGCCAGAAGTTGATGACGTACTTCTAGGAGAAGCCCAGTATTTTCATATTTTTGCTAACCATGTGACGCTAAATACCCATACGAACGGAAACTTAGCAGTGGGGGAACTAAATGGCAATGTCAATTTTGGAACCAGTATTCAGGATGGTTCGTTGGCAACAGAAATCAATTATATTCAAAAGGTCAATGCGATCGCAAATTCTTCTTTTGTGTCAGGAACTGATAGCAGAAAAAACAAAGTTGTCTTTGGCCCATCAGTCACAGTAGATTTAGCAGATCAAAATCAACAACCTGCCGTTTTTGTAAATGGACAGAGAATGGATCACTTGAAAACTTCCGAAGTTTTCCAAGATCAATCTGCAAGTGAACCGTATATAGATTTTAAAAAGGTATTTTCAACGTTACAGGCGACGTCAGAAAGGCTAGGAACCTACCCGCAAACACCCGGTGTAACCAAAGATTTTACTGATAATAATCAGCGGGTCATCAATACCGCCCGTGCTGAAAATGATACGCAAGAGGTGGTGTTGACCTTAACGGATGAACAAGGTAACCCGCTTGATGACGGTGTCTACGAACTTCAAAATAAAAAGACACATAAAGAGGTTGATGAAGAGGTCACAAATGATGATGGACAAGTAATCGAAACGGATCTTCCAGAAGGGGATTATTCCTTTGTTGAAACAGAAGCGCCAGACGGTTATCTAATTGACAAAAAACCAATTTCCTTTTCGGCAGACACTATTGATGAAGAAGATCAAAAGGTAGTCGTTACTCTTTCAAAAACAGAATTAGAAAAAGATACACCAATTACCATCAAAGGGCTAACAAAAGGCACGTCTCCTGTACTCATCAATGTGGATACTGAAGGAGCAAGTACCGTTAATATCAAGTCGCAAATCAAACTAGAATATACAGATGGCACGACGCGCAATAGTCATGAAACAGAAGATTTTGATGATGCCGTTATCCTGTGGAATTTTATTAATCAGTCAAAAAATCAAATGATTTCGATTAATAGTCCCTTCCAAGGAACGATTTTGGCTGTTGGTGATACAGTTGATGTCCACCAGAATGTTGACGGCAGTATCGTTGCTGATACGGTATTGGTCAATGCGGAAACCCACCGCTGGGATCTTCAAGCCAATGAAACGATTGTACCGATAATCAAATTAGCTGCAATGAATCACCTGCTGTCTCTTGATACAACGATAGTCAGCGGAACCAAAACGTGGGACGATTATGACAACAAATTTAATACCCGTCCGACAAGCATTACGGTTCAATTACTGCAAAATGGTGAAGTGTTCCAAACAAAAACGGTTACCCCGAATAAAGAGGGGGAATGGCATTATGAATTTACCGATCTACCAACAACCGACGAATCTGGTCAGACCTATGACTACGCAATTCAAGAAACACCCGTTGAAGGATATACCACCAAAGTAAATGGCTATGACCTAGTCAACACCTACCGCAATACTGAAACGACAGAAGTATCAGGAACAAAGACATGGAATGACAACGACAACAAGTTCAATACCCGCCCTGAAAGCATCACTGTCAAACTGATTCAAAATGATAAGGAAATCGACAAGCAAGTCGTAAAATCAGATAAAGAAGGCGACTGGACCTATCGCTTTGACAATTTGCCTAAGTATGATACCGAAGGAAAAGTGTACACTTACACGATCCAAGAAGAAAATGTTCCAGGATACACCAGTGAAATCAATGGTTATGACCTAGTCAACACGTACCGCAATACGGAAACAACAACAGTTTCAGGTACGAAAACATGGAATGATAACAACAATCAGCTCAACATCCGACCAGAAAGTATCACTGTCGGTTTGATGCAAAATGGTAAAAAGATCGACAATCAAATCGTAAAAGCCGATAAAGAAGGGAACTGGACTTATCACTTCGAGAATCTGCCTAAGTATGATTCCAAGGGAAAAGCCTATGTCTACACGATTCAAGAAGCAACCGTTTCTGGATATATCAGTGAAGTAAACGGCTATGACCTAGTCAATACGGAAACAACCACAGTTTCAGGCAGAAAAACTTGGAATGACAACGACAACAAGTTCAATACCCGTCCTGAAAGCATCACTGTCAATCTGATGCGAAACGGCGAAAAATACGCAGAAAAAATCGTAAAAGCAGATAAAAAAGGCAACTGGTCCTATCGCTTTGATAAGCTGCCAAAATACGATGCCGAAGGAAAACCCTATACCTACACGATCCAAGAAGAAAATGTTCCAGGATACACCACCAAAATAAATGGCTATAACTTAGTCAACACTTATACAGGGCCAGAGACACCAAAAACACCAAGTGATCCTAAAAAGCCGCAGGTCCCGTTGTCACCTAAAAAGCCAGATACTTCTAAACAATCGGAAGATGACAACAAGAATGACGTAAACCATGCGACTACTGAAAAACGATTGCCTAAGACAAACGAGCGCTCTTCTTATGAGTGGAGTATCCTTGGAAGTATTTTACTCGTTACAAGCGTTGGCATACTTTGTCGACGAAAACATAGTTAACCAATTAAAACTTTGTCCTGCTTCTCTGCTAGAAGTCAGGGCAAAGTTTTTTTAAAGTATAGGACTTATTTAAGACGTGCGACAAAACTTTGGCTGAAATCCATTGTAAATGGTAAACTAAAATTAAGGGGGGATCCTATGGTTTGGCTATTGCTACTACTGCTTATTTTTGGTTTTTTGGTGTACTATGTATATCGCACGTCTGTTTTGAAAAAGGGCGTACGCTATTTTGTTTCGGCGATCATTATGCGAAACAATGAATGGTATGAAAAAGAAGGCAGAAAGAAACTGGGGATTCCATACAAAGAGCGGATCGCAACAAAGAGTTCGGCTTTTTGGGCACAAGGTTCGGAATGTACGGTAACGACCGCCGATGATCTGATCCTAACAGCGGAAGTCTTTGATCAGTGTGCAAAAACGTGGGTGATCTGCTTGCATGGGTATCGCAGTGATGGGCAAGCAGACTGTCAAGAGGCAGCCGAGAAATTCTGGTCTGCTGGTTACAATGTTTTAGTTCCTGATTTACGTGGACATGGCCGCAGTGAAGGCAAAGAGATCGGTTTAGGGTGGCTAGATCGGATGGATCTACTTTTGTGGATCGATAAGATTTTGGAAAAAGACCCACAAACACAAATCTTCCTCTATGGTTTAGGAATGGGGGCTGCGACCTTGCTGCTGGCTAGTGGAGAAGTCATGCCGGTGCAAGTGGCTGGGTTGATCTCAGACAGCAGCTATACGTCCGTTTACAGTGCGATCCGATCAAGTTTGCCGCAATTTTCTCGGTTACCGATCAAACGCTTTTTGCGCTTAGCGAATCGCTATAGCAAACAATTAGTCGGTTATCCCTTCTTGCAGATCTCGGTGACCCGACAAGTCGGCAGCAACCATTTACCTGTGCTGTTTTTACAAGGAGAAAAAGATTCGTTTCTTTCGGAAAAAGAGATCAATACCTTAATGGAAGCAACGGCTGGACCGAAACAAAAAGTCCTCTTTGCGAATATGGGACATTTACAGGCAGTGAAAGATGCACCAGAATATTGGCCAACCGTTTTGCAATTCATTGAGAATATCAAACAAAATACAGACATCGTCTGATAGAAAGGAAGAAAGCAATGGAAATCAAAGAAGAAAATAAACGTTTTGCTTTGTATGATGGAGAAAAAGAGGTGGGAGAAATCACATGGCAAGAAACGCCAGATGATGTTCTAGAAGTAGACCACACCTTCGTCAATCCTGATTATCGCGGCCAGCAATTGGCGCAAAAATTACTCAAAGCGGTTGTTGAAAAAGCAAGACGGGAAGAGAAAAAAATTATGCCTGTCTGCTCCTTTGCGGTCAAAGAGTTCAAAGAAAAACCAGAATACGATGACGTACTCGTTCGCTGATTTGAACGAAAGTGATCTATGAGAAAAAGGCTGTCAGAAAGGACAGTCTTTTTTTTAACCGTCCTGCAACGGTCAATGACAAAAAGAGAGTAGTAATTTCCAGCGGAAAATGCTAAAATGGAAAGGACGACTTTATCAAGCAAGGAGGAGCTAACGTGTATAACATCTTATTAACTGCTGTGATCGTTATTTCGATTTTAATGGTCATTACGATCATGATGCAGCCTAGCAAGCAAAATAGTGCAGCTAGTGCCTTTACTGGCGGTGCAGATCAATTGTTTGGTAAGCAAAAAGCCCGTGGATTTGAAGCGGTGATGCAGCGTTCAACGGCCATTTTAGGTTTTGTTTGGATGGTCTTGCTCTTTATTTTGGCTTTTCTTTCATCAAACTAATCACTTTGTTAGCGAACCTCTCGTAAAGAGAGGTTTTTTTCTTTTTAACGGGAAGATTTTGATCGCATTTGTCGAAGTATTCTTGCTAACTATGGTAGAATTGGACGTGAGGTGAAAGGAAACATGAAAACATTTAATCAACCAAAACCGGTTTTTGCTGAACACGGCAAACGAGCGGTCATTTTGTTCCATGCCTATTCAGGCAGTCCTAACGATGTGCGCATGCTTTGTCGTTCGTTAGAACAAAAAGACTACACGGTTTATACACCGATGTTTACTGGACATGGTACACCGAATCCAGATGATATCTTAAATCAAGGAATGACTGTTTGGCAGCAGGATGCTGCGGATGCAGTTGCTTATGTGAAAGAAAAAGGCTATGAGGAAGTTGCCGTTCTTGGACTTTCGATGGGTGGAATTTTAGCGATGGATCGTTTGACGCAAGACCCAACATTGATGGGCGGCGGTCTTTTTTGCTCACCGTTATTTGAAACCAAGAACGAAGTACCAGTCAATTTTGAAAAGTATGCTGAAATGGTCATACCCTACGCTGATTTAGATGAGGCGACCCAAAAAGAAATATTGGCAGAAGTCCCTCGCAAGGTCAGAGAACAACTGCAAGGAATCGAAACAGTCGGACAAACCACAGCCGAGCATTTAGGAAAAATCGAGCGCCCAATCTTCCTGGCGCAAGCAGGAAGGGACCAAATGATCGATCCACAGACGGTTTTCAAAACCGCAGCGGCATTGTCCCATGTTCCCTACACGCTTCAATGGTATCCTCAAAGTGGTCATGTGGTGACAGTTGGACCAGAACGGAAAAAATTAGAGCAGGATGTGTTTGCTTTCTTAGAAACACTTGCTTGGAAAGAGTGAGTTATGACAGAAACGATTAAAACAAAAATTGTTCAGTTTCTCGAAGAAAGCCGTAAAAAAAGTTTTTCAATGGAAGAAATTGCTGAAGGTCTAGGACTTCAAAAAAGTACAGACTTTAAGAATCTTGTCCAGACAGTAGCGGCGATGGAACGAGAAGGCAGTGTGATTTTTAACAAAAAAGGCAAAGTGAAATTACCAATGAAACGAGTGTTTGTGGAAGGAACCTTCCGTGCCAACGAGCGGGGCTTCGGCTTTGTCACGTTGGATGAAGAAGAAGACGATATTTATATCCCTAAAGAAGCAACAGGCTATGCCATGGACGGCGATACCGTTGCTGTAGACATCGTGCATGTTGCCGATCCTTTTTCAGATCGCGGCGCAGAGGGAAAGGTCGTAGAAATCAAGCAACGCGCCATCAGTCAGTTGGTCGGCGAGTTTACATTATTTGACGAAAAAGAGATCGAAGAATCGGATCTATATGGCGTTGTTCAACCTAAAGATAAAAAACTAAGCGATTTAAAGGTGTTTATCGGCGCCCAAGGAATTCGTCCAGTAGACGGCAGCATCGTGATCGTTGAGATCAGCCATTATCCAGAAAAAGGCTATTCGAAAAGCTTAGAGGGGTTGATCACAAAAGTTGTGGGGCATAAAAACGATCCTGGAATGGATATTTTATCGATCGTCGTGGCGAATGGGATTCCCACAAAATTTGAGGAAGAAACCTTGGCAGCGGCAGATGCAGTACCCGATACGATCGATCCTGCTGACTTTCCAGAACGACGGGATTTGCGAGATCAACAGATCGTAACGATCGATGGTGCGGATGCCAAAGATTTGGATGATGCGGTGACGGTAAAAGCATTGCCTGACGGCAGCTTTTATTTGGGCGTGCATATCGCAGATGTTTCTTATTATGTGACAGAAAACAGTGCGTTGGACAAAGAAGCTTTTGAGCGGGGAACGAGTGTCTATCTAACGGATCGAGTGATCCCGATGATCCCACAACGTTTATCAAACGGGATCTGTTCGTTGAATCCGAATGTTCCAAGGTTGACCATGAGCTGTGAAATGTGGATCAACCAAGAGGGGATCGTCACGGATTACAATATTTTCCAAAGTATTATTCAAACAAGTGCCCGCATGACTTATCAGGCAGTCAATCAAATTATTGAAGACAATGATCCAGAAACCAGCAAAGAATATGGGGAACTAGTACCGATGTTCCATGATATGGCCGCCTTGCACCACGTGTTAGAAACGATGCGGATCAAGCGTGGGGCGGTTTCTTTTGAAGACCGCGAAGCGAAAGTCTTGGTCGATGGAGAAGGACACCCGCAAGAAATCGTTCTGCGAGAACGTGGCGTCGGCGAACGATTGATCGAGTCCTTCATGTTGGCAGCCAATGAAACCGTGGCGCGCCATTTCAATCGGAAGCATTTACCATTTATTTATCGGATCCATGAGGAACCAAAAGAAGAGAAAATGCGTCGCTTCTTTGATTTTGCTTCTGCTTTAGGGATTGTAGTCAAACAAACCAACGGCTCGATCTCACCAAAACAACTGCAAAAAGTGGTTGAAGATGTCGCAGATAAGCCAGAGGCAATGGTTGTCAATACGATGCTGCTCAGAAGTATGCAGCAAGCGAAGTATTCAGAAGAAAACGTCGGCCACTATGGTTTGGCAGCGGAAGATTATACTCACTTCACGTCACCGATCCGTCGGTACCCCGACTTGATCGTGCATCGCTTGATTCGTTCTTACAGTGAAGATGTCTCTGAAGCCAACCAAAACAAATGGGCTGAAATCTTGCCTGACATCGCAATGCACAGCTCCCAAATGGAACGACGAGCAGTCGATGCAGAAAGAGAAGTCGATGCGCTAAAAAAAGCTGAGTATATGGCCGATAAAGTAGGAGAAGAGTTTGACGGTATCATCAGTTCCGTCGTTAAGTTTGGCTTGTTTATTGAATTGCCTAACACGATTGAAGGGCTGATCCATATCAATAATCTGAAGCAAGATTACTTCCATTATTTGGAAAACCATCTGGCACTTGTAGGTGAACGGACAGGCTTGACCTTTAAAATTGGTCAAAAAGTTCGTATCAAAGTCGTGAAAGCTGATCCTGAAACAAGAGAGATCGATTTCGAATTGGTAGCAGCAGAAGAAGTCGAAAAACTGCAAGCACCAAAAGCCAACAAACGAAACAACCATCAAAAAAATGAAGCGAACCGTCGCGGGAAAAAACAACACAACCCTGAGAAAAAACAAGGGAAACGCTTTGAACAAACCGGTAAAGGCAAGTCAAAGAAAGCTGGCAAAGTGAAAAAGAAAAAACCTTTTTATAAAGGAATCAAGAAAAAATAATTGGAGGGATGGCCCGTGCCTAAAGGAGAAGGGAAATTAATCGCCCAAAACAAAAAGGCCCGCCATGATTACACGATCCTCGATACGATCGAAGCGGGGATCGTCTTACAGGGAACAGAGATCAAAGCGATCCGTAACAGTCGGATCAATTTGAAAGACGGCTTTGTACGCATTCGCAATGGTGAGGCATTCTTAGTCAATGTGCATATCAGCCCATACGAGCAAGGAAACATTTTTAATCATGATCCACTACGGACAAGAAAACTGTTAATGCATAAAAAGCAGATTGCTCGTCTGATTGGCGAAACAAAAAATACAGGCATGACGATCGTTCCGTTAAAGGTGTATATCAAGGATGGTTATGCCAAAGTTTTGATTGGTTTAGCGAAAGGAAAACGCGAATATGACAAGCGGGAATCCTTGAAACGCAAAGATCAAGAAAGACAAATTGACCGAGTTCTTAGAAATTTCTAATTTTCTAAGAACTTCTTTTAGAATCCGATAGAGGTTATTGCTTTGAAAATCGCGCTAAATTTGGTAGCATTTAAGGGAAAGCTGTTGATATAACAGGCTTTTTCTTCCACATAGCGACACGGGAATTTTTCATTTAATTTAGGATTTTTGGCATTGTGAGTTTTTTGTCTAATTTTCTTGAAAATGCTTTGAAATTTTCCATTCGTGGTGGTATGATACCGATTGTTATGAGAGGAAACGCATTGTAACACCAGATTTTTTTCTGGAGATGACAGGAAAAGAGGTGAGAAAGATTGGAAGATAAATCGCTTATGTTTCATATCGGTCCTATATGGTTTGATGGAACTGTAGCTATGATGACAATCATTTCTTGTATTATTGTTTTTTTGGTGGTCTTTATTTGTACACGTAATCTGCAAATGAAACCGAAAGGGAAGCAGAACTTCATTGAATGGGTCATTGACTTTGTTCGCGGTATCGTAGCGGACAATCTACCAGGATCTCAAGTGAACAACTTTCATTTGCTCGGTGTAACAATGTTTCTTTTTGTGTTTGTGGCAAATGAGATCGGGTTAGTCACAAAAATCGTGACGACAGATGACATTACCTTATGGAAAAGTCCGACAGCAGACCCGTTTGTTACACTGACACTCGCACTTATGGTTATTTCCTTGACACATTTCTTTGGGATCAAGTCGTTGGGCTTCAAAAATTACTTGATCAATTCGTACTTGAAACCGGTGGGGTTCTTATTACCGCTAAAAATCATCGAAGAATTTACGAATGTCATCACGTTAGGCTTGCGTTTATATGGAAATATATTCGCAGGTGAAGTGTTATTAGGATTGATTGCCAACATGTTTATTAGTCTTGGTTGGTGGTCATTACCGATCGTGATGCCACTAGAAATGATCTGGATTGGCTTCTCACTCTTTATTGGAGCGATCCAAGCTTATGTATTTGTTACATTGACCATGGTATTTATGAGCCACAAAATCGTGGCAGAACATTAATCGAATCGACATACAATTAGGAGGAAAAAAGAATGAACTTTATTGGAGCAGGATTAGCAATTATCGGAGCAGCAATTGGTGCAGGGTATGGTAACGGACAAGTAATCGCAAAAACGATCGAATCAATGGCACGCCAACCTGAAATGTCAGGTCAACTACGTTCAACAATGTTTATCGGGGTCGCGTTAGTCGAAGCTGTACCGATTCTAGGGGTAGTTATCGCGCTGTTATTAGTCTTCCGATAAGACAAGCACGAAAAGGCAGAAACGAACAATTGCACTCGTTTTTGCTTTTTTCTAATGAAACAATGACTTTCAGAAAGGAAGAATCGTTATGCTAAATCAGTTGGTTATGGCGGAAGTTCAAAATCCAATGCTTGGCAATATTATCGTTGTCAGCGGATCAATTCTTCTTTTGCTATTCTTATTGAAACATTTTGCATGGGATGCCATCAGCAGCATGATGCAAAAACGGGAAGATAAAATCGCCAATGATTTGGATTCAGCGGAACAATCACGCTTGAATGCAGCAAAATTAGAAAAAGAACGCCAAGAAAAATTGGCACGTTCTCATTCTGAAGCTGCGGAGATCATCAAGAGCGCCAAAGATAGCGGGGAATTGAGTCGACAAAATATTTTGAGCGAGACCAAAGAAGAAGTGGCTCGTTTGAAAGAAAAAGCAAACTCAGATATCACCCTTGAAAAAGAAACTGCGTTAAAAGAAGTGAAAGATGATGTTGCAGAACTTTCGCTTCAAATCGCAGAAAAAATCTTAGGCCGCGAATTGACTCCCGAAAATCATGAATCCCTAATCAATCAATATATCGAAGGATTGGGTTCAGTTAATGAAACTCGATAAATTCACAGTGGGAAAACGCTATGGAAAAGCCTTGTTCGAATTGGCGATGGAAGAACAGCGCTTGACAGAAGTTTACCAAGAATTAATGACCTTGCGTCAGATTTATCAGGAGATTCCAACATTCGGTCAGATCGTGACGGATAACCGCTTGGATCTCCATGAAAAAAGACAATTAGTCGATCAATTGCTGAAGGGCTTTGAAGGCTTGGTCAGAAATTTCTTAGAGATCGTTTATGAATATGATCGCATGGATGATCTATTGCTGATCATTGATGAATACGAACGTCGTTACGATGAATATCAAGGTCTTGTTCTCGGAACGATCACAACGGCTGTTGCTTTGTCAGCAGAACAAAAAAGCAAAATCGAAAAGCAAATCGCCGATAAGCTTGGGTACAAGCAGGCACAATTGAAAGAAACGGTCGATCCAACGATTTTAGGCGGAGTCATCGTTGAAGCAAATCATCAAGTGATCGACGGTAGTATTAAGAGCCAACTGGATTATCTGCGACAAAAAATCGGCAGATAAACAAGAGATAAGAGGTGAATCGGATGGCCATCAAAGCAGAAGAAATTAGTGCCTTGATCAAAGAGCAAATTAAAAATTATCAGAACGAACTTTCTGTAGAAGAAATCGGTACTGTCACATATGTTGGGGACGGGATCGCCCGCGCCCACGGTTTAGAAAATGCCATGAGTGGAGAACTGCTTGAGTTTTCAAACGGTTCTTATGGGATGGCACAAAACTTAGAATCAAACGACGTCGGGATCATCATCCTAGGTGATTTTGAAACCATTCGTGAAGGAGACAAAGTAAAACGAACCGGTAAAATCATGGAAGTTCCTGTCGGCGATGCATTAATTGGCCGGGTAGTGAATCCATTAGGGCAACCGATCGATGGCTTAGGTCCGATCGAAACAGACAAATCACGCCCAGTTGAAGCAGCCGCACCAGGTGTAATGCAACGGAAATCCGTATCGGAACCAATGCAAACAGGGTTGAAAGCTATTGATGCTTTAGTGCCAATCGGACGTGGCCAACGGGAATTAGTCATCGGTGACCGGAAAACCGGGAAAACAACGATTGCGATCGATGCGATCATCAACCAAAAAGGGCAAGACATGATCTGTATCTATGTCGCTATTGGCCAAAAAGACTCAACGGTTCGTGCACAAGTAGAAACATTACGCCGTTACGGTGCACTTGATTACACGATCGTTGTTTCAGCAGGTGCTTCACAACCAGCACCATTGCTTTACATCGCACCTTATGCCGGGGCAGCAATGGGAGAAGAATTCATGTATAACGGCAAACATGTTTTGATCGTCTTTGATGACTTATCAAAACAAGCAGTCGCTTACCGTGAACTTTCTCTACTTCTACGCCGTCCGCCAGGTCGTGAAGCATACCCAGGGGATGTCTTCTACTTGCACTCTCGTTTATTGGAACGTGCAGCGAAATTAAGTGATGAACTAGGTGGCGGATCAATGACGGCACTGCCGTTCGTTGAAACGCAAGCGGGGGATATCTCAGCCTATATCCCAACCAACGTGATTTCTATCACAGATGGACAAATTTTCTTAGAAAATGACCTGTTCTATTCAGGTGTGCGTCCTGCCGTAGCGGCTGGATTGTCCGTTTCACGGGTTGGTGGTTCTGCACAGATCAAAGCGATGAAGAAAGTTGCTGGAACCTTGCGTTTAGACTTGGCAAGTTACCGCGAACTAGAAGCCTTCACACAATTTGGGTCTGATCTAGATGCTGCGACACAAGCCAAATTAAACCGCGGTCGTCGCACCGTTGAAATCTTAAAGCAAAAACTACATGAACCATTGGCAGTCGAAAAACAAGTCGTGATTCTTTATGCGTTGACGCATGGATTCATTGATAGTGTACCTGTCAATAAACTATTGGACTTTGAAGCAGAATTATTTGAGTATATCGAAGCAAACGCAGCAACGATTTTTGAAACCATTCGGACAACGAAAGACTTGCCAGAAGAAAGCTTGTTAGATGACACCATTAAAGCATTCAAAGATATTTTCATGGCATCCAACAGTTCTCGGGTGACACCGCAAGATAAAATATCGACAATGCAAAACGCATAAAAGAGGTGAGAGAAAATGGCTGCTTCATTAAATGAAATCAAGCAACGAATTGCCTCAACAAAGAAAACCAGCCAAATCACAAAGGCCATGCAAATGGTTTCAGCTGCAAAATTAACAAAATCTGAAGCTCATTCGAAACAGTTTCAAGTGTATGCCAACAAAGTACGTGAAATCGTTACGCATTTGACTGCGCAGCAGCTTTCCGATCTTGCAGGTTCTGGTCCTAAAGATGGTGTGAACTATAACAGTATGTTGGTTAGTCGTCCGGTCAAACGCACAGGCTATATCGTCATCACTTCTGATGGCGGTCTAGTGGGCGGCTATAATAGTTCCATCTTAAAACAAATGATGACCATGCTGGATGAAGACCATGCAAAAGAAGAAGAGTATGTCATGATTGCCATTGGTGCAACTGGCGCTGACTTTTTCAAAGCACGGGGCATCAATTTGGCGTACGAGTTAAGAAACCTTTCGGATCAACCAAGCTTTGATGAGGTACGTAAAATCGTAACATTGGCAACCACGATGTACCAAAACGAGGTCTTCGATGAATTATATGTGTGTTATAACCATCACATCAATTCATTGACTAGCCAATTTCGTGTGGAGAAAATGTTGCCGATATCCGATTTAGATCCTGAAGAAGCCGAAAGTTATGAACAAGAATACTTGTTTGAACCTTCCAGAGAAGCGATTTTGAATCAATTACTGCCTCAATACGCTGAAAGCTTGATTTATGGTGCGATTGTTGACGCAAAAACAGCCGAGCATGCTGCTGGAATGACAGCGATGAAAACAGCAACAGATAATGCCAAAAATATTATTGGGGACTTGACGATCTCATACAACCGAGCGCGCCAAGGAGCGATCACCCAAGAAATTACTGAAATTGTGGCGGGGGCATCCGCGTTAGAATAGTTTCAAGAACGAATGGAGGAATACGAATGAGTTCAGGCAAGATTGTTCAAGTCATTGGTCCCGTTGTTGACGTGGAATTCTCTCTAGACCAATCATTACCAGATATCAACAATGCGTTGATTGTTTACAAAAAAGATGAGCAGAAAACAAAAGTTGTGTTAGAAGCTGCCCTAGAACTTGGCGACGGCGTTATCCGTACGATTGCCATGGAATCAACAGATGGCTTACAACGAGGAATGGAAGTAATCGATACAGGCGCCTCCATCTCTGTTCCAGTTGGGACAGAAACATTAGGACGGGTATTTAATGTCCTAGGCGATACCATCGATTTAGAAGCACCATTTCCTGAAGAGGCACCCCGCAGTGGGATTCACAAAAAAGCACCTGACTTTGATGAATTGTCAACAAGTACGGAGATCCTTGAAACTGGGATCAAAGTCATTGATTTGTTAGCTCCTTATTTAAAAGGGGGGAAAGTTGGACTTTTCGGTGGTGCCGGTGTTGGTAAAACCGTCTTGATCCAAGAATTGATCCACAACATCGCCCAAGAGCATGGTGGGATCTCTGTCTTCACAGGTGTTGGTGAACGGACACGTGAAGGAAATGACCTTTATAATGAAATGAAAGAATCTGGCGTTATCGAAAAAACAGCCATGGTGTTTGGACAAATGAATGAACCACCAGGTGCCCGGATGCGGGTAGCTTTGACTGGTTTGACATTAGCCGAGTACTTCCGTGATGTGGAAGGACAAGACGTGCTCTTGTTTATCGATAATATCTTCCGCTTCACTCAAGCAGGTTCTGAAGTATCTGCCTTACTAGGTCGGATGCCGTCGGCCGTTGGGTATCAACCAACATTAGCAACTGAGATGGGGCAATTACAAGAACGGATTACATCGACGAAAAAAGGTTCCGTTACGTCTATTCAAGCCATCTATGTCCCTGCCGATGACTATACAGACCCAGCACCTGCGACTGCTTTTGCCCATTTGGATGCAACAACCAACTTGGAACGTAAATTGACCGAACAAGGGATCTATCCTGCCGTTGATCCACTGGCGTCTTCTTCTAGTGCGTTAGCACCTGAAATCGTTGGTGAAAAACATTATGAAGTAGCGACTGAAGTACAGCATGCGTTGCAACGTTATCGGGAATTACAAGACATCATCGCCATCTTAGGGATGGATGAACTGTCTGATGATGAAAAAACCTTAGTTGCCCGCGCACGCCGCATTCAATTCTTCTTGTCTCAAAACTTCCACGTAGCGGAACAGTTTACGGGACAACCTGGTTCTTATGTGCCAGTTGAAGAAACCATCAAAGGATTTGCAGAGATTCTTGAAGGAAAATATGATGATCTTCCAGAAGAAGCCTTCCGCAGTGTTGGACGAATTGAAGATGTCATTGAAAAAGCGAAAAAAATTGGCTATTAATTAACCAGCCTTGAAGAAAGAGGGGAACCTCATGGATCAATTTTTAACAGTCAATGTGGTGACACCTGCTGGTTTGGTTTACGATCATCACGCGAAAATCGTGGTTGCACGTACGACAGATGGTGAGATCGGTATTTTGCCGCACCATGCCCCAATCATCGTTCCATTGACGATTGATGAAGTCCGGGTCAAACGGATTGATTCAGATACCCATGTCGACTGGGTCGCTGTCAACGGCGGTATATTAGAAGTGCGAGACAATGTTGTCTCGATCGTAGCCGATAGTGCGGAACGTGATCGTGACATCGACGTTTCACGTGCAGAAAGAGCAAAACAGCGTGCAGAACGCCAAATCGAAGAAGCCAAACAAGTCGAGGATATCGACCAGCTTCGGCGCGCAACGGTTGCTTTGCACCGCGCCATCAATCGAATCAACGTGTCAAAACATTCCTAAAAAACAAGGGCATCTTGCCTTTGTTTTTTTGTTTCTTCAAGAAAACGTTTTAAAAACTTTTTAAAGTCTTTTCATGAAGGTTTCAAGAAAGATTATTTTTTATCTTGACATCTTTGTGGTATGATAGGAATGTTCAATTATGAAAAAAGGAGCAGGAAGTATGCAAGTGTATGGAATTGATGCAATCATTCGAATCGTGAGTCATTTAGCGTTCATCTATTTAGCATTTTGGGCATTGCAATCTGTGCGGATCGATGCTTTTTTTAAAGCCTTACGAACGACTCAGATACGAATGGTCATGGTGTTTCTTGCGATTGCATTAGGCTACACCGCCAGTACTTTTTTCCTTGAGTTGATTGCGCTATGTCGTAATTTATTTTTAACAGGTTTTTAAGAATTTCATTAATATATGCAAAAACACCGAATATTATGCTATAATTGGCAAGATTTGTGTGAGTCACTGCATTATTTGGAGGGAACATAAATGGAAGAGATGATCGTTCAAGGTGGTAATCGATTAACTGGAACAGTGAAGATCGAAGGGGCAAAAAATGCTGTTCTACCTATCTTAGCGGCAAGCTTATTAGCGGAAGAAGGAACAACGACATTAACAAATGTACCGATCCTTTCCGATGTATTAACAATGAAAGAAGTGATTCGGCATTTAAATGTCGCAATCGATTTTGAAGAAGAAAACAACACAATGACGATCGATGCGTCACAAGAATTAGCAATCGAAGCACCGTATGAGTATGTGAGCCAAATGCGCGCTTCAATCGTAGTCATGGGGCCTTTGTTAGCCCGTAATGGACATGCCAAAGTGGCAATGCCTGGCGGCTGTGCAATCGGCAAACGACCAATTGATTTACATTTGAAGGGATTTCAAGCACTAGGCGCGCAAATCATCCAAAAAGATGGATACATAGAAGCGATCGCCGATGAGTTAAAAGGCAATAGCATTTACTTGGATTTCCCAAGTGTCGGCGCAACGCAAAATATCATGATGGCTGCCGTAAAAGCTAAAGGCATCACCATCATTGAAAACGTCGCTCGTGAGCCAGAAATCGTTGATTTAGCAAACATTTTGAATAAAATGGGTGCCAAGGTCTTTGGTGCAGGAACCGAAACGATGCGTATTGAAGGTGTCGAACACCTGCATGCAGTAGATCATTCGATCGTGCAAGACCGTATCGAAGCAGGAACCTTTATGGTTGCAGCAGCGATGACTCAAGGAGACGTTATTATTAAAGATGCGATCTCAGAGCACAATCGTCCATTGATTTCAAAATTGATCGAAATGGGTGCAGAAGTGACTGAAGTCGCTGAAGGGATTCGTGTGGTCGGACCAGAACGCTTGAAAGCGACTGATGTAAAAACGATGCCACATCCAGGTTTTCCTACGGACATGCAAGCGCAAATGTCTGCTATTCAATTATTAGCGCAAGGAACGAGTGTTGTGAATGAAACGGTATTTGAGAATCGTTTCCAACATTTAGAAGAAATGCGTCGCATGAATGCCCATGTAAAAATTGACGGCAACGTTGCAGTGATCGAAGGCGGTCATGAATTACAAGGTGCCCTGGTCTATGCGACAGATTTACGTGCCGCAGCAGCGTTGATTTTATTAGGTCTGCGTTCAACGGGACGGACGCGTGTTCGCAATCTAAAATATTTGGATCGCGGCTACTACAAATTCCACGAAAAATTGCAACAATTAGGGGCATCTGTTGAACGAGTTTCTGACGCAGTAGAAGAAGTCGTACCAGTTAACGCCTAATAGGAGTAGGAGAGAAAAAAAGTGAAGTTGAACCGTTATATTTTAACTAGCTTGATAAAAATTCTAATCGTCATTTTATTAGCTATTTTATTGTTCCTAGCAGGAACGATGATTGGTTATGGAGTGATCGGTGACGGCAGTCCTTTTAAAGTATTCTCTCCAAGTCTTTGGAATCATATCTTTGAGTTTATGAAATAAACCATAACTAGGACTTACGCCACGTGCTGAGTCCTAGTTTTTTCTATCTATCTTTACTGAATCGTACGCTAAAAAGAAAGGCTGGCAAGAAATGAGTAAACTTTTGATCGGCTTTGTTCGTTTCTATCAACGTTTTATTTCCCCATTATTTCCTCCTAGCTGTCGTTATTATCCGACTTGCTCAGGATACATGATCCAAGCCATCCAAGTCCATGGAGCAGCCAAAGGAGGCTTGATGGGGGTAGCTCGTATCTTACGCTGCCATCCCTTTGTAAAAGGCGGAATAGATTACGTACCCCAGACGTTTACTTTAAAACGAAATACGAAAGACAAAGTCAAACCAACGTACCGTTATCGGAAAAGTTAAAAGGAATCAACAGAAATATAAAAAAGGAGCCAAAAAGCCATGATTCGTCCAATCGCCCCTAATGAAGCGTATCCTTGGGCGTTGCTGCTGGATGCAGATCCTGAAAAAGCAGTCGTAGAAAGCTATCTATATAATAGCCAAACACTTGTTTATGAAGAAGCTGGAGAAATGATTGGTGTGCTAGTTTATCAAAATCAAGGCAAGAACTGGGAGATCATGAATGTGGCCGTTTCGCCAGAAAAGCAAGGAATGGGCATCGGTCGTCAATTGCTGCAAGCTGCCGAAGAAGCGATCCTTAGTCAGCACCTCGGGGCAAAACGGCCGATCGTAGTGATCAAAACTGGTAGTCTGCCCTCTGCAGCCTTGACTTTGTACCAAAAGCAAGGCTATGTTGAAAAAGAGCGGGTGAAGAATTATTTCACCACCCACTATGTCGAACCGATTTTTGAGAATGGGCAGCAGCTGTTCGATCAAGTGATTTTAGAAAAACAACTCTAATGGATGAAGAGACAGTCTAAGTGAATGAGACTGTTTTTTTCTTGTCCTCGGAAATCGCTTTCTTCAAGCGCCGACTTGCGGTAAAATAGACAGTATCAGAATAATAAAGGATTGAGGGAAAAAAATGGCGATTTTAGTCTTTGATATGGGTGGTTCAGCAGTAAAATATGGCGTCTGGGCACAAGATTCTTTGGTGAGTAAAGGGAAGTTCACTACTCCAAATACTTGGGAGGAAATGAAAGCACAGCTGCAGCAAGTGAGGGCAAGCGTAGATGAAGAGATTGAAGGCGTTGGAATCAGTGCGCCAGGTGCGGTCAATGCCCAAGAACGGCGGATCGACGGTATTAGTGCGATCCCTTATATCCATGGGTTTGATATTTACTCAGAACTCGAAGCAGCGTTTGGGGTACCCGTAACCATCGAAAATGATGCCAATTGCGCTGGGATGGCTGAATTTTATCAAGGAGCGGGCAAAGAGTATCAGCAAGCAGCCTTCGTTGTGATCGGAACAGGCGTTGGCGGTACCCTGTTTCAAAATGGTGAGCTAGTCCGTGGGGCACATTTATACGGTGGCGAATTTGGGTTGATGATCCTAGATCAAGGCAAAACATTTTCGCAACTAGGGACAGCGGTTCAGATGGCCTGGCGGTATTGTGATCGGATCGGAGTGGATCGAACGACGATTACCGGTGAAGAGGTCTTTCAACGTGCAGAAGATGGCGATGCCATTGCGATCGAGGAAGTCAATAAATTTTACAACTATTTAGCACAAGGACTGTTCAGTATTCAGTTTGCTTTTGATCCTGAAGTGATCATTATCGGCGGTGGTGTCAGTGCCAAAAAAGGCTTGTTAGAAGAAGTTGACCAGCGCTTGAAAAAAATGTTGGCGGATCAAGCATTAAATGATTTCGTCCCACTGATCAAGCTATGTGACTATCGCAATGATGCCAATTTAGTTGGGGCGGCGGCAAATTTTCAAGCATTGTATCCACGAAATAGCCGCTAACATGAGGATGTAATGTTTTCAAACGTCCGTTTGAAAAAAAAAGTATCAAATCAAAGCGTATCGGCAGCAAGCAAAGGGGAAAAACCTTTGCTTGCTTTTCTTTTTATCCGAAAATTAGAAAAGCGATTCCATTGTTGCTGGATCAATGTTTTAAAAGCACCATTTTTTATCGGCGAAAAAAATAAATTCTGAATAGGTGAAATATTCTGATAATTCGTTGACATTTCCTAGATTTTTCAGTATATTGGATAACATATTCAGGGGAAGTAAAGGAGAGGAAAATTATGAAAAAGAAATTTGCATTTTTGTTTGCGAGTTTGTTTTTATTGACAGCTTGTAGTGCAGGACCAACAGGTGGACCAACGGATAGCAGTGGTGCTGCTGAAGGTGGCAATAAACAAGAGGGAGATACCATTAAGATTGGTGCCAACTTAGAGTTGTCTGGAGCAGTTGCTGCTTATGGGACGGCTGAAAAAGAGGGGATCGACTTGGCAGTCGAAGAAATCAATGCTGCCGGCGGCGTTCTTGGAAAACAAATTGAAATCATTTCGAAAGATAACAAATCAGATAACAATGAAGCGGCGACAGTAGCAGCCAACTTAGCAACCAACGATAAAGTCGTTGCCATTATTGGACCAGCAACTTCAGGTGCCACGAAGGCGGCTTTACCGAATGTGACGAGAGCCCAAGTACCGATGGTCACTCCTTCAGGTACCGATGATGCGATTACTTACACCAGTGGAAAAGTCCAAGAATTTGCATTCCGTTCTTGTTTCCAAGATAGCTTCCAAGGAACAATCTTGGCAAAATATGCAGCAGAAAATTTGGATGCTTCAAAAGCCGTAATCTTGGGTGATAACTCAAGTGACTACGCAATTGGTTTGACGGAAGCATTTAAAGAAAGCTACCCAGGCGAAATCGTCTTAGAGGATAACTTTACCGAAGGCGACAAAGATTTCCAAGCAGTTCTTACAAGAATCAAAGATGTCGACTTCGATGTCTTGTTCATTCCAGGCTACTACACAGAAGCTGGTTTGATCATCAAGCAAGCGCGAGAATTAGGGATTGATCAAGCAATCATTGGTGCGGATGGATTCGGTGATGAAAAAATGGTTCAAACAGCTGGTGCAGAAAATGTCAGCAATGTTTACTATACAGGTCACTTCTCTACCAAAGCACCAGCAAACGACAAAGTTGAGCCGTTTGTGGCAGCTTTCAATGAAAAATATGGCAAAGAGCCTTCTGCTTTTAATGCATTAGCCTATGATGCCGTTTATATGATCAAACAAGCGATCGAAGATCAAAACTCAGCAGATTCATTGGCGATCGCAGCTGGTTTGTCTGAACTGAAAGACTTTGTCGGTGTGACCGGTGAAATCACGATGGATGAAAATCATAACCCTGAAAAATCAGCAGTTGTTTTAGGATTGACTGACGGGAAAGAAACCTCAGCAGACACTGTGGAACCTTAAAAAACCCGCAGTTGTTTGGCAGTGAAAACTGGGACAGACCTGATGTGTTTGTCTCAGTTTCTTTTCTCTAAAAGAATGACCATAATAAATGATATTGGAAGTGAGTATATGGAAATGATGATCCAACAATTGATCAACGGCTTGTTTCTAGGCAGTATCTATGCCTTGTTAGCGTTGGGTTATACGATGGTGTATGGCATCATCAAGTTGATCAACTTCGCCCACGGAGAAGTTTACATGATCGGTAGTTTTATCGGTTACTTTTTGATCAATCAATGGCAATTAGGGTTTTTCCCCGCGTTGTTCATTTCAATGATCGCCAGTGCAGCTCTTGGGGTAACGATCGAATTTTTAGCGTATCGTCCCTTACGCAATTCCACGCGAATTTCGGCACTGATCACGGCAATCGGGGTTTCTTATTTTTTGCAAAATGTCATGATCTTTTTCTTTTCAGCCAATGTGCGCCCCTTTCCGCAAGCGATTGAACGACAAACTTATTCCATCGGGTTTGTTCAAGTAAGTAATGTCCAGTTATTGATCTTGGCTGTTTCGGTTACCTTAATGATTCTCTTGCAATTGATCGTGAAAAAGACCCGTATGGGAAAAGCGATGCGGGCAGTAAGTGTTGATGCAGATGCAGCGCGTTTGATGGGGATCAATGTCAATCGAACGATTTCCTTTACCTTTGCCTTAGGCTCGGCTTTGGCTGCAGCTGGCGGGATGCTGATCGGTTTGTATTATAATTCCATTGATCCATCAATGGGCGTCGTTCCTGGTCTGAAATCTTTTGTTGCAGCGGTTCTCGGCGGGATCGGGATCATTCCTGGAGCAGCCTTAGGTGGCTTTGTGATCGGTTTGGTGGAAACAGCAGCGACAGCGCTTGGTTTTTCTGATTATAAGGATGCTTTAGTGTATGTCATTTTAATAATTATATTGTTGGTTCGTCCAGCTGGGATCCTCGGCAAAAATATCAAAGAGAAAGTGTAGGTGGCAGAAATGAAAAAGAATTTACGTTACAACTTAATCTGGCTCGCTCTGGCAGCTATTCTTTATTTTGGATTATTTGCAGCCTACAATGGCGGAATGATCAATTTGTTCTCTGATGCCATCATCGTCAATATCGGAATCAATATCATCTTGGCAGTCAGTTTGAATCTGATCATCGGCTTTTCAGGGCAATTTTCCTTAGGACATGCTGGATTTATGGCAATCGGTGCTTATGCTGGCGCGATCCTGTCGGCAAGCAATCCAACCTTTGGTGGCTTTTTAACTGGTTTACTGGTGGGGATGCTGGTTTCTGGTGCAGTCGCATTAGTGGTTGGGATTCCGACCCTCCGTTTAAAAGGCGACTATCTAGCGATCGCTACCCTAGGTGTGGCAGAGATCATTCGGATCTTGTTGGTGAACCTACGAGGCTTGACCAATGGTCCTGCAGGAATTTTCGGATTGCCCCAATTCAGTAATTGGCAAATCGTCTTTCTCTTTGCCGTTTTATCGATTCTTGTCGTGTCAAACTTTATCCATAGCGGACCAGGTCGGGCGACTTTAGCGATTCGGGAAGATGAGATCGCTGCAGAATCAATGGGGGTCAACACAACGAAATACAAGGTAATTGCGTTTGTAATGGGGGCAGTAATGGCAAGCATTGCTGGTACCCTTTATGCCAGCTATCAGCAGTCGGTTTTCCCACGAGATTACGGTTTTATGAAATCGATCGATGTATTGATCATCGTCGTTTTTGGAGGGCTTGGGAGTACCACAGGAGCAGTTGTTTCGGCAGTAGTGCTAGGAATCTTAAATATGTACTTGCAAGGCTTCTCTGATTTGCGCATGATCATTTATGCATTGGCTTTGATCATCATCATGATCTTTAAACCAAGCGGACTTTTAGGGACATGGGAATTCTCCGTAAAAGGACTGCTGGATAAATTTAGAAAAAAGGGGGATGACAACGATGCCTCTATTAGAAGTTAAAAGCTTAACGAAAAACTTTGGCGGTTTAGCTGCTGTTTCTCATGTAGACCTCCATTTAGATACCAATGAGCTGGTCGGATTGATTGGACCAAACGGTGCTGGCAAGACAACGCTCTTTAATCTCCTGACAGGTGTGTATGAACCTAGTGAAGGGGAAGTGCTTTTTGAGACCCAAGGTAAGCCAAAACGTTTAAATGGCGTGAAGCCCTATAAAATTGCAGATTTAGGTCTTTCAAGAACCTTCCAAAACATTCGCTTGTTTAAAAATTTGACTGTGATGGACAACGTCTTGATCGCTATGAACAGTAAGCATAAAGAAGGACTGCTGACCAGCATCCTGCGTTTGCCAAAGTACTACAAAAACGAAGCGTCCATGAAGAAAAAAGCCTTAGAGCTGTTACGGATCTTTGATATGGATGGCAAAAGTCAAACGTTAGCGAAAAATTTGCCTTATGGCGAGCAGCGTCGGTTAGAGATCGTACGCGCATTGGCTACAGAACCAAAAATTCTGTTTCTTGACGAGCCGGCTGCGGGGATGAATCCTCAAGAAACAACAGAACTGACAAAGTTGATCTATAAGATCCAAAAAGATTTTCAATTGACGATCCTCTTGATTGAGCATGATATGAGTTTGGTCATGGAAGTGTGCGAACGGATCTATGTGCTGGAATACGGCCAAGTCATCGCCCACGGTGAACCAGAAGAGATCAAAAACAATCCGCGGGTGATCGAAGCTTATCTAGGAGGGGAAATCTGATGCTGGAAATTCAAAATTTAAGTGTACACTACGGCATGATCCAAGCGGTCCATGATGTTTCCTTCCACGTCAATCAAGGGGAGATCGTTTCACTGATTGGTGCCAATGGTGCAGGGAAAACCACGATTTTACGGACGATTTCTGGATTGATCCGCCCCTCAAATGGCTCAGTCACTTTTGAAGGAAAACGAATTGAGAAAGAAGCACCGCAAAAAATCGTCGCAAACGGCTTGTCGCAAGTGCCAGAAGGGCGGCACGTCTTTTCAGGATTGACGGTTCAAGAAAACTTAGAGATGGGCGCCTTCTTGCGTAAAGACAGTGGTGTCAAAGAAGACTATGAACAAGTTTACCGCAAGTTTCCTGTATTGAAAGAACGCCTCTCGCAAGATGCGTCGACATTATCTGGCGGTGAGCAGCAGATGTTGGCAATGGGGCGGGCATTGATGTCAAAACCGCGCTTGCTTTTGCTGGATGAGCCTTCGATGGGCTTGGCACCGATTTTTATCAAAGAAATTTTTTCAATCATTCAAGAAATCAAGCAGCAAGGAACGACTGTGCTACTGATTGAACAAAATGCAAAAATGGCTTTATCGATTGCCGATCGCGGCTATGTATTAGAAACGGGGAAAATCGTTTTAGAAGGTACTGGAGAAGAATTACTAGCAAGTGATGAAGTAAGAAAAGCGTATCTAGGAGGCTAAACAATGAGCGTAAGTGATTTTATGACGAAGACGGTCGTCACCGTCGATTCGCAGACACCGATCTTTGATGCAGTAGATTTAATGAAGCAGCACGATATCCACCGTCTGCCCGTCGTTGACGATGATAAATTAGTAGGGTTGATCACAGAAGGAACGATCGCTGAAGCAACTCCCTCAAAAGCGACAAGCTTAAGCGTTTATGAAATGAACTATCTCTTAAATAAAACGACGGTTGCTGATATCATGTTGAAAAAAGTGACCACGATTGAACCAGATGCACTATTAGAGGAAGCCATTTCCGTCATGCGTAGTGAAAACGTGGGGGTTTTACCAGTCATGGATGATGATACCCTAGTGGGAATCATTACCAATAATGATATTTTCGATGCCTTTTTGAAAATCACTGGCTACCATGATGGCGGAACCCGAGTGTCCATCGAGATCACGGATGACCATGTAGGCGTGTTAGCAGACGTGACCAAACTGCTTGCCGATCATCAGATGAGTATTTTGACCATCGTAGTCAATCGGATGGCGCTAAAAACGATTGTTGAGATCCAAGTAGAGTCGCGCCAAGTCGCAGCGATTGAGAAAATCTTAAGCGATGCGGGGTATACCGTAACCAGTGCTGTCTTGACGAACCAGAAATGAGACAAAGCAGCAAAAGTAGTCGATCGTAACGATTGACTACTTTTTTTCGTTCCAGATGAGATTTTCTTTTTCTTTTGCTGGTTTTCTGTTAAAATAGGAAGGTGCTGTAAAGAAAGAGGTGCAATCATGTCTAAGAAAAATAAAGATATCGAAGTCCGTATTGAAGAAACAACGAAAGCCATTCATGGCAAAGACTATACCGTCAACGAATTATTTATTGGTAAAAAACGTATCGGTGAGATTTTAACGACTGGACCGAAAGAATTTCAAAGCTTTTTAGGGGATGAAGATCTAGGTTCAAGCAGAAGTTTAGAAGCTGCGATCGAGATGATTATTCGCCAATGGAATTTACATGAATAATTTCTAGAAAAATTTACTTTTTGCTCTTGCAATTTGTTATCTTTTTCGGTATTATAACTATTGTCAGGTTTGAGAAAAACCTTTTGGAGGAGTAGCGAAGTGGCTAAACGCGACGGACTGTAAATCCGTTCCTTAGGGTTCAGTGGTTCGAATCCACTCTCCTCCACCATTATTGGGGTATAGCCAAGCGGTAAGGCAACGGACTTTGACTCCGTCATGCGTTGGTTCGAATCCAGCTACCCCAGTCAGATGAATACGCAAAAAAAAACAGCAAGTAGTCTTGCTGTTTTTTTCGTTATTTAACCATTATTTTTTTGGTTTGAGGAAGGGCTATAAGTTGAAGATTTTTTTTATTTGCGATACGCTAGTAGTAAAGCATTCGGGAGATGAAAACACATGAAATTTAAACTGAATCTAAAAGAAAAAGTAACGGAAGTTGCAGAGCATGTCTATGACGTCGTCAAGAAGGAAGACTATGCGATTCGTGTGGCTCCAAAAGGAATCAAAGTAACTAAACAGCGTAAGACAAAAGACACGATCAAATGGCGCGCAAAAAATCATTGATTAAAGGGCAATTGGTATGAGAGAAACTGCATATAGGCAGTTTCTTTTTTTATTCCTCAATTTCAATCCCCAAGACAGTTAGATGACCGTTTGCCACTAGTTTGATGACGAGTTTTGCTAAATGGTCGGCGTGCATCGTTGTTTCTGCCGTTAGCCACCAATGCAGCGTGCCAACAAATATTGAGGTCATATAATCAATGATGAAGTCTAAGGGCACTTCAAGATCGCCTTCTGTAATCTTCAAGGTTGAAAAGATCTCTTGATACCGTTCCGTTAAAATCAGCCCCAGTTTTTTACGAATGATCTCAATGGCAGAGGCATCCATGATCGTCAAATAAAAAGAGCGATTCTTTTGAATGTGTAAAAAAAGTTCGGTCATGGCCGCTTCGATTTTACGGATCTTGATTCGATTGCCTTGGACGAAATCTTCAAAGTCAAGGATCGAGGTAAAAGATTCGACGGCCAAGTCAAATATTTTTTCATACAAGTCTTGCTTGTCTTTGTAATGGGCATAGAAGGTCGCGCGGTTGATCATGGCTTCGTCTGCGATATTTTGGACAGTCACTTGCTCGAAGCCTTTTTCTTCAACTAAGCGAATAAAGGCTTCAATAATGTACTTATTGGTTCGTTTGACACGTAAATCCAATTTTTTCATATTGTGAATTTCCTTTCAAAATAAACGACAAAAAACGTCTAATTGTTGTTTATCCCACACCTTCGTTGGAATTGTTTGTTGAATTATCAATTAAAAGAATTACAATGAACATAAGTATTATAACAAACGGCTTGTTAGATAATCAACAAAGTGTTGTTTAGATGGAGGCAACAAATGAAAAAATATAAGGCGGGCATCGATGTCGGTTCAACAACGGTCAAGATGGTTCTGTTAGATGAACGCAATCAAACGTGTTTTTCAAGGTATGAACGACACTATGCAGACATCCAAAAGGCAGCGGAAAAAATTATTAAAGAAGCGCAAGCAGTAATCCAAGATCAGCCAGTTGCGCTGGCGATTACCGGATCAGGTGGAATGGGGCTGGCAGAAGTTTTGCGGATCCCTTTTGTCCAAGAGGTCATCGCTTGTACCAAAACAGTCGAGACAGTGATCCCAGAAACGGATGTGGCGATCGAATTAGGCGGTGAAGATGCGAAGATCACCTTTTTTGAAGGTGCGTTGGAGCAGCGGATGAATGGCAGTTGTGCCGGTGGGACCGGTGCGTTTATTGATCAGATGGCGGTTTTATTGAAAACGGATGCCAATGGGGTCAATGAGCTAGCCAAGGGATACCAAACCCTTTATCCGATTGCCTCACGCTGCGGGGTCTTTGCTAAAACTGATGTGCAGCCGCTGATCAATGAAGGAGCGGCAAAAGCGGACATTGCTGCGAGTATTTTTCAAGCGGTAGTCAATCAAACGATTGCTGGTTTAGCTGCTGGTCGTAAAATCAAAGGCAAGGTAGCCTTCTTAGGCGGTCCACTGACGTTTATGTCGGAATTGCGTCAACGATTTATCGATACGTTGAACCTGCAAGAAGCAGATATCATTTTTCCCGAGAATCCAGAACTGTTTGTGGCGATGGGGGCTGCACTGTATGCAGAAGAAGCGCAGCAGCTTTCTGTACTATGCGACCGCTTAGCCAATGAAGAAGGCGGCACACTTGCGCCAACAGATACGCTAGATCCTTTATTCAAAGACGAAGCAGAACTGGCTGCTTTTCGTGCCCGCCATGCCCAAGCAGTTGCTGCAGAAAAACCTTTGTCGGAGCATAAAGGTGCTGCTTATTTGGGTATCGATGCTGGATCAACGACAACGAAAGTCGTCTTGATCAATGCTGCAGGGGATTTGTTGTTTTCTTTTTATGGCAACAATGAAGGCGAGCCGTTAGCGACAACGATGGCGGTTTTACAAGAGCTTTATCGTCAGATGCCTTCTGACGTTTACATCGCAAAGTCAACGATCACAGGGTACGGTGAGCATCTGATCAAACATGCACTGAAGGTCGATATCGGTGAAGTCGAAACGATGGCCCATTACAAAGCTGCTGAACATTTCCAGCCAGGGGTTGATTTTATCTTGGACATTGGTGGGCAAGACATGAAGGCGATGACAGTCAAAGACGGTGCACTTTCTTCGATTCAGCTAAATGAAGCCTGTTCGTCAGGATGCGGCTCGTTCATTGAGACCTTTGCCAAATCTATGAATCAGGATGTCAAAGAATTTGCGCTGGCAGCGACAAAAGCCCAAGCGCCGGTTGACCTGGGTTCGCGTTGTACCGTCTTTATGAACTCAAAAGTCAAACAGGTCCAAAAAGAAGGAGCGTCTGTTGGCGACATTTCGGCTGGCTTGTCTTACTCGGTCATAAAGAATGCTATCTATAAAGTGATCAAGGTTCGGCGCCCCGAAGATCTTGGCGAGAAAATCGTCTGCCAAGGAGGGACTTTCTATAATGAAGCGGTTCTGCGCGCCTTTGAATTGATCAGCGGCCGTGAAGTCGTACGACCATCGATCGCTGGCTTGATGGGCGCTTATGGGGCGGCGTTGATCGCGTTAGAAGAAGCGGCGATCGACGATGTCAGTACGTTGTTGTCTCCTGCAGAAATGGCCGATTTTCAAGCAGAAAAAGAATTTACAAATTGCGGTCTTTGCGAAAACAATTGTTTATTAACCGTGACCCTCTTTTCGGATGGTCGAAAATTCATTACGGGGAATCGCTGCGAACGTGGTGCGCGGATCAAAATCAAAAAAGAAGACCGCAAAGTCAATCTCGTGGATGAAAAATACCGCCGCTTGTTCAAGTACCGTTCTTTGCGTAAAAAAGATGCCCTCCATGGGGAAATCGGCTTACCAAGAGTGTTGAATCTTTATGAAAATTATCCGCTATGGCATACCTTTTTCACCCAGTTAGGGTTTCGAGTAACCTTGTCGCCGCGTTCTAATAAAGAACTATATGAGCAAGGGATCGAAACGATTCCTAGCGATACCGTTTGTTACCCAGCCAAACTAGCCCATGGACACATCCAAGCACTGATCGATCAAAACATACCGTTGATCTTTTATCCAGGAGTCATTTTTGAGCGAGTAGAGAACACTGCCGCTGAAAATCATTTTAACTGTCCAATCGTACAAAGCTATCCAGAAGTGATTCGTAACAACGTCGATGCGATTCGTGAAGGGGCGGTTGACTACCGCTGTCCATTTTTAAATCTGGCAGATGAAGCCTCAATGGTCAAAACCTTAATGGGGACGTTTCAAGATTTTGGTTTTTCTGAAGACGAAATTGCCCAAGCGCTGCGCAGCGGCTTCGAGGAACTAGATCAGTTCAAAGCAGATATTGCGCAACGGGGAGAAGAAACGCTGCGAATGCTGATGACGACCAACCAAAAAGGGATCGTTTTATCTGGAAGACCGTATCATTTGGACCCTGAAATCAACCATGGGATAGCGGAAGTCATTACCCAAGAAGGCTTTCATGTACTGACCGAGGACAGTATTGCTCATTTAGCAAATGTCGGCGATCTGCGGGTCGTGGATCAATGGGTCTATCATTCACGGTTGTATGCGGCTGCACGAGTGGTGGCGAAAAACAAGCAGTTGGAATTGGTTCAATTAAACTCCTTCGGCTGCGGGATCGATGCAGTGACCACCGATCAAGTCGAAGAGATCATGGCGCAATATGGCAAGCTGTATACGGTGTTGAAAATCGATGAGGGTGCAAACCTTGGGGCGATTCGGATTCGGTTGCGTTCCTTGAAAGCAGCAGTCAACGAACGGGATAAACAGCACTTTGTTCCTAAAAAGCAATACGAGGAACCAGCAAAGATTATTTTTACCAAAGAAATGCGAAAGCAGCACACGCTCTTATTGCCGATGTTGAGTCCCATCCACCAAAGCGGATTAGTAGATGTCGCTTTGCAGGCTTCCGGGTATCAAGTGGTCTGTCTGCCCAGTGAAGATCGAGAAGCAGTCAATGTCGGTTTGCGCTTTGTCAATAACGATGCCTGCTACCCGGCCATCATTTCCATTGGGCAGCTGGTAGAAGCGTTACAAAGCGGGGAATATGACGTCGAAAACACCAGCGTACTGATGACCCAGACGGGCGGTGGGTGTCGCGCAACGAACTATATTCCCTTGTTACGTAAAGCATTGAACGATGCAGGATTTCCGCAAGTACCGGTGGTATCTATTTCGATGGGGAATACTGGTGTTGAATCAAATCCTGGCTTTCGCTTTACCTTGCCGATGATGAAACGCTTGGCGGTGGCATTTTTATACGGAGATCTCTTTGAACGGGTCGTTTATCGCACCCGTCCATATGAGAAAGAAGCAGGGGCTGTCGATCGGCTCCACCAAGAATGGCTGGAAAAAATTGCCAAAAATGTCCGCAATGGCTCCTTCAGCCTCTTTAATCGCAATATGAAGAAAATCATTCAAGACTTTGATCAAGTGCCGATAAGAGATATCAAGAAGCCGCGTGTCGGTGTCGTGGGAGAGATTTTAGTGAAGTATTCACCGACTGCCAATAATGATGTCGTTCGCCTGTTAGAAGCAGAAGGAGCGGAAGCGGTCGTACCAGATATTGTCGGCTTCATGAATTATTCCCTCTACAATCAGATTTGGCGCTACGAGCATTTGGGGATGGCGAAGAAAAGCAAAATGATCGCTGATTTTGCGATCATGGCGATTGAACGGCTCCAAAAACCAATGGATAAAGCGTTGAGGGCGTCAACGCGCTTTGAGGGCATTCATTCGATCCATCAGCTTGCCGAGCAAGCGAGCGAGATTGTTTCCATTGGCAACCATACGGGAGAAGGCTGGTTCTTGACCGGTGAGATGATCGATCTGTTGGAAAATAATGTCAACAATATCATTTGTCTGCAACCATTTGGCTGTCTGCCTAACCATGTAGTAGGAAAAGGCGTCATGAAAGAGCTGCGTCGCCAGTACCCACAGGCGAACATTGCAGCGATTGATTACGATCCAGGTGTTTCGATCGTCAATCAATTGAATCGCATTCGCTTGCTGATGGCCACTGCCAATAAAGCGTTGGCTGAATAAATTCTCAAGCCAGCGACCGAACCAATTTAAAAGCAAAGAGACTGCTCTTGTTTGGACAATTTGTGATAACTTCTTTTTCTGCCTATAAAATGGGGAAAGAGTTCGCACAAATTGAGAAAAACTGAGCAGTTTTTGCTTTTTTTATTAGCTATTTAGGTATATACCAGTTATAATAGGAGGGGAACGGAGGAATGTGTAGTGGTGGAAAAATTACCTGTTTATATCCAGATTCATGATCAAATCAAAGCCAATATCGAAAACAATACATACAAAATCGGGGATCGTCTGCCTTCAGAACGGGAGTTGTCAAAACAATTCGGCGTGAGTCGCATGACGTTGCGGCAAGCGATCCAAACCTTAGCGGATGAGGGAATTCTTGAGCGCAAAATCGGTTCTGGCACTTATGTGGCTCGCCAAAAAGTACAAGAGAAAATGACGGGCACGACGAGTTTTACCGAAATTATGAATTCTCTTGGTCGTAAGCCTTCCAGCAAAGCGGTCGCTTATTTCTTGACGGCACCTAGCTCCAGTGAGATGGAAAAGCTGCAATTAGAAGGACACGAAACGATTTTACGGATGGAGCGGATTCGGTATGCGGATGATGTGCCGATCTGTTTTGAAGTAGCGAGTATCCCTGAAAAGTTTATTCATGACTTTAGCAAGGAGGAGATCATCTCTTCCCTCTATAAAGTGTTGGAAGAAAAAGGACAGCGGAAAATTGGCGGCGCTTCGCAAACGATCTCAGCTATGGTCGCTTCCGAGCAAATTGCTGATTACTTACAAATCAAACGCGGCGATGCGATTTTACGTATGCGGCAAATCACTTCATTTGAAGATGGACAACCATTTGAATATGTGCGCACCCAATATGTCGGCAATCGTTTCGAATTTTATATGGAAAAATAAGCTGCCTGGGACGGCTGGAAACAAAAAAGACGCGAAAAAGCCGAAAGGACACTGCGAGCATACGTGCTGTTGCTCCGCATCGGTCAATTCGGTTTTTCAACGATTGGGCGTTTCTGCATTCGCTGCAGCAAGCGGCATTAGAGTCCGTGCTTTGAGGAAAAGAGCAAACCTGACAGGTGCTTGTCCTGCATAGTTACTCGGTTGGCTCCTCGATGAGGCGCTCTACATATTCGGTCTTGCCTTTGTTTAGCTGCACTTGCCCTTGCAGCAAATCAATCAGAGCGGCTTCTTGGTCGGCAAGCGTTGCTTCAGGAATCATTAAGGTAACAACGATTTTCTCGGTATAAGCAATGTCTTTTACGTAGATGTTCTGCAGTTCTAAATAGTTTTGCAGCTTACCTAAAAGGGGATAATCAATGGTCAATGCAAGCTCTTGATGCAAAACGCCTTCGACGATTCCCACCGCCTTGATGCCAGCGGAAGCTGAACTGGAATAAGCGCGGATCAATCCGCCAGCGCCAAGTTTCGTTCCACCGAAGTAGCGGGTAACGACAGCGACCATATTGATCAAGTCATTTTTCTTCAATACTTCTAAAATCGGTACTCCAGCGGTGCCGCTAGGTTCACCATCATCACTGCTGCGTTGGATCTCATGGTTTTCACCCAATACATAGGCGCTGCAATGATGATTCGCCTTCCAATGTTCTTTTTTGAGGGCTTGTATAAACGCTTTGGCTTCATCTTCTGATTGGATTCGTTTTAACGAACAGATGAAACGCGATTTTTTGATTTCTATTTCCGTTTCTCCATCTTGTCGGATCGTTCGATAAGTCACGCGTACGATCGCCTCCTTTATGTTTCTAGTATAGGCAATCGGAAGGAAAGTTACAAATAGAAGAAAGAAAAAGGCACCAACACAGACCTGAAAAAGAGGAGGCAGTTGCTTTGGGTAGACGCAAAAAGTACGATACGATCACTCACTATTTAAAAAACAACGGCGGTTCACAAATTACGTTAACCTTTACCCAGTTTGATGAATTTCTTTTCCCAGCATCTGGCTTGCCCAAAAGTGCCCGCACGAGTACGGATTGGTGGGCAAATGATTACCGACATCCTGAAAACGGGGCCTATGCGTGGCTGAATGCCGGCTATGAGGTAGTCCTCGTCAATTTAAAAAAAGAGTATGTCGTTTTTAACCGTTTAGTAAAATCAAACTGGCTGCTGGATAGAAAGCGTTGACAAATTTCAAACTTGTTCTATACTAGAGATAGGAAATGTTATCTTATTCTTAAAATTCAAGGAGTGTTCGATATGGCGAAAAAAACAATTATGTTAGTTTGTTCTGCAGGAATGAGTACAAGCTTATTAGTAACAAAAATGCAAAAAGCAGCTGAAGCAAAAGGATTAGAAGCAGATATTTTTGCAGTTTCCGCTTCAGAAGCAGATCAACATTTAGAAAGCAAAGACGTAAATGTTTTATTATTAGGACCACAAGTTCGTTTCATGAAAGGCGATTTTGAGAAACGTCTAGCGCCAAAAGGAATTCCTTTAGAAGTAATCAACATGGCAGATTACGGCATGATGAACGGCGAAAAAGTCTTAGATCAAGCTTTGACATTGATCGGCGAATAAGCAAGACCTGCTGTTGAAGCAAACAAGAAATCTGTAATCGGTTCAAGTACTTTTCAAAAAGTACTTGAACCGATTTTTTTGCGTACTTAAAACTGAGGTGTATGTTATGACCAATCAAAATGGAAGACAATTTTTTGTTTTAGATGAAACAATGAATGTAGGAAAACCCTTTGATTCTCGACCGGCAATGCTCGAGCAGGGGCAGAGAATCGTTTGTCAGCGATGCGGTTCTTCCCACCGCAAGCCGTCGGTGCAATTACCGATAGGCAGCTATTACTGTCCAACCTGTATTCGCTATGGTCGGATCACATCAAATGGGCGACTGGTGATTCAACCTACGGATAGTCCAGCCATTGATCACCACATCGTCTGGCCAGGAGCATTGACGCAGTTTCAGCAAAAAATTTCCCAGCAATTGGTGTCTAATTGTCGACAAAAGCGATCCTCGCTTGTTTGGTCGGTCACGGGTTCAGGGAAGACCGAAATGATCTTTGAAACGATCCGCTACGTTCGGCAAGAAGGTGGTCGAGTGGCGATCGTCTCACCTCGGATCGATGTTTGTCGTGAATTGTTTCCGCGGATTCAGCAAGCATTTCCACAAGAGGAAAGCTTGCTCCTTTATGGAAAATCAGAAGAGCCTTATCGCTACACAAACATCCTTATTGCCACCACCCATCAGCTACTGCATTTTTATCGGAGCTTTCAACTGATCGTGGTGGATGAGGTAGATGCATTTCCCTACGAGGGCGATGCGCAGCTGCGTTACGGATTATACAATGCCTTAGCCAAAAACGGGTGTCTGATCTATTTAAGTGCGACGCCTTCAGAACGACTGCTGCAAGAAATTCGTGGAAAATTCGCTGTCTTGAGAATGCCGCTGCGGTTTCATCAGCGTCCATTGATCGTTCCAAAACCTGTTCATTATAGTCACTGGGCGCAGGCTTATCGCAGAAAACGTTGGCTGCGACCATTGCTGCAGCAGTTGCAGCGGCTGCTTCAAAAAAACTTTGTCTTGGTGTTTTGTCCAAGCATTGCGCTGATGAAGGAAGTAGAAGCGGCTGTCCGCCGACAAGGCACGTCATGGTCTTTGACTAGCGTTTCGTCGCAAGATCAAAAACGGAGCGAAAAAGTAGCGTCTGCTCGTCGACAGATTTACAAGGTGTTGTTTACAACGATGATTTTAGAGCGTGGGGTGACGTTTGAAAACGTCTCAGTCATCGTATTGGGTGCTAATCATCCAGTCTTTACAAAATCGGCGCTCGTGCAAATTGCTGGTCGTGTCGATCGTAAAGGGGCCTATACGGAAGGGGAGGTCATTTTTTTCTACGACCAAATGACGGAAGCGATCCGAAAAGCACTCAACGAAATCAAGGAAATGAACCAATTGGCAAAAAGCTGGCTGACCGATGGTGTGTAGTTGGTGTAAAAGGACTTTTCCTAGAGAACGAACGATCATTGAGGTGTTGGCTCCTTGGCGTATCCCAGAAAATGAATTGTGCCCGCAATGTGCCCAACAGTTTTCAGTGATCGATTGGCGAACCTGCTGCCCTTCGTGTGGAAAAAAAGAAACTGAGTTTTGCAGCGATTGTCTCTATTGGGAAGAAACGTGTCCCATGATACAATTGCAGCACCGAGCGCTATTTGCTTACGATCAAGGAATGAAGGATTGGCTTCACGAATACAAATTGATGGGAAACTATCAGTTGCGGGGGACGTTTGCGCCTGTGATCAAACAGAAACTCAACAGGTTTGACTATGAGTGTTTGATTCCCATCCCACTATCGGCAGAGCGTTACCAACAGCGAGGGTTTAATCAAGTCACCGCTGTGCTGGAAGCCGCCGGAGTCAGATTTCAAGAGTTACTGGAGAAAGTTGTTGATACCGCACCACAGGCACAACGTTCTCGCAGGCAACGATTAGTAGAGGCGCAACCCTTTGCAGTGAAGCCAGATGTAGCGTGTGAAATCAAAGGGAAAAAATTATTGTTGATCGATGATGTGTATACTACCGGTAGAACGTTATATCATGCAGCTGAAGCATTGCAGTCCTTTGGCCCCCAGTCGATTCGTTCTTTTTCTATTGCTCGTTGAAACGTTGTTTTGAAAACGCTTAAAGAAAATTGTTCGATTTACTAGGCAAATGACCAAGAGTTCGATATAATAGAGTTAAGAAGAAGAAAAGAGTGGTCCTTTTCCTTCTTTACTGGTAGACGAAAGGGGTAATTTTTATGTTTAGATATAATGTGCGTGGCGAAAATATCGAGGTAACAGAAGCGATCCGTGATTACGTCGAGAAAAAAGTAGGTAAATTAGAACGTTATTTTAATGATGTGCCAGAAGCAACAGCACACGTTAATTTGAAAGTTTATACAGAAAAAACTGCAAAAGTAGAAGTAACGATTCCTTTACCATTCCTAGTTCTACGTGCGGAAGAAACTTCACCTGATCTATATGCTAGTATCGATTTGGTTGTTGACAAATTGGAACGCCAAATCCGCAAATTCAAAACAAAAATCAATCGCAAATCTCGTGAGACAGCGTTGGTTCCGCCAACAGATGGTGATTTGTTCACAACTGAAGCAAACGATGAAGAAACCAATGGTTCTGATTTAGACATCGTACGTACAAAACGTTTGTCTTTAAAACCAATGGATAGTGAAGAAGCTGTTTTACAAATGAACATGCTTGGACACAACTTCTTTATCTTTGAAGATGCGGAAACGAATGGAACGAGCATTGTGTATCGTCGGAAAGATGGTAAATACGGGTTGATCGAAACGGATTAACACGTGTGGGATCCTTTTGGCGACACCCCAAAAAAAGTCTTTTTTGACAGAGTAGCTGAGAAGCTGCTCTGTTTTTTTATCTTTTGGAATGAAGCAAGAAATCTTTCTATATAAAAGTTGGCTTTGTTTCTCTTTTGTTTTATTGTGTTATACTATAGATGAAATAATACAGGGAGAGTGAATCATGACTACGTTAGCAGATGTCGCCAAAAAAGCAAATGTTTCCGCAATGACCGTTTCTCGAGTGATCAACCATCCAGATAAAGTGACCGAAGAGCTAAAGCAGCTCGTTCATCAAGCAATGCTAGAACTGGATTATCAACCGAATATTGCTGCCAAATCATTAGTTTCCAAGCGTTCCCATATCATCAAAGTGTATATCTTAGAGGAGATGGACACGACGGAGCCATACTATATGAATTTATTAGTGGGGATCGCTCGTTCCATCGGCAAAGCGCATTATTCGTTGCAGCTGGTTACGACGGATGGGGTGGATCGTGGCCCAGCAGATGGTTGTATCATTACGGGATTTCGCCAAAAGGATATGGACTGGATAAAAAATTTAAAGAAACCCGTCGTTCTATTTGGTGAAAATGAAGCTGGATTCAGCTTTGTTGATAGTGACAACTACCAAGGGATCGTTTCTGCTTGTAAACACGCCCTCGATACTGGCTATCAACACTTGGTCTATATTGGTTTAGAGTTGGAAGAAGCATTTACGAAAAGCCGAGAAAAAGGGTACATAGATACAGTCACAAAAACAGGACAAGCACCAAAAATCCATCGTTTTGAGAACCGTTCTTCCGCAGCCCGCACCTTTATCACAGCACAGAAGGAGCAATTTGCGGAAAATACTTGTTTTATTTGTGCGACGGATCGTTTGGCACTAGGCATCAATCAAGGCTTGCAGTCGATTGGCGCGCAGATACCAAAGGATTTTGGGATTGTCGGCTACGATGGGGTATTCCTGGATCAGGTCAGCTCACCCAAGTTGACGACTATGAAGCAAGCCATCGTTGAGATGGGCGAAGCTTGTGGTGAATTACTGATTCAAAAAATTGAACAGAACGATACGAGCCTGCGACAACAGCGCTTTTTACCGCAACTCGTGGTTCGTGAATCCACAAGGTGAAAAATTAAGCAAATGGTTGCGCAATTTCTTCTCAATTCCTAAATATCTTAATTTAAAGGCTTTTTCAATTTTTGTTATCGCTAACATTTAGAAAATGTTTGCCATTTTAAGAAACCGGTTGCATAATAGAGTTACAAATTGCAGGAGGTAAACAGGATGAAAGTGAATTGGAAAAAGGCAGCTCTAGGATTAGTTTCAGGAAGTGCGTTGTTAGCGCTTGCAGCATGTGGCGGCAACGGCGGTAGTACCGATGGTAGTAATGCAGATGCAGGTTCAGGTAGCGATGAAAAAACGATCACGGTCTCTGTAGGCGCAGACTATATTGATTATATCAATGAAGTGAAATCTGACTTTGAATCTGAAAATGATGTCACCATCAACGTTGTGGAAATGGACATGTTCGATCAAATGGATGCGCTTCAACTAGACGGTCCTGCTGGGAAAGGCCCAGATGTTACGATGTCTCCTTATGACCGTGTGGGTCAAGTAGGCTCCCAAGGGCATTTGGCAGAAATGACTTTGCCAGATGATGGACGGTACAGCGATACAGACAAGCAACAAGTGACCATCGATGATAAGATCTATGGCGCACCAGCAATGATCGAAGCGGTTGTCATGTTCTACAACAAAGACTTGATCGATGAAGCACCAGCAACTTTTTCTGATTTAGAAGAACTAGCAAAAGATGATCGTTTTGCAGAAGGCGATGACAATGTTGGTTTCTTAGCTCGTTGGACGGACTTTTATTATACGTATGGTCTATTAGCGGGGCATGGCGGGTATGTCTTTGGTGATGAAGGAACAGATCCATCTGATCTAGGGCTGAACAATGAAGGTTCTGTTGAAGCAATCACGTATGCAACTGATTGGTTCCAAAATGTTTGGCCGCAAGGAATGCTTGATGTATCAGCCAACGAAAACTTGATGTTGGATTACTTCAATCAAGGCAAAACAGCAGCTATCATTTATGGACCATGGGGCGTGAACGGCTTTGAAGAAGCAGGCATCAACTATGGAGTAGCGAAAATCCCAACGCTAAACAACGGCAACGACTATGAAACATTTGGCGGCGGAAAAGCGTGGGTGGTATCTAACTACTCACAAAACAAAGACGTTTCTCAACAATTTGTCGAGTATTTGACCAACGAAGCCAATCAAGAGAAATTGTATGACATGCGTCATGATATTCCAGCGAACATTATGGCTCAAGAAACAGTCGCTGCTTCTGATGATCCAGTAGCAAAAGCAGTGATTGAGCAATACAGTGTTTCACAACCAATGCCAAATATCCCTGAAATGTCTGAGGTTTGGGTAGGGGCTGAAAACATGCTGTTTGATGCAGGTTCAGGCAATATGACTCCTCAAGAAGCAGCGGATAATGCTGCCAAAACAATCGAAGAAGCGATTGAGCAGAAATACTAATAATTAGCCGATTACGGTCTGTCATTCATGTCGACGATTCTATAGAGGATGTTTGTCAAAAGGATTCCTTGCAACGTAGCACGCAAGAAATTGCTTGACGAGATTGTTTTCTATCGATCGTCGGCCGCTTGGCAGACTTTCGATTTTAAGGAGGATACATATGAGGACGAATTCACAAGCCATGCAGACAGCGCTTCTTTCAATCATCCCTGGTGGGGGACAATTCAAAAATGGTCAGAAATTCAAAGCGGGTCTCTTTTTTGCAGCCTTTCTGATTTTTCTGGTCGAAATGCTTTTGTTTGGTGGACAAGCACTTTATAACTTTGTCACACTCGGATCAGTACCGATGGAAGACAACTCTTTGTTCTTGTTGATTGAAGGAACACTGCAGGTCATCGTTACCGTTATTTTCGTTATCTTTTGGGTTTTAAATATCAAAGATGCTTATCAGGTTCGGCAAAGCATTGAAAAGGGCTTCCCGGTAGCTGTTACGAGAAAAGAATTTTTCAAAAAATTATACGAAGATGGGTTCGCGTACTTACTGACGATCCCTGCCTACTTGGTAATGATCGTAGCAATTATTTTTCCAGTAATGGTGACGCTCTTTATGGCATTTACCAACTATGATTTTCGACACATTCCGCCAGCAAACTTAATCGACTGGATCGGTTTTTCGAATTTCACGAATATCTTCACCTTAAGTTCTTACCGCGACACCTTTGTAAAAGTATTCAGTTGGACGGTGATTTGGACCGTTTTAGCAACCACCTTGCAAATTACACTCGGCATACTGACAGCAGTTGTTGCCAACCAAAAATTTGTGAAGTTTCGTCGCGTCTTTGGGGTGATTTTCTTGCTTCCTTGGGCGGTGCCAGCGTTTATCACAATCATGAGTTTTTCAAATATGTTTAATGATACCGCAGGAGCGATCAATACGCAGGTGATCCCGCTATTGAACAATCTGCCTTTTGTGGATATTGGGAACATTGCTTGGAAGACTGATCCGTTTTGGACGAAAACGGCGATTATTTTGATTCAGGGTTGGTTAGGGTTTCCTTACATCTATGTAATGGTTTCGGGGATTTTACAATCCATTTCCGAAGATTTGTATGAAGCAGCAAAAATGGATGGAGCCAATGCGTTGCAGCGTTTTCGGAACATTACGCTGCCGGCAATCTTTTTGGTAGCAGCCCCAACCTTCGTTACGCAATATACAGGGAACTTTAATAACTTCTCGATGATCTATCTATTTAACGAAGGTGGACCAGGGAGTTTAGGCGGAAATGCTGGATCGACAGATATTTTGATTTCATGGATCTACAAACTGACGACCGGCGGCTCACCACAATATTCGATTGCTTCTGCATTGACCTTGATCATTTCCTTTGTGGTGATCTCCATTTCATTACTGGTGTTTAAAAAGACGAATGCATTTAATATGGAGGATTGAGGATGAAAAAGAAGAAGTTTTCTTTCAGCAAATTATTTACCTACTTGTTTATGATCGCGTTATCGATCATTATCATCTATCCCTTGTTGATTACCGCAACCTCAGCCTTCAAGGCAGGGAACATGATCGCTTTTCGCTTAGATTTTGATGCGGATTGGACATTGAACAACTTTCGACGTTTATTCAATGAAACCCCGTATTTGACATGGTATAAAAACACCTTGATCGTGGCCGTTTCGACGATGATCATTCAAGTAATGATCGTAACGTTAGCAGGGTATACTTACAGTCGTTACCGTTTTGCTGGTCGTAAAAGTAGTCTGATGGTGTTCTTGATCGTTCAAATGGTACCGACAATGTCGGCGTTGACCGCTTTTTATGTTATGGGCTTATTAGCAAACGGTCTAGATAGCTTCTGGTTCTTGACACTGATTTATATCGGTGGTGGGATTCCGATGAATACTTGGCTGATGAAGGGGTACTTTGATACGGTACCCATCGACTTGGATGAATCAGCAAAACTTGATGGTGCAGGGCATTTTCGTATCTTTTGGCAAATCGTTTTGCCCCTCGTAAAACCAATGGTTGCCGTCCAAGCATTGTGGGCCTTTATGGGACCATTCGGCGAATTCTTGCTGGCGCGATTCTTGCTTCGCTCACAAGAGCGTTTGACCGTCGCAGTCGGGCTGCAAACCTTTATCAATGATGCCCGTAACCAACGGGTCGCACTCTTTGCGGCAGGGGCGATTTTGATCGCCGTACCGATCGCTGCACTGTTTTTCTTCTTACAAAAATACTTTGTTTCAGGTTTGACCTCTGGCGGAACAAAAGGATAGGAATGATAGGATGTCTGAACAACGATTTCCCTTAACGTACTTTGGGGCCATTTTTTCTCCAACAAAAGTCTATGCATGGCGTAAAAAATTAAATCGCTGGCAGCAAGTGTTCGTCTATGTTTTCTTGATGTCCTTGCTGATGATCCCCTTGACCTTAATGATCAGCAAGCAAACGGATCAAGCCTTTGCGGCATTTTTTCCCCATGCAAAAACACTCGTGACGGCAGAAACGGCAGCAAAATACAGTGAGCTGCAGCTGGAAGATGGCAAACTTTTAGCGGATGAGTCACAAGTCTTTTCCCAAACAGAAGCGGGGATCATAGGCGTTGCGCTTTCAGAAGCGGCTCTTGAAAAAGCGAAATACGCCATCAATTTTCGGGAAACAGACTGGACCATCAAAGAAGAAATCGATGGACAAACTTATCACTATGAAATGCGTTACACGGCGGAAATGGCACCTGATCAAGTAGATGATGCGGCTTCGTTTCAAAAAGCAATCGAAGACGGCTTCTATCGCAACAACGAGACGGCGATTTTCTTCAGTCAGACGATCACAGTGGCATTTTTATTGGTGGCAATGAATAGTATTCTAGTCATAGGCGCAGCGTTTTTCCTCTGGTTGACGAAAAAATCACGACTATCGACAATCGGCAGCTTCAAAGAAAGTACGAACGTGATTTTAAATGCACTGGGGGCAGGCTCTCTCGTTGCGATGTTGGCAGGATTTATTGGCGCTGATATCGTCTTGATGATCGGGATTCAGTCTTTAGGCATGCTACTGATGCTCTTCTTAGCTTTCTTAAAAACCCGTTTTAAAACGGCATAATTTGCAAACCTTCGCAACAAGACGTTTGGGCGTGTGCTGGACTTTCAGCGCCGATCAATGGCTTGTTGCGTGTTTTTTTTTCCGCGTTTCTTTAAAATCTGTGAAAAAAGGTTAAGAATCCGTTTATCACGCAAGATTGATGCGATAGTTCTATCGAAAAATATTTCATTTATGGTGAACTAGTGCTAAAATAGTTAGGAGAGTTTCCAGCTAGGATAATGCAGAAGTAAAAGGAGAATTATTAAGGTATGGCCAATTTTTTTAGAAAATTAATCGAAAACGACAAAAAAGAATTAAAACGTCTTGACCATATTGCGAATCAAGTTGAATCACATGCGGATGAAATGGCCGCTTTATCTGATGAACAATTACGCGGGAAAACCGATGAATTTCGTCGTCGTTTCCAAGAGGGAGAGACTTTGGATAAATTATTACCTGAAGCCTTTGCAGTAGTACGTGAAGCTGCAAAACGCGTTTTGGGCCTTTATCCTTACCACGTCCAATTAATGGGTGGGATCGTCTTGCATGATGGGAATATCCCAGAGATGCGTACGGGTGAAGGGAAAACCTTGACGGCGACATTACCTGTTTATTTGAATGCTTTGAGCGGTCAAGGTGTCCACGTCGTAACTGTCAATGAATACTTGGCAACTCGTGACTCGACTGAGATGGGGGAGCTGTACAACTTTTTAGGGTTGACGGTCGGCTTGAACATTAACTCAAAATCAGCAGAAGAAAAACGTGCGGCATATGCTTGTGACATCACTTATAGTACAAACAATGAATTAGGGTTTGACTATTTGCGGGACAACATGGTGGTTTACCGTCATCAAATGGTACAGCGTCCATTAAACTATGCCATCGTCGATGAGGTCGATTCGATCTTGATCGATGAAGCGAGAACACCGTTGATCATTTCAGGACAAGCAGAAAAATCAACTGCGCTATACAATCGGGTCGACAATTTTGTCAAACGCTTGACGGAAGAAGAAGACTACAAAATCGATATCCAATCAAAAACGATCGGTTTGACAGAACGTGGGATCGAAAAAGCGGAAGAGACCTTCGGCTTAGAAAACTTGTATGATATTGAAAACACGGCATTGACCCATCACTTGGATCAAGCACTACGAGCGAATTACATTATGATTCGCGATATCGATTATGTCGTGCAAGATGGAAAAGTAATGATCGTTGACCAATTTACAGGTCGGATCATGGATGGTCGCCGATATTCTGATGGGCTCCATCAAGCGATCGAAGCGAAAGAAAGTGTCGAAATCGAAGATGAAACCAAAACGATGGCGACGATCACATTCCAGAACTACTTTCGGATGTACAAAAAACTGTCTGGGATGACTGGTACAGCGAAAACGGAAGAAGAAGAGTTTCGAGAAATCTATAACATGCAAGTCATTCAGATTCCTACAAACAAACCAATCTTACGGGATGATCGTGCGGACTTGCTTTATCCAACGCTTACGAGCAAATTCCAAGCAGTCGTTCAAGACATCAAAGAGCGTCACCGCAAAGGACAACCCGTGCTTGTAGGGACGGTCGCTGTTGAGACTTCTGAATTACTGTCATCGATGCTTGATCGTGAGAAAGTTCCTCATGAAGTATTGAATGCCAAGAATCACTTTAAAGAAGCAGAAATCATTTTGAATGCGGGACAAAAAGGTGCTGTAACGATCGCGACCAATATGGCTGGTCGGGGAACGGATATCAAGTTAGGTCTTGGTGTTGCAGAACTAGGCGGCTTGGCAGTTATCGGTACTGAGCGTCATGAATCCCGACGGATCGATAATCAGTTGCGGGGACGTGCGGGACGTCAAGGAGATCCAGGGATGTCGCAATTTTACTTGTCGTTAGAAGATGATTTAATGAAGCGTTTTGGTTCTGAACGAATCAAAGTGTTCTTGGATCGGATGAAGATCGATGAAGGCGACGCCGTGATCCAAAGCAAGATGCTTTCAAAACAAGTAGAATCTGCCCAACGACGAGTGGAAGGCAATAACTACGACACTCGGAAAAATGTCTTGCAATACGATGACGTGATGCGAGAACAGCGGGAAGTTATTTACGGACAACGTCAAGAAGTGATCATGGAAGAAACGGATCTTTCACCACAATTAATGAATATGGTGAAACGTTCCATCAGCCGAGTCGTCGACAGTCATACGCAATTAGAAGAAAGCAATTGGAACTACGAAGGAATCGTTGATTTTGCGGCGAATGCACTTGTTCATGAAGATACTATCAGTATCGAGGACATCAAGGGCAAATCAGCTCAAGAGATCAAAGACTACCTAAACCAACGGGCAGAAGAAGTCTTTGAACAAAAGAAAGCACAACTTAATAGTCCAGAACAATTACTGGAATTTGAAAAAGTCGTCATCCTACGAGTTGTCGATACGAAGTGGACCGACCACATCGATGCTATGGATCAGCTGCGTCAATCGGTTGGGTTACGGGCTTATGGACAAAACAATCCATTAGTTGAGTACCAAACAGAAGGATTCAATATGTTTGAGAACATGGTTGGAGCGATCGAATATGAAGTAACTCGTCTCTTTATGAAGGCAGAGATTCGTCAAAACGTTCAACGGGAACAAGTTGCTCAAGGGGAAGCACAAGGGGTAGAAGAAGCACCTGCTGCCCAAGCACCAAGTTTCAAAAACGTTGGTCGTAACGATCCTTGTCCATGCGGCAGCGGGAAAAAATTCAAGAATTGCCACGGGAAAAATATGTAACACGTTTTGAAAAAGTTGAGAGTAGGCTGGCAGACGTTTTTGTCCAGTCTACTTTCGTTTGTAAGAAAAAAAGAAAGAAGGAATTTTAATGGAAATCGCAGATATTCGGAATCAATTGACCCAGATGAATGAAAAAATAATCAGTTTTAGGGGGTCTCTTTGACTTAGATCAGTTAGAAGAGGACATTGCGGAAGCGGAACACCAAATGGCAGATCCCACCTTTTGGGATGACTCAGAAAAAGCTCAACAAGTCATTAACGCAAACAATGCCAACAAAGAGACCTACGATCAGTTCAATCAGTTAGCAGAAGAATTGGAAGAGCTGGAAGTGATGTTGGAAATGATTCAAGAAGAAGCAGACCTAGAAATGGAAGCAGAACTTGAAGCACGGATCACGAAGCTAAACGAGAAAATGGCGTCTTATGAATTGTCGATGCTGTTAGATGAACCCTATGATCGAAATAACGCCATCATCGAGCTTCATCCTGGTGCAGGCGGTACCGAATCACAAGACTGGGGCAGCATGCTGTTACGGATGTATACTCGTTTTTGCGAACAACACGGGTATCAAGTAGAGACCCTCGACTATCAAGCTGGTGATGAAGCGGGGATCAAAAGTGTCACTTTACTTGTAAAAGGCCACAACGCCTATGGGTATTTGAAATCGGAAAAAGGCGTTCATCGTTTAGTTCGGATCTCACCTTTTGATTCAGCCAAGAGACGGCACACGTCATTTTGCTCGGTGGATGTGATGCCAGAATTAGATGGGGCGATCGATGTGGAAATCAACTCAGATGATTTGAAAATCGATACGTACCGCGCAAGTGGTGCGGGTGGACAGCACATCAACAAAACCGAATCTGCTGTGCGGATCACCCATATTCCGACAGGAACGGTCGTTGCTAGCCAAGCCCAGCGCTCACAATTGAAAAACCGTGAGCAAGCGATGGGGATGTTGAAAGCCAAGCTGTATCAATTAGAAGTGGAAAAGAAAGAGCAAGAGGCAGCAGCCTTGCGAGGCGAGCAGTTAGAAATTGGTTGGGGCTCGCAAATCCGTTCTTATGTCTTCCATCCCTATTCGATGGTCAAAGATCACCGAACGAATTTCGAAACTGGGAATGTACAGGCAGTCATGGATGGCGATTTGGATGGCTTTATCGACGCGTATTTGAAGCTGAAACTGAATCAAAAATAACCTTGTGTGACTTAAACAGATTGAAACATAATTGTAATCTGTTGCAAGCAAGGTGAAATATATTCATGCTATAATAAGCCAGAATGAAAATTTGAGATGGAGAGATAGCTGTATGATAGAAATGAAAGATATAATGAAAAAGTACTCTAATGGTACGACTGCTATCCGTAACCTTTCGATTTCAATTGATCAAGGAGAGTTTGTTTATGTCGTGGGCCCATCGGGTGCCGGTAAATCAACCTTTATCAAATTGATGTATCGGGAAGAAAAAGCAACCAAAGGCGTTTTGAATGTCGCAGGATATGATTTGGTCGGCATGAAAAACCGCGAGATCCCATTGATGCGTCGAGAAATCGGCGTGGTCTTTCAGGATTATAAACTTTTACCACGGAAAACGGTCTTTGAAAATGTTGCTTATGCAATGCAAGTTATCGGCCGCAAACCTCGTGATATCAAAAAACGGGTGATGGAAGTGTTAGACTTGGTCGGCCTGAAACATAAGGTGCGGGTATTTCCAAGTGAGCTTTCCGGTGGGGAACAACAGCGGGTGTCGATCGCTCGTGCCATCGTAAATACGCCGAAAGTATTGATTGCGGATGAACCAACGGGGAATCTAGATCCTGAAAACTCATGGGAAATCATGAAGCTGCTGGATCGGATCAATGCCCAAGGAACAACGGTCGTTATGGCGACCCATAATAGTACGATCGTAAATACGATTCGTCATCGCGTGATCGCGATTGAAAATGGCCGCATTATTCGCGACCAAGCGGAAGGAGAATATGGTTACGATGATTAGAACATTTTTCCGTCATCTCCTGGAGAGTATCAAAAGTTTAAAGCGTAACGGCTGGATGACTATTGCGTCATTGAGTGCGGTAACGATCACACTGACATTAGTCGGTATTTTTCTAGGTGTAATCTTAAATGCAACAAAACTAGCCGAAGACATTCGCGAGAATGTGGACGTTTCGGTTTTCGTTGATATTGGTACGGAACAAGAAGACATGGATGCTTTGGAACAGTCCTTAAATGATCTGCCGAACGTTTCAGAAGTGAAATTTTCTAGCCGAGACGAAGAATTGCAGAAGATCCAAGATGCAATGGGGGATTCATGGAACTTGTTCGAAGGCGACAGCAATCCGCTGTATAACGTGTTTGTCGTCAGTGCAACAGATCCAGAGTATACGACAGAGATCGCTGAGCAAGCTGGCGAATTGCCAAATGTTTTCAAAGCCGATTACGGCGGAGATTCTTCTGACCGAATCTTTGAATTGTCTGCTGCTGTGCGGACTTGGGGCTTAGCTGCTGCTGTCTTATTGATTTTTGTGGCAATGTTCCTGATCTCTAATACGATTCGGATCACGATTTTGTCTCGTCAAAGAGAAATTCAGATCATGCGTCTGGTGGGGGCGAAAAACGGCTACATTCGTTGGCCATTCTTCCTTGAAGGCGGCTGGATCGGACTCTTAGGTTCGATCGTTCCGATTGCATTAATGTACTTCGGCTACCACCAAGTTTATGCAATGGTCAATCCATCCTTACTGCGTTCAAATTACAGTTTAATTGCACCAAATATGTTTCTATTACAAGTTTGCGGTGTGATGGCACTGATTGGGATCGTGATCGGTTCACTTGGTTCTGTCTTATCAATGCGCCGTTTCTTAAAATTCTAAACCGATGTTTTCTGGCTCTTCGACATTTAGTGTTGGTAGAGAAAGATACAACTGAAAATTTAGTCATAACCAGTTAGGCAGATTGCTTA
>NZ_JBLGTY010000020.1:0-61021 GCF_047470845.1 Candidatus Enterococcus avicola | reverse complement strand
TAACAGTTAATTTTATCGTACAAAAAAGGAGTGGATTTCTCCACTCCATAAAAGTCTAACTTTTTGGGGTCACTACAAAACTCGGCACTAAGTTTCTTGGTCTTTTTTACTGTGAAGAATAATCGTTTGCGCTTTTTACTCGCTGCCTGACACAGACTTTCGGACAAAATGGAGTTCTGTCAGTTCCCCCATCTGTTTTGTTTCAACAAACGTCAAGCGTCTCGAATATTCCCCCGGTTCAAACAGTCGCTTGCCTTCTCCTAAAAACACCGGCGCGATTTGAATAAACCATTCATCGATCAAATCAGCTTCCAGCAATGGTTTTAATAAGGAACCTCCCCCTACTACCCATACGTTTTCCTCTTGTTTTAATGCTGAAACAAATGCCACTGGATCCGTTGACACTAGCGTTGCATCTGGCAACGGTTCTTTTTGTGTTCGGGAAAAAACATAGTTTGTCGTTTCGGGATACAACAGTCCACCATCCATAAGTTTTTTTGCTTCTTGATAGGTCTTTCTCCCCATCACTGTCGCATCGATGGTTGCAAAAAATGCTTCATAAGTCGTGGCGACACCGGTATCGGTTTGAAACAGCCAGTCCAGTTGATCCTTCAGACCTGCTAAATAGCCATCGAGGCTGATCGCACCATAGAATATCACTTTTCCCATTATGCTCGCTCCTTTATTCTTTGTTTGCTGCTGATGTTCGACAAACACAAGTGACTAAATGATCGTTGACCATGCCGACAGCTTCCATAAAGGCGTAAATAATGGTCGTTCCGACAAATTTAAACCCTCGCTTTTTCAAATCTTTCGCTAGCTGATCAGAGATTTCCGAATGGGTCGGTACATCGGATTGCTGCTCAAATTCATTAATGATCGGCTGATGATCGACATATCGCCACAAGAATGCGGAGAAACTACCATATTCTTGCTGGATTTTTAAAACTTCTTGGGCATTGCTGATCGCCGCTTCAATCTTTCGCCGATTGCGGATGATGCCTGGATTCATCATCAGTTCTTCCACTTTTTCTTCCGTATAGTTCGCTACTTTGGTGATTTCAAACTGATCATACGCCGCATCAAAATTCGCCATTTTATTTAAAATCGTTTGCCAGCTCAACCCTGCTTGATTCATATCTAACACCAATTTTCGAAACAACTGCTGATCCTCATACTCAGGTTTCCCCCAGATTGTATCATGATACTCCTGCATCGCTGGTGTACTGTTGGCCCACTCACATCGTTCCATTGTCCTCATCAGCTCCTTTTTGTTTATTTTATCATAAAAGACTTTACTTCCACTAGTGTACTACGTATACTAGTACACATAAATGAAAGGAGCTGATTTTGTGGTTCGCATTAACAAAGCCAGCAGCAAACCTTACTATGAGCAATTGGTTTTAAGTATCAAAGAAGATATTCTGAACGGTGTTCTAACCGCTGGAGACCAAGTGCCTTCGGTTCGTGAAATGGCCAAGCACCTGTTGATGAATCCAAATACCGTCAGCAAAGCCTACAAAGTATTGGAAAATGAGCAAGTGCTTGTCACCATCAAAGGAAAAGGCACCTTTGTGAAAGTTACTGAGGATCTGCCACGCGATGAGATTCGGATCTTACAAGTGAAAGAACGTTTGAAAGAATTGGTGATCGAAGCACGCCATTTACAGATCAGCATGCGTGAGCTGAGCGATTGGATGAATGGCTTTGAACAAGAGTTAGGAGGCGATCCACAGTGAAGATCGAACATGTGACCAAGAAAATGGAACAAACAATTATCTTAGAAAACGTGAACTTCTCTTTGGAAAAAGGAGAACTCGTAGGATTGATCGGCCGCAATGGTTCTGGGAAAACCACGCTGTTTCGGACGGTCGCTGGACATTATTTACTAGATGATGGCGAGATTTCGATCGATAACCAACGCCTGGATCAGCACCCGGAATTAAAAGAACAGCTTTTTTATATCGATGAAAAAGAAAACTTTCTGGCTGCCTACTCGTTAAAAAAAATCAATCAATTTTATCGGCTTGCTTATCCGAATTTTGATCAAAATCTTTATTTAGAATTGATGCAAAGCCATGGTCTGCCGCTAACGCTTTCTTACCGGCGAATGTCAAAAGGAATGCAAGGTCTTTATAAGATAATTCTAGCGATCGCTTCAAATGCGACGTTCTTACTGTTAGACGAACCTTTTGATGGGCTTGATGTGATCGTCCGAAAAAAAGTGATCGGACTATTGCTGGAAAGCCTCAGTGAGTCGAATCGTACCGCATTGATCGCTTCCCATAATCTAAATGAATTAGAGCATATTATTGATCGTGCCTTGTTGATCAAAGGGAAAACGATTGAAGGAGACTACCGTTTGGAAACGATTCGCGAACAATCTCGCAAACTTCAACTCGTCTTTCGCAGCAAGCAGATTCCTCCCCTTATCAAGCAGCGCTCCAAGCTGATTCAAAAACAAGGCCGAGTCTTGACCGCTTTGTTTGACAATTACACAAAAGAGCTGGCGGCTGAGATCCAGCAGCTTGATCCTTTGGTTTTCGAAGAATTGCCCTTGACCTTGGAAGATCTGTTTGAAGCAAATTTACGACAAGAGGCATTAGTGGAAGGATAGAGGTGGAAAACGATGTTAAGCAATATATTTAAAGAACGCTACGGCAAGCTGCTGATCGGCTTTTGTTTTGTCTTACTCTTAATGTATCTTGGTGATGGCTGGCAATCACAAAAAGCCTGGCATCAGCAAGAACGCTATTTGACATCTGAAGAATTTATCAAAGATTTCAACGAAAATCGAGAGTACTATGTCAAAAGCTACAAGGGTGAAACCCCGGTTTACTTTGATTCGGCAACAGAATACCGCGATGCGGTATTGACGATCAGCAATGAGTCCCCTGATGAGATTTATTACAATCGCCCTTATATGACCACCATGAATCAATTTGTGATTGTCTTCTTGTTTATTTGGGGCTTCTTATCCTTTTTTGTCGATGGCCGCACCAATTTCAATCGCTTTTTATTTGCCTTACCCTTTAGCAGAAAGCACGTCTTTCACAAGAAACTGCTTTTTATCGGCTTACCCTTGACCGCTTGTTTAGTGTTGGGTCTGTTAGGTCATATCCTGATCGAATACACGATGATCCCAGCTCGCTATCTCGCTGTGCCGCTTCAAGACGTGCTGCTTTCTGCCCTTAGTACCTTAGCAACGAATCTGCTAGTATTTGCTGCAGGTCTCTTGTTAGGCGTTTTGCTGGGGAATCTGTTTACTGGCGTGCTCTCGATTTTCTTCACTATTTCGCTAGGATCAATGGGGTATAGCTTTTTCCAATGTACCCGCGAGTTTTTTAGTTTTGTGTTTCTTGGTCATGGGGATTTTCTGATTCCTTTTCAAACCTGGATCGATTGGCCGCAAGGATATGTCTACCCTTGGTGGCTGCTGCTCCTTTACCTCGGCTTGAGCGGCTTGCTGATTCTTGCTGCCGAAAAAGTGTTCTCGAAAATCTCTTTAGAAAATGACGGTGATTATATAACGATCCCTAAATTGCGCGCACCAGTTTATTGGCTGCTTTCTTTGGGAACTTGGTTCTATTTATCCATGATTTCTTATTACCCACTAGAAATTTTTTACCGTAATCTTTATGAGGGGTATGATGTCAGTCTTTGGAACATCGCCCTTCGGCTCGGTTTATTACTGGTTGCCTGCTTATTCATCAGTTTGCTGCTTGTCTATCCTAAAGCGCTGATGAATTGGTGGTACAAACGAAAAAACAAACAAATCAGTGGACTATAAAAAAGCATCCCTGCAACAAGAACATGTTGCAGGGATGCTTTTAAGTTTAATGTCTAGGTTTGTCGTCGTCTTTTTTGTCAAAGAAGTCATTTACTTTACGAGAAACATCATCCGCAAAATCTTCAACCTTATCTTTGGCTTTCCCATATTTATTTTGGGTTTTGCCTTTTAATTCTTCGGAGTCATCTCCTGTAAGTTTCCCTTTTGTTTCGGTTACTTTTCCTTCAATGCGATCTTTGTTTGTCATCGTAAAAAACTCCTTTCATACTTGCTATAACTTAATAGTAGCACCATTTAACAGAAAGCACGAATGTTCTGCTTCTATCCTATTCTTAGAGTTGTCCGCAACGATAGTTGATCGCTATTTTTGACTCTTGGACGATTTGAGATATTCGGTAGAAAGCTGGCTTTCTCTATAAAAAAGGATGTTCTCTAGATGTTTTATTTGATGTTCTTCGAAGGAGTTCATTTAAAGAGGACGCTGTGAGCATAAAAAAGCATGACCTGAAGAAGACAATCTGAGGAGCTGCAGTTGCTAGAATCAGCAGGTACAGCTTCTCGATTTGGTGCCTTTTCAGACCATGTTTTTTAATTACACAAAGATAAGGTTCAGTTCTCAGTTCCTATCAGTGTGAAACGATTATTTGCGTTTTTTCTTTTTCTTCTTTTGTTTCTTGACCATGCGGTTCATGGCCATTTTTCCAAGTTTCCCTTTGACACCGCCGCCAAACATTTGATCCATGCCAGGAATGTTCATATTCCCTTTACTCATTTGCTGCATCATTTTGCGAGATTCTTTGAATTGTTTGATCATACGGTTGACTTCGACGACACTGTTTCCAGAACCAGCAGCAATACGGCGGCGACGGCTTGGATTTAACAAATCAGGATTTTCCCGTTCAGCTGGTGTCATAGAATAAACCATGGCTTTTTGTCGAGCAATTTGTTTCGGATCAACTTTGACATTTTCGATACCAGGCATTTGACTCATTCCCGGAATCATTTTTAAGAGATCTTCAATTGGGCCCATGCCCATAACTTGATCGATCTGTTCGACAAAGTCATTGAAGTCGAAGGAGTTTTCCTTCATTTTTTGAGCAAGTTCTTCTGCTTTTTTCTCGTCGTAATCTTGCTGTGCTTTTTCGATCAAAGTCAGCATATCACCCATACCGAGAATCCGACTAGACATCCGATCTGGATGGAATACTTCAAGGTCGGTCAATTTTTCACCGGTACCAGTGAACTTGATTGGAGCGCCCGTGACTTGACGAATCGACAATGCCGCCCCGCCACGAGTATCGCCATCTAGTTTGGTGATGACTACCCCTGTGATCCCCAGTTGTTGATTGAAGCTTTCCGCCACGTTGACAGCATCTTGTCCTGTCATCGCATCTACTACCAGTAAAATTTCATTTGGCTGTGCCAAGTCCTTGATTTGTTTTAGCTCTTCCATCAAGTTTTCGTCGATATGCAAACGACCCGCCGTATCGATCAAAACGTAGTCATTTTTCTTTTCCCGAGCCAAAGCCAATCCTTGGCGGACGATTTCAACTGGGCTGACATCAGTTCCCATATCAAAAACAGGTACATCCAATTGCTGACCTAATACTTTCAACTGGTCGATCGCAGCTGGTCGGTACACGTCACCAGCGATCATTAATGGACGTGCGTTTTCGGTTTTGATCAAATGGTTGGCTAATTTCCCAGCAAAGGTGGTTTTCCCTGCCCCTTGCAAACCAGCCATCATGATGATCGTTGGGATCTTCGGTGATTTTTCGATCCCAACTGTTTCTGATCCTAATGTTTTGGTTAATTCTTCATCAACGATCTTAACGATTTGTTGCGCTGGAGATAGGCTTTCTAATACTTCTACCCCCACTGCCCGTTCACGGACATTTTTGGTAAACTCTTTTACAACTTGCAGATTGACGTCGGCTTCTAATAAAGCTAGACGAATCTCACGCATCATTTCTTTTACATCTGCTTCAGATACTTTTCCTTTTCTGCGCAGTTTGCTCATTGCCTGCTGGAGGCGTTCAGTTAAACTTTCAAATGCCATTTTTTTTCATTCCTTTATTCTTCAATTTCTTGGAGCTGTTGAATAAACCCCTGTAAGGTTTCGTCTTTTGGATAGTGGGTTTTCGTATACTCGCTTAGCTGATCCAGCAAGTCTTCCCGCATGATATAATCCGAAAACATATGTAGTTTTTTTTCATAGTCTTCTAAAATACGTTCGGTGCGTTTGATGTTGTCATAGACTGCTTGACGGCTTACTTGATACTCTTCAGCGATTTCTCCTAGAGAAAAATCATCTGCGTAATACAATTCCATGTAATTCATCTGTTTTTCCGTCAATAACGTGGAATAAAACTCAAACAACGCATTCATGCGATTGGTCTTTTCAATTTCCATTTGCTTCCTCCTGTTTTGCAAGCCATTCGACATCGGACAAAACAGTCATGCCTTGTTGTCGAAAATAGGCACAAGCGACACCGACCCCTGTTTTTTTGATTCCAGAAAAATTGCCATCATAAATCGTCTGACTGCCACAAGAGGGACTTTTCTCTTTTAAGATCAGTTGGGTGATGCCTTGCTCTTGCAATTTTTGATAAGCAATTTTCGCGCCTTTAGTAAATTGTTCCGTCACGTCTTCTCCTGAAATGGTGACGACCTTCGCTCGCTGCGCCCAAACATCCAACCCATCGCCACCGACGATTTCGGCCGGTTCACGTGGAATCGGCAAGCCGCCGAGAACTTCTGGACAGACCATCATGGCTTGACCCGCACGAACAAGTTCGATCAATTGTGGTACTGCTTGATGTTTTCCATCGTAGCGGCAAAGGGCACCGCCTAGACACGCACTGATTCCAATCATTTAGCACCCTCAGCTTTCCTATGAAATCGTCCTTTATTATAGCATTTATTTAGTGGTTGCAATAGTACCAATTGTCTATTCATGCTAAAATAGGACTTGTTCGTTGAAATTTAATCGTTTCTTGAAAAAAAGAAACGAAAGGAGTCTATCATGAAAAAAATACTCGTTGTCGATGATGAACCTTCAATCGTCACACTTTTAACCTTTAATTTAGAAAAAGAGGGCTACCAAGTCGTTTCCGCCTCAGATGGTCAAAAAGCCTTCGACTTGGCGTTGTCAAAACCTTTTGACTTTATCATCTTGGATGTCATGCTGCCGAATTTGGACGGCATCGAAATCACAAAGAAATTACGTCAAGAAAAAATCGAGACACCGATCCTCGTCTTGACTGCAAAAGATGATCCGATCGACCGGATCTTGGGCTTAGAGATCGGCGCTGACGACTACTTGACGAAACCCTTCAGCCCTCGAGAAGTATTGGCTCGAATGAAGGCCATCTTCCGTCGCTTAGAACCTCGTCAACAAGCACGAGAAGAAGATCAACCTGCAGAAATCTTGCAAATCGGCGGAATTCAAGCCGATCTGACCAATTTCCAGGTCAGTGTGGATGGGGAGAAAATCTTCCTGACCCCGAAAGAGTTCGAGCTGCTGGTTTACTTTATGAAACGTAAAGGCCGCGTGATCGATCGCGATACCTTACTCAATCGTATTTGGAATTTTGACTTTGATGGACAAAGTCGCATCGTGGATGTTCACATCAGTCATTTAAGAGAAAAATTGGAAGCTGATCCAAAGCGTCCAGAATACTTGGTGACCGTTCGAGGATTTGGGTATAAATTTCAGGAGCCGACCCAATGAAAAAACGCTATGGCTATGGTTTATGGTCAATCGGTCTATTGCTGATTTTTTTCCTGTGTTGGCAAGTTCTAAGCAGTTTTTACCGTCAGCAAGTCATCGCCCAGCAAGTGGATTTTCTGCAAGAGAAAGCCGCTGTGTTTTTGAATCTCTCAGATAACCAAACCGCAGCGCTCGAACAATTTGCCGATGCCTATGTTCAAGATAGCAATAGCCGCATCACTTTGTTAGATGATCAAGGCCAAATCATTTTCGACACTTATGATCATACCCTCCATGAAAACCGCTCCGATCGTCCAGAAGTTCAAGCCGTTTTGCGCGGAAGCGCCGTTGGTCAATCGTTGCGGGAAAGCGACACCTTGCATGAAGAATTGCTTTACGTGGCGATTCCTGTCAAAGAAGATGGAAACTTAACTCAAATCTTGCGGATCGCAGAACCGACTGCTGCTTTTTTTGCGAAAAACCAAGGAATCAAGCAATCGATCTTGATTGTCTATCTTGTCTTTTGTTTCTTGATCAGCCTGCTGATTTTTCACACGCTGCGTCAGCGGAATCGTCCAATCCAAACGATTCTGCCCGTCGTAAAAAAAATGATCACCTCGCCCGATCAACAAGCAATCATTATGCAAGAAACCCCTGAACATGACGAGTTGTATCAACTGATCAATCAGCTGAGCGAACAAATGAGCCAGACCTATCGTGCCTATGCGGCATCTGAACAACAGCTGTACGGCTTGCTCAGTGAACTGATGATCGGTGTCTTTATCATTAATGAAGAAAATCAACTGCTGCTGTTGAATCCGACGATGCAAGAACAGTTGGGGATGGAAACTGCGCCAACCTTGCCGCAGCCCTTCACTGAAGTGATTCATGACACACAACTGATCCAATTGATCTATCAATTTAACGACGAGACCCCTATTTTCCATGCGGAAACCACCCTTAGCGGGGAACGTTCAAAAGTCTTGGATGTTACCTTGCGAAGCTTCCAAGAAAACCAGTTGATTGGTATTTCTTATGACTTGACGCGCATCCGACAATTAGAAAAAATGCAAAAAGATTTTGTCGGCAATGTTTCCCATGAATTAAAAACGCCGGTAACTTCCTTGATTGGGTTTACCGAAACACTGCTGGACGGCGCCAAAGAAGACCCAGAAACATTGCAGACCTTTTTAGAGATCATTCAAAAAGATGCTTATCGCTTGAAAAATCTAATACAAGATATCATCCAACTGTCTCAAGACAGTGATTCTTTCCAGTATGTCGACCAACCGATCAACTTTTCTAAGCTGCTGCAACAAGTCGTTCAAACCTATGGTCCCGCAGCTGGTATGAAGCAATTGACCTTTCAATTTGAAGGACCCGAACCCTTCATTTTATCTACCAAAAAAGAGCTGCTGCAGCCCATCGTAAAAAATCTGGTAGAAAATGCTGTCACCTATTCAAAACCTGGTGGTGTCATCACATTATCCTATTCAGAGCAAGACGACCAGCTGTTATTTCAAGTGCAGGATCAAGGCATCGGCATCGATGAAGAAGATCAGGAACGGATTTTTGAGCGGTTTTATCGGGTGGACAAAGCCCGCGCCCGCAATTCTGGCGGCACTGGACTTGGGCTGGCTATCGTTAAAGACTATACCAAATTATTAGGTGGCAGCATCAAGGTTGACAGTTTCCCCAAAATTGGTTCTACCTTTACGGTGACTTTGCCGCTTCATGAAAAAGATGATTATTGATAAAAAACAGCCGATAACAGGTGAATAATTGTTATCGGCTGTTTTTGTAGTTGTTTTTCATTACCAAATGAAGCACCAGCCAATAGCATCTTCTTGATGCTTTAAACAAAAAAAAGAAGGAGCATTCTCCTTCTTCGGTCATTTCACTATTCAACATTCGTTACTTCGCCGTCTACACTGCGTTCTACTTTCATATCAGTGATTGGCAAGTAACCTAATTCGATAACGATTCCTTGTTGGACATCGTCTGTCATGATGTAATCAAGAAAGGCTTTGACGTTTGCATCTGGCTCGCCGTTCGTGTACATATGCTCGTAAGACCAGATTGGCCATTTGTTATCTGCAATATTTTCAGGAGTCGCTTCTACCCCATCAAGAGATAGCGCTTGGATCGAATCGTCCAAATAGGATAAAGCAAGGTAGCTGATTGCTCCTGGTGTTTCAGCAACGATTTTACGGACTGTTCCAGAAGAATCTTGCTCTTGTGTTTGGATCGTCTCTGCACCATCTAAGCCCCATTTTTCAAAGGTCGCTCTCGTACCGCTGCCTGATGCGCGGTTGATTACAGAGATTTCTTGATCTGCTCCGCCTAGTTCAGACCAATTCTTCACTTTGCCTGTAAAAATATCGATTAAATCTTGTTGGCTAAGGTCCGTAACGCCTGCGTCTTTATTTACCACTGGTGCCATACCAACTACGGCTACTTTATGGTCAACTAATTTGCTAGCATCCACACCATCTTTTTCATCCGCAAACACATCGGAATTGCCGATCGTCACCGCGCCTGCTTCTACTTGACTTAAGCCAGTTCCGCTGCCGCCACCTTGAACCGTAATTGTATAATTGGGATTGTCTGCTGAGAAGCTTTCACCTGCTGCTTCAACCAAGGGTTGCAATGCCGTTGAGCCCACAGCTAAAATTTCTACATTTTCATTTGATGCGGCACCTGATGAAGATCCGCCTGATGCTTGACTGCTCTCAGTGCTTGCGCCACCGCTCCCACAGCCAGCTAATAATAATCCAGTTGCAAAAAATAAAAGTCCCAATTTTTTCATTTAGTAAATCTCCTTTCGTTATATGCTTAGTTTAGCAAGGCGGTGTAAACCCTTGATGGATTTCATGTAAAGAATCGATAAAGCGATGTAAATCTTTTGTAAAGTTTGTCGATTGCCTAAAAAAGCCCCCGCTGCATCCATCAGAGGGGGCTTACTTTATCTAACACTTATGAACGAAAGAAACGTTTGTAGAATCAATTGCTTTGCATATAGCGTGTCAAGCGATCCATCGCTTCCACCAAGTTTTCCATACTTGCCGCATAGCTTAAACGAACATAGCCTTCTGCTTCGGGACCAAAGGCGATCCCTGGAATGATTGCTAATTGATTCTTTTCGGCTAAGTCGACACAAAAAGCCATGGAATCTTGGTTGAAACCTGCTGGTATTTTGGCAAAAATGTAGAATGCACCAGATGGCTTCGCCATTTCAAAACCAAGGGCAGTCATCTTTTCAAACAAGTAATCTCGGCGTTCACGGTAATCGGCTTTCATGACTTCTGCATCGTTGATGCCTTCGATCAATGCCCGCACTGCGGCTTTTTGAGAAATCGTTGATGCCGCGGTCACTAAGTATTGGTGGACCTTAATGATCTGAGCAGTCAACGCTGCTGGTGCAAAAATGAAGCCGACGCGCCAACCAGTCATCGCGTGTGATTTCGACAAGCCATTGATCACGATCGTTTGATCCCGCAAGTATTCAGCAATGGATACGTGGGTTTCATCATAAGTCAACTCACTATAAATTTCATCGCTAATAACAAAAACGGGGTATTTTTCTAAAACTTCTGCCAATGCTTTGACTTGTTCTCGGGTATAAACGACCCCTGTTGGATTGCTAGGATAATTTAAAATGACTGCCTTGACTTGCTCCCCATGTTCTTTTAAGGCTGCTTCCAAAACTTCTGGCGCTAAAACAAAGTCATTATCCGTCGTATCAAGATAAATCGGTTTGGCATGAGCTAAATGGATGACTGGTTCATAGCCTGGATAAATTGGTGCTGGTAAAATCACTTTATCACCAGGTTCTAACGTAGCTAATAACGAAGCTGAGATTGCTTCCGTTGCACCGATCGTCACTAATACTTCTGATTGAAAGTCGTAATCAAGCTGATATTTATTTTTCAAAAAGAGACTGGCTGCTTGCCGAACATCTGCTAAGCCTGCCATTCCAGAATAGTGGCTGAAATTTTGTTCGATTGCTTGGACACCCGATTTTTTCACGTGCTCCGGTGTGTTGAAATCCGGCTCGCCTAACGTTAACTTTAAAATATCAGGAATTGAAGAAACCCGTTCATCAAATTTACGAATCAATGAAACAGCTATATTGTACACTTCATGATTGAAGCGTTGGCTTACGTCTGCCATAGTATCACTCCTTTGAATTAAGCAAATTCATTCGCTATTGTTGTTAATCCTAACACAAAAAGGCGACGATTTTAAGCAACGGATGAAATTAATCTAATAACGATAAATCCGTTTGCTTATTTACAAACAAATCCAAATTATGTTAGTATATATCTAAACAACAAAAGGAGAATCCAAAATGAAACCTTATCAAGAGTTTACCCTTTCTGATTATCAGCAAGGATATGTCGCAACACCAACGGATTATTGTTGCGTCTTTTGTCAGGAGACCTTCGACAAAGAAGAAATCTATCCCGTTGATGGCGCCTTTTTTACAGCAAAAAAACGAATGATGCAGCATATCACTGAGCATCACGGAACCGTTTTATCCGCATTGTTGGCTTTACCCAAAGAACAAACAGGCTTATCAGAGAGCCAACAGGAGATTTTACAACTGTTTGCCCAAGATGTTAGCGATACTGTGATTGCCCAGCGCTTAGGTATCTCTTCTTCGACCGTCAGGAATCATCGCTTTAAACTAAAAGAAAAACAGCGACAAGCGACTGTTTTTTTAAGTATCATGTCCTTGTTGCAAGATACCCCGTTGCTGCCGCCTCACAAAGGGGCGACGATGCTTGATGATCGCTATGCCATTACGGCTAGTGAAAGAGAAAAGATCATTGCTACTTATTTTGATGAAACGGGGTTTATCAAACAGTTTCCCAGCAAAGAAAAGCGCAAGATCGTTGTCTTGAGTGTACTGGCACAAAAATTTGATCCGAAGAAAAATTATTCAGAAGCTGCCGTCAACGATGTATTAAAGCAAGCAATCACCGATTACGTCACTGTCCGACGTTATTTGATCGAATACGGATTTATGCAACGGACGAAAGACGGGAAAACTTACTGGCTGACTTAAAACCTAGTCTGTAACTGGCTGGAACTTTTGTTGGTTGGATGAGCAATATCTTTCACAGTTTTAAAAAAATTAACAAGCTCCAGTATTTTATAGAAAAAAAGACAAAGTACGAACACATCCGTACTTTGTCTACCGTCTGAAACGCTGGGACAAGTTCCAGCGTTTATTTTTCTTTTAGAAAGATTTTTTTGATGATCAATTTATCAAATAATTGCGTTTGATTGTCTTGTTCTCCAATGACTTCAGCGGTCACCGATTTACCATCTTGTTTTTTACGTAGCTGGTAAACGATCTTGCCTGTTTCTTTCAATTCGTTCACCATGTCAACGACACCGCCAAAACCAGTTTTACGAGTGATGAACCCTAACGCCACCATTCGCTCATCTAAATTTTTTGCCGAGATGCTCGCACCGGTGATCAGCGCTTGCCGCATGATTTGTAAGAATTCCTCTAGCCCTGCCACTGGCGGCTGTTCGGGTTCTTCTTCCATCATCGGTCGCTGACGCAAATAATCTAATTCCTGCAATAACGTTTCATACTGCTCTTGTGTCAACATGACCCCCGCCACTTTTTCACGATTGAATACATATACTGCTGTTCCTGCTTCTCGCGCTTGATTAAATACATCCATCGGAGATTTTTTTACTTCAGTAATTGAAGTAGTGGGAACATCCAATTTCTTCAGTTCCATAATCAACGTCCTCCTTGTCTCAACGAACACATTATAGCATAAATCCAGAAGCAGATTATAGAGGTATTTCACTGCTCCTAGGAAAAGAAACAAAAAAGCGGCTAATCGCCGCTTTTTTCGATTGATAAGGTCATTGCATTGATGGCAACGATGATCGTGCTCATAGACATCAAGACAGCTCCGACTGCTGGGTTCAAAATGATCCCGATCGGTGCGAGGACGCCAGCTGCCAAAGGAATGGCAAAAATATTGTATCCTGCGCCCCACCAGAGATTTTGAATCATCTTGCGTCTTGTTTTTTTCGCCAAAGTCAAGAAGTGCAAGATGTCTTGAGGTTCGCTATTCGTCAAAACGACATCGGCTGAATCGATCGCTACATCGGTACCCGCTCCGATCGCAATCCCGATCGTCGCTCTTGCAAGACTTGGGGCGTCATTGATCCCATCGCCTACCATTACGACGCGCTTGCCCTCTTTGACATAGTCACTGACTAGACGTTCTTTATCGTCTGGCAACATTGCCGCATGGAAGGCTTCGATTCCTAGGTAATCGGCTACGGCTTGCGCCGCTTCTTGGTTGTCTCCAGTAGCCATAACTGGTGTGATGCCTAAGTCTTTCACTTTTTGAATAAATTGACTCGCTTCTGGTTTCACCTTATCCCCTAATGCGACGATTCCTTCCACTTTGCCGTCATGAACCAAATAGCTGATGGTATTGCCCTGTTCTTGATAATTTTCCAAGGAGTTCCCTTGATACTGAATGGCTAATTGCTCCAATCCTTTTTGATTGACGATCACCCACTTCTGTCCATCGATCACGCCTTCCAGACCAATCCCTGTCCTTGTTTGAACATCAGTCGCCTTTTTGGCTGTGATGTTTTCCTTTTCAGCTTGGGCTAAAATACCTTCTGCGATCGGATGATTGGCGGTTTTCTCAAGACCTGCTAGGTAAGCTAGTACTTCTGATGCAGAAAGACTGCCTGTCGCCTCGATGCCAGTTACGGTAAACGTTCCTTCTGTTAACGTACCGGTCTTATCGAGGATCAGATAATCAACATGATGCGCATTCTCCAGTGCGTTGCGATTTTTTAAGAGCAAGCCATTTTTGGCAGCGATCGATGTCGAGCGAGCAACCACGAGGGGAATCGCTAGCCCTAACGCATGGGGACAGGCAATGACGAATACCGTGACCATTCGATCAAGAGCAGTCGGTAGGTCAGCAACAAACAGCCATACAGCAAATGCCAAGACACCAGCAACTAACGCAATATAAAACAGCCATTTTGCCACTTTGTCCGAAAGTGCTTCTAAGCGGGATTTATCTGCTTGGGCTTTTCGCACCATTTCCATGACTTTCGCTAAGTAGCTGTCTTCCCCAGTTCCTGTGACTTCCATCGTGATGGTACCATTGCCGTTGACAGATCCTCCAATGACAGTACTGCCGACGGTTTTAGGTACCCGTCTGGATTCACCAGTCACTGCCGACTCATCGATTGTTGTTTCTCCTTCAAGGATCGTTCCGTCGGTAGGAATCTTATCTCCTGAGCGAACGATCAACTGTGTTTTGTTGGTCACTTCTTCTAATGGAATCTGTTCTTCTGATCCATCCGCATTTTTCCGAATCACTTCTTTTGGCAATAGTTCTGCTAATTTCTGTAATGCATTGCCAGCATTAGAAACGGCATTCATCTCGATCCAATGGCCCAACAACATGATCACGATCAAAGTCGCTAGTTCCCAGAAGAAATCCATTACATGAGGAACAGCGAGAAAATGATTGGCGATAAACGCGTAAAGACTATAAAAATAAGAAACCGTGATCCCCATAGCAATCAACGTCATCATGGCTGGGCTTTTTTGTTTCAATTCCATTTTCGCACCACTTAAAAACGGCTGCCCTCCATAGAAAAACAGGATCGTTCCTAAAAGCAATACGACCCAATCTGAGCCAGGAAACGTGAACTGAAAGGGCAATTCAATGCCCATCATTGGTGATAAAATGACGATTGGAATCGCCAAAACCAAGGATAGCCAAAACTTTTGCTTAAAATTTCCCATATGCATACTATGATCCATGCCACCCATTCCATGATCCATATGACTATGATCCATACCAGACATCTCATGATTCATGTGACTATGATTCATACCAGACATCTCATGGTCCTTGTGACTATGTTCCATGCCAGACATCTCATGATTCATGTGACTATGGTTCATGCCAGACATCTCATGGTCCTTGTGGCCGTGATCCATGCCAGATATCTCATGGCCCTTATGGCTATAGTCCATGCTGGACACTTCATGATCCATAGGACCATGGTTACTATCGGAGCTTTCATGCTCCTGCTGTTTTGATGTCGCCTTGTGATGATCCATCCCATTCATCTCATGGCTAGGCTCAGGGACTTCTGTCACTTGTGATTGCGCATGTTGCTCTTTTCCCTGTGTACCATTATCCCGCTCATTCAAAGCAGGTTCATGCCTATGATGGCTTGACGTCTGACTACTACTTGCGGAAGACGTTTTTTTCTGATTCATCCTAGTATTCCCCTTCCTATTTCACTGAATGTGCGTACAGTCTTGCTCCTTCATACAAAAGCTTCAAGCGGCTGGACACTTTTCATTTGTTTTGATTTTTCATTTTCACTTTAGCAATTCCATTGCTTACTCAAATACCCCTTGATAACCCGCTTCGGTGACCGCATTGACTAAGGCTGTTTCTGTCACTTGCGACTCGTCAAACTTGACTGTTCCGCGAGCTTTTTTCAAGTCCACTTTGGCTTTTTTCACACCCGGTACTTCACTAAGCGCTTTTTCAACTTTTGCAGCACAATGGGCACAATTCATTCCGCTGATTTGCATGTTTTTTTTCATTACGATTCCTCATTTCTTTTAACAGTTCGTTGGCTACTTATTTTGTTGCATGGGTTTTGCATTGGCACTGACCAGGAATACAATTACATGAGATCGCTGCTACTGGCACTTTTTGGTCGACTGCTGCTTGGAGCATCGCCAAATCTTCTGCCGTCAATGCTGCTTCTTGGATCATTTCTGCTAATGTCTGCCCAACTTTTTTGGCACAAATATGAGAAAAAAGATTCTCAGCTGCGCTGCGAACGGTTGCTTCTTCGGAAACAAGCGGCGAATAAACAAATTTTTTCCCTTGGCTTTCTGTTTTCAATACGCCTTTTTTGACGAGTCGTCCTAAAAGCGTCTTGACCGTTGCTGCTTTCCAATTTTTATTTTCGCTCAATAAAGCGGTGATCTCTTTCGCGTCAGATTGTCCTAATGTCCAGATCACACGCATGACTTCCCATTCAGAATCGCTGATTTTGATTGGTTCGACCACAGATTGCATTTGTCCACTTCCTTTCATAAGTGATTCACATTTTTAAGTTTACATCTGTAATCGGATTTTGTCAAAAAAAAGCATCGCCAAACTTTCTGCGTTTTGACAATGCTTTTTTCTATTTCATTAAAAATGATTTGGTTCCTATGCTTAAAAGTGGACCTGATACGTCGTCACAGAGTGGAAGGGTTCTTCTGGACGCAACACGATCTCACCAAAGTGGGTAAATTTCTCAGAGCCAGGAACACCTTGTGTTTCGATCGCCATCCCGCCATGATTGGCAAAAGGACCAGTCTTCATTGATGCACCAGCTTCTCCCTCACCCGTTGTGTAAATAACAACGGCAGGACGGTCAGTAGTTACAGTCAGCTGCACTTTTTGATCGGGACTGGTTACTTTTAGATCCCACTCTTGCGTATGGTCTAATAAGAACGGATCATCCAACATCGTCGTTCCCATCGGGCGTTCTTGTCTAAAATCAAACTTTGTGCCTGCGACAGGCGTTTTTTCACCGGTCGTCGTCACATCGTCATTCGTTTCAGCCACATGTTCGGCATTGATTTGAACCAAGTGGTCATCGATCGGCTGTTGGGTATCACCTGTCAAATTGAAATAACCGTGGTTCGTTGGGTTAAATAAAGTCGCTTTGTCAGTGTTGGCATCATAAGCAAGCAATAGTTCATTGTCATTCGTCAACGTATAGGTGACTTGATAACGAACATTCCCAGGAAACCCGCCATCGCCATCTTGCCGTGTGGTAGTAAAAATCACCCCAGCTTTGTCTGCTTCTTCATAGGTTTCAGTGATCCATGTATCAGTATCCAGCCCCTTTGAACCGCCATGAAGCGTATTGCCGCCATCATTGTCTTCCGTTTGGTATTCTTGTCCGTCGATCTCAAAGCGAGTACCTGCGATCCTTCCCGCCACAGGGCCGATCGTTGCGCCATAATAACGTGCTTGGCGATGTCCTTCGATCGTGTCATAACCGACCACAATGTCGCGACCTTCTTCTACTGGAACGACCCAATCCAATAAGCGTGCGCCTTCAGGACTTAGCTTTACGATGGTACCGCTATCATTGGAAAGCTCATAAATTGTTCCCATTCTTTCTGACGTCAGTTGTTTCACATTTGGCATTCGTTCATATCCTTCTTTCTTTGATTAGTCTGCTGCTCTTTTTAAGTATAGACGTTTAGGGCTAGATCCGTCAATTCAAGACGGAAGAATTCGACAGGAAACGGCTTTGCTTCTGCCACTTCAAAAAAGCGGCAAGAGCACCCCACTGATTTTTATGAATCATTGATACGCAGCTGCTCGGCAAAAATCAGGATTCCCGGCCTGATTTTTTACCGTTTGGTTTCTATCAATATCCATTTCATCCGTTGGGTTCTTTTGCCGCAACTGTCATCGTTTATTTTTTGTGTTTTGCTTGGTAATGTTTTCTCTTTCGCCGCTTTTCTTTAGTCCGAGAAACATTAGCAGCCAAATCTTTGTTTTCTTTTTCTTGATCAGCATTTCTTCTTTCAGCACGTTCAGTTAGTACACTTTGTCTGAATCGCCGATTTCCCAGAAATTTTAACGCACACATGAGTGGTTGACGATTTTCACCGACTAATCCAATCAGCTCAATAAACAGCTCAATTCCAAATCCTGTGCTAATGATTAATAAAACAATCGCTGTATTGCTCGCGTAATTCATTAGTAAAGCAATAAAAGAAAAGACTAATGCTAAGGCATAGATCGTTAACACTGTGCCGCGATGAGAAAACCCTAACGACAACAATCGATGATGCAAGTGCATTTTGTCGGCAGAGGAAATCTTCTGTTTATTAAACTTTCTTCGGATCATCGCATAAACGGTATCCGTGATCGGTACACCGAGAATAAACATGGGCGTCAGAACAGAAATAAAAGTTGCGTTTTTCAATCCTTGTAGTGAGAGCACAGAGATCATAAATCCTAAAAACAATGCTCCCGTATCTCCTAGAAAAATGGTTGCGGGATAAAAATTATATGGAAAGAAACCGATGATTGCTGCGATCAAAGTAAAAATGACCATTGGTACTTCCACAAAATTCGGCAGAAAGAAATAGCTGATAATCCCTATCGTCGTCAAACTGATAATAGAGACGCCGCTCGCCAACCCATCGAGACCATCGATTAAGTTCACCGCATTGGTAATTGCCAGTATCCAAATCAAAGTCATAGGCAAGGCAAACCATCCCAGATCAATAAAGCCAAAATAAGGAATCGTGACTGTGCTGATTTTTATTCCAGCAACGAAATAAATTTCCAGCGCTGCGAATGTCAGACCTATTAATTTTTGCATTGGCGACAGTTCAAATATATCATCCAACAATCCTGTAATCACCACTATTGTTGCACCTAAAAGAATCGGCCAAACGAAGTTGAAAGGAATCATTGTTCGAAATTCCCAAAGCAGCGCAAAGGAAAAGGCTAAAAAAATACTTAATCCCCCAGCTGAAGGCATGGTCTTCGTATTGATCCGACGCTCTCCTGGACGATCAACTGCACCAATCTTGCAAGATATCAATTTGATGACTGGTGTCAATAATAAAGACACGATCATTGTTATAAATAAGCGCATTACAAATTTGAATGCAAAATCCATCGTTTATTCTCGCTTTCCGTTATTTCTCTTTATTGGTAAATGTATCTTCGATTTTCGAAGAAATCCGCTGAACAGGATCTGTTCGTTCTTTGATCTCTTGTCCCGACACATACTCTTCTACCACTGCGTTGATGATTCCACCCAAGATAATAATCGTCGCAGCAAGATTCAACCAGATCATTAAAACAATAAAACTTCCAATAATTTGATAGCCAATGATTTTCGCAGCAAAGTAACGGGCGTATAAGCCAAACACTTGTGACAGCAACATCCAGCCAATCGTTGCAAAGATCGCCCCTGGCAAAGTCGAACGCAACTTGACCTTTGCATTCGGCACTAACCAATAGATCAGCATCATGATAAACAGCAAAGCAACGATCGTGACTGGCCATTTGACTGTTTGGAACGTATCGATCAGATTGTCTTGAAACTTAAAAATCGGCTGCAAAAAATCAAGAATGATTTTTCCAAGCCCAAATACCATCGTAACACCAACGATCGCAATCATAAAAAGCAGGATGATCACAAATGATACTGCGCGCACCACGATAAAATTGGAACGTTGGTCCACACCGAAGGCTTTGTTCATCGCAATTTGCAAAGCATTGATACTTTGACTCGCAGACCACAACGCAGCCAAGGCGGAGATCGATAACAACTCGCCAGAGCTTGTGGTGAGGAGGTTTTCGATCGCTGGTCCGATAAAGTCATAGATTTGACTAGGGATCAATTCTTGTACATAAGATAAAACCGTGTTCGGATCAATCGATAAATAAGGCAACAGATTTCCCAGCGCAATCATTAACGGGAAAAGTGAAAGCAATAAATAGTAGGCGACGACGACCGATGTGGTCCCCATCTCTGAATCGGTTATTCTATTTTGCGTTGTTTCAATGAAACGCATCAGCTTTTGATTGCTTTTTACTTTATCAACGATTTTCATGTTTCTTCCTCCGCCAGCGAATCATCTGCCTTTTTTTCTTTGTCATACGTAACAATCAGAAGTCTCCTACCGCCAAAATTTAGTAGGTTCCTTCTTCTCCTTGAGAAGTCAAAATGCGTGGCCCTTCTTTGGTGATCGCCAAACTATGCTCGTATTGGCAACTTAAGCCACCATCTAGAGTATAGGCGGTCCAGCCGTTAGGATCCATTTTCATTTTCCACGTCCCTGTATTGATCATAGGTTCGATGGTAATAACCATTCCTTCTTTTAAACGTAAGCCTTTGCCGGCTTCTCCGTAGTGAGGAATCATCGGACTTTCATGGATCGTTGGGCCAATGCCGTGTCCTACGAAATCGCGCACGACACCGTAGCCTTCTTTTTCCGCATAGGTTTGAATGGCATGACCGATGTCACCGATTCGGTTGCCAACTTGGGCTTGTTCGATTCCTAGATACAACGCTTTTTTGGTTACTTCCATTAAACGATCGATCTCAGGCGTCGAGTTTCCTACCACATAACTCCAGCAAGAATCAGAAATGGCGCCTTTTAAATCAATACACATATCAACTTTGATCAGATCGCCATCTTTCAATGGTTTTTTTCGGGGGAACCCGTGACAAATCTCATCGTTGATACTGCAGCAAGTGGCATATTTGTAATCTTCAAAACCAATTTGGGCGGCAATTCCGCCATGGCTTTCAATATAATCTCTGACAAACACTTCGATATCCCAACTGGTGATACCAGGTTTGATGAAGCTGCGTAATTGTTTGTGGACATCTGCTAACAGCGCGCCGGATTCGGCCATGCGGTCTATTTCTCTGGCAGATTTTAATGTAATCATGTTCTCGTCTCCCTTAATTAAATTCCTCTTATTTTACCATAGAAATCCCTTATTTTACAAAATTCACAGACATTGTAAAGAGTTTTTCAAGTTTTGTTTTCAATCTTTCGTGCATTTGCTATAATCTGTAAGAGAGTTTTCCTTGAGAATAGGAATGAGATTGGAGGAAAAAGCCCATGGCTTTAGCAAAAATCGTCTATGCGAGTATGACGGGGAATACGGAAGAAATTGCAGATATCGTTTCTGAAGCCCTTGAAAATCTTGACATGGAAGTTGAAATGAATGAGTGTACCCAAGTGGATGCCGATGAGTTTGAAGACGCCGATATCTGTATCGTCGCAACCTATACATACGGTGACGGTGAATTGCCTGATGAGATCGTCGATTTTTACGAAGATTTGCAAGAACTTGATTTAAGTGGCAAAATCTTTGGGGTCTGCGGCTCTGGCGATACGTTTTATGATGACTTTTGTAAGTCCGTCGATGACTTTGAAGCCGTCTTTAGTAAGACAGGTGCAACAAAAGGGGCAGATAGCGTCAAGGTCGACTTGGCTGCGGAAGAAGACGATATTCAAAACTTAGAAGCCTTTGCCAAAAAGCTAGCGGAAGCATTTGCAGAATAAAACAAGAAAACCTCTGACAAAATCACTTGTTTCTGTCGGAGGTTTTCTTGTTTGCTTAATGATAACTGATATCGATGGGTGTTTCTCTTGCTAAAATATTATCGGTGGTTTCCGTCATCAGCTTAGCAATCTGATCTTCTGTGGGATGAATGATCCCCGAAGACATCAATGCCGCTAAGCCAGTAGCGACGATCCAGACACCAGTATGCAAGGACTGTAATTTCACGTCCGATAGATCTTGATACTTTGGTTCTTTTTTTACTGATTTCACAAAAAGGTCAAATGAAAACTGCTGCATGGAATCCCCACCACCATGCTCTTCTAAGTATAGCGCTCGGTATAATCGTTTTTCTTTATTTGCAAAGCCAATATAATTTAACGTTAAGTCAACGATGACATCTCCCCGTCTTTCAACTGGAAAAACTTCTGTCGCTAAGTAGTCGTAAATCTGATTGATCAATGCATTTTTTAAGTCATCCATATTTTTAAATTCTAAGTAGATCGGTTGCGTTGAACATTTCATCTTCGCTGCGATATTGCGTGCGGTAAAACGTGTAAATCCTTCGGTTGCGACAACTTCATAGGCAGCTTTTAAAATCTGGTCTCTAGTAATAGTTTTCTTTCTTGCCATAATTTTTTAATCTCCTTAATTCTGCTATACATCGCTTTCAGAAATACCTTTTACTTATTGTATCATGTTTTTTTAAGTTTGCAAAAAAACTTTTAAAATTATTGCCCCTAGTGTTTCTAGTTTTTCAATTTGAAGACCTCTGTTTTTTTGCTCTCTTTTTCGTTTGTTTTCAAAAATACTTAGTGCTATCATGAAGACAGTTATAATTTTAGAATAAATGGAGGAATTTTAATGGTTTTACCAAACTTTAATCAGAACCTTGAAAAATATGCCCAACTGATCACAGAAGTTGGTGTGAATGTCCAAAAAGGGCACACCATCGTCATCCAAATCGCCGTGGACCAAGCACCGTTAGCTCGACTATTGACAAAAAAAGCGTATGAGCTAGGCGCTGATGAAGTAATCGTTCAATGGACCGACGATGTGGTTCAAAAAGAATTTCTTGCGCATGCAGCTGAGGATCGTTTGTCTACGATCCCTCAACACAAAATTGATCAAACAGAAGATTGGGTCGAAAAAGGTGCGAGCCGCATCAGTGTCGTTTCTGCCAATCCCGATGCGTTAGCGGGCGTTGACTCAGATCGGGTCGCCGCTTTCCAAGCAGCTTCTGGTAAGGCGATGATGAAACTGCGTCAAGCAACACAAGCCAACAAAGTCAGCTGGACCGTTGTTGCTGCTGCAGGTCAAGATTGGGCACAAAAAGTGTTCCCTGATGCTTCCCCAGAAGAAGCACAAGACAAGCTATGGGATCAAATTTTCAAAACGACGCGTATCTACGAAGAAGATCCTGTTGCTGCTTGGAAAAAACATGATGAAACACTGCAAGTCAAGGCAGAAGAATTGAACAAAGAACAATTCAGCGCATTACACTATACAGCACCGGGTACCGATTTGATCATCGGCCTACCAAAAAATCACTTGTGGGAAGGTGCTGGCAGCTACAACACCCGCAATGAAAAATTCATGGCGAACATGCCGACAGAAGAAGTCTTTACTGCCCCAGATAATCGTCGCATCGATGGCTATATTTCAAGTACGAAACCATTGAGCTACGCAGGAACGATTATTTCTGGCATGAAATTCACCTTCAAAGACGGTAAAGTCGTGGACTTTTCTGCAGAACAAGGCGAAGAAGTGTTAGGCAAATTGCTAGCGATCGATGAAGGAGCGAAATCTTTAGGTGAAGTCGCTTTAGTCCCTGACCCTTCCCCTATCTCACAATCTGGCATCATCTTCTTCAATACGTTGTTTGATGAAAATGCCTCAAACCACTTGGCTTTAGGCTCTGCTTATGCCTTCAGCTTACAAGGCGGCACTGAGATGAGTGAAGAAGAACTGGCAGCGGCTGGTTTAAACCGCAGCCAAACCCACGTAGACTTCATGGTCGGCTCTGACCAAATGTCCATCGATGGCATCAAAGAAGATGGCACCACAGTTCCTGTCTTCCGCAATGGTGATTGGGCTTAATAAAAAAAGGCTGAGGTGGAGTAGCTCCCCTCGGTCTTCTTTTTACATAGAATATTGAGAACCGGCGGCTTTTTTCATAGTAATCAGCTGGCTTTTTTGATAAAATCTACTTTGATAGTCTTTGATAAGAGAGGATGGATCCGATGACACCAAATCGTGAAGATTATTTAAAGCTCATCTTAGAGCTTGGTGGTGACCAAAAGAAGATCAATAACAAACAAATCGTGTCAGGTCTGGACGTCTCAGCAGCTTCAGTAAGTGAAATGATTTCAAAATTATTAAAAGAAGGCTTAGTGGAACATTCACCTTATCAAGGGGTACAGTTGACTGAAACTGGTTTAGCTTCTGCAAGTGCCCTCATTCGTAAGCATCGTTTATGGGAAGTCTTTCTTGTGGAGCACCTGCATTATTCATGGAATGAAGTTCATGATGACGCAGAAGTTTTAGAACATGTCACCTCAGAAACGTTGGCGAGCCGCTTAGAAGCCTACCTTGATCATCCTCGGTATTGCCCACATGGGGGAATGATTCCTGAACAAGGAGAACTCATTCACGAAGGCGAAAAAAACACCATGAGTTCTTATCCGGTAGGAACCAAGATTCGTATCGCCCGTGTCCTTGACGAACGAGAACTGCTGGATTATCTCGTTTCGATCAAATTGAATATTCATGAAGAATACGAGATCATCGATGCGGCAGCATACGAGGGTCCGATTACGATCAAAAATGACACAAAAGAAATTGCTGTCAGCTACAAAGCCGCCAGCACGATTTTTGTCGATAAACTGTAAGGAGTGAAGATGATGGAAAAAAAGGTCCTTTTTACGATTTTTGGCGGTACGGGCGACCTTGCCCAACGCAAACTATATCCTTCTTTGTTTCGGTTGTACAAAAAAGGCGATTTGAAAGAAGATTTTGCAGTCATTGGTACTGCACGCCGTCCTTGGTCGGATGAACACTATCGTGAAGTGGTGATAGGTACAATCAAAGAGTTGAGTGACTCACAAGAACAAGCAGAGACATTCGCTTCTCATTTCTACTACCAATCACATGATGTAACAGATACGAGCCATTATGATTCATTAAAGGATTTGGCGGAAACCTTAGATCAGAAATACCATTTAGAAGGCAATCAGATTTTTTACTTAGCAATGTCCCCTAATTTCTTTGGGACGATCGTTTCTCACTTAAAATCCCAAGGAATGCTGGATACTGACGGCTACCATCGGGTGATCATCGAGAAACCGTTTGGAAGCGACTATAATTCAGCAAAAGAATTGAATGAAGAGATCAATCAAGTCTTTACGGAACAAGAAATCTACCGAATCGATCACTATTTAGGAAAAGAAATGATCCAAAATATTTCTGCGATTCGTTTTGCCAATAACATTTTTGAGTCAATGTGGAACAATCGTTACATTGACAATGTTCAGATCAATATCGCAGAAAACTTAGGCGTAGAAGAACGCGGCGGCTATTATGATAAGAGCGGTGCCTTGAAGGATATGGTCCAAAATCATATTCTGCAGATTCTTTCCTTATTAGCCATGGAACCGCCAGTGGCTTTTTCTGAAAAAGAATTACGGACAGAAAAAATCAAAGCCTTAAATGCGATCCGTATCTACTCCGAAGAAGAAGTGAAACAACACTTCGTACGTGGTCAATACGATAAGGGACAATTAGAAGAAAAGAAATTTGTTGGCTACCGTGAAGAAGCCAATGTGGATGAAGAATCGGCAACGGAAACCTTCGTTGCTGGGAAATTTTTGATCGATAACTTCCGCTGGTCCGGCGTACCATTTTATGTGCGCACTGGGAAACGGTTGACGGAAAAAGGCACTCGCATCAACATTGTCTTTAAACAAGTCCCAGTCAATGTCTTTAAGCAAGACCTAAATGAACAAAAGCAAATCGAGAGTTTGGCACCGAATGTGCTGACGATTTACATTCAACCGACGGAAGGCTTCTCTCTTTCCTTGAACGGAAAAGAAATTGGCCAAGGGTTTGAGACATTGCCAGTGAAGCTCGATTACCGAAATAGTACTGAAATCGTCGAAAACACCCCTGAAGCTTACGAAAAACTGATTCTAGATGCCTTGAACGGTGATGGCACTAACTTTACCCACTGGGATGAAGTTGCCCAATCTTGGCGCATCGTTGATGTGATCCGTCACGCTTGGGACCAAGAAACACCTGATTTTCCAAACTATGCCGCAGGAACGATGGGCCCCCAAGCAGCCTATGATCTCTTAGCTGCCGATGGCTTTGAATGGATCTGGCGTCCCGATGAATGGTATCGTGAGCGAGATTTACTAAATGAGAAATAAGCAAATGGTCAATTGGATGAGGAAAAAACATCCAATTGGCCGTTTTTCTTTTTTACCGACTGTTTATAATAGAAAGAAATGAGAAATGAAAGGAGCAGCAGACATGAAACAAGTCTTATCGATCGCCGGTCTCGACAGTTTGGCAGGTGGCGGCATGACGGCTGATTTGAAAACATTTGAGGAATTCGGGGTGTTTGGCCATGCCCTATTAACATGTGTGGTCGCCATCAAGGATGATCTTATGTTCCATGATCTCCCTGAGCCTGTGATCCAAGCACAGCTGGATTCACTGCGCTCGGTCGTATCCCTAGATGCAATCAAAATCGGGCTGCTTCATCAAACGGCCATCATTGAATTGCTGCGAGATTTTTTACAAACATTTACCGGACCGATCGTGCTCGATCCCGTTCTCGCCTTCAAAGAAGGAGATACTGCCTTTAACCACTCCTATCAAGCAGGATTGATCTCATTGTTTCCTTACACAGCATTAGTGACACCTAATCTGCTCGAAGCACAACACTTATCTGGACAAAGCATTACCTCTTTAGCAGAGATGAAAACGGCGGCAAAAAAAATCCATGCGCTTGGTGCCCCAAATGTTCTGATCAAAGGTGGCAGTCGACTAACTGGGGAAACAGCCTATGATGTTTTGTATCAAGAAGGACAATTTACCGTTTTTGAGGCAGAAAAAAGTACGCGAACCACAACCAACGGTGCTGGCTGTACCCTCTCATCAGCGATTGCCGCAATGCTTGCTAAAGGCACTTCGTTGGAAGCAGCTATCCAAACCGCAAAAGCATTTGTTTGGGCAGGGATTGAAGACGGTTTGCCTTTAGGTACCTCTGGCAACGTCAATCAGCTCGCCTATTTTAAAAAGGAGGAACACCTATGAAAGTAAGAAACCTAACGACGATCGCTATGCTGACGGCACTCACGTGTGCACTTTCTTTGACCTTTATCATTCCTGTTCCTCAAACGAAGGGCTTTGTGACCTTATGTGAAGCAGGGATCTATATCTCGGCCCTTTTGTTCGGACCTAGCGCGGGTGCCTTCGTCGGTGGAATGAGCGGCGGCATCATTGATTTTCTATCAGGTTACCCTGAATGGGCCTTCTTTTCCATCGTGATCCATGGTGTGCAAGGCTGGATCGTAGGTAGAATGAGCCATCGGCCACTAGCAGCCGTCATTGTCGGCAGTTTAATCATGATCGCCGGCTATGCAGCAGCAACGGTTTTGCTATTCGGTTTAGGCGCTGGGATCGCCTCGATCCCAAGTAATTTGATCCAAACGGTCTTTGGCAGCATCGTTGCTTTACCCCTGACGCATGCCTTGCGCCGCACGAAAAAGTTTTCTTTAAATGAAAGGTGATTCTTATGACAGATATCAATCAATTAAAAACGGATTTAACTACGATCGTTGAAGAAGTCATTACGACAGCGAATGTTGGTGAAAATGATCTTTTTGTCCTTGGTTGTTCAACAAGTGAAGTCGTGGGCGGCTTGATTGGCAAAAATTCCAGTCAAGAAGTAGGCATGGTTATCGTTGAAACACTACGAGCGATCTTGCGTCCCAAAAATATTCATTTAGCCGTTCAAGGCTGTGAACATCTCAATCGGGCTTTAGCTGTTGAGCGTGAAACGGCTCGACTATATCAATTAGAAGAAGTCGCAGTAGTGCCCCAGTTGCATGCAGGCGGTGCTTGCTCAGTTGCCGCTTTCCAGCTGTTCGATGAGCCTATTGAAGTGGAGCACATAGTAGCAAAAGCTGGCATCGATATTGGCGACACAGCAATCGGCATGCATGTCAAACATGTTCAAATCCCGATCCGTCCCTCTATCAAGTCACTCGGCGCTGCCCATGTCACAGCTCTGGGATCACGGCCCAAATATATTGGTGGTCCTCGTGCGCATTACGCACAATAAGCGAATCGTATAATAATCGAAAAGCCCTCATCAAAAAGAAAAAGCATGCTTTTGCGTGCTTTTTTTGTGTCACCGTTCCTGCTATTGCCTCCCCCTTTCCTTCAGAGTGCTTTTTTTTCACTATTTTTTCCACTCCATCTTATGGCAGCTTTTTCTACTTCAAAGGCAAGTTTCTTTCTGGTGTAAAAGGAGCGGCAGCTGTCGCTTTCCTTTTGTCATAAATTCGTCAGAATTTCATCACAAAAAGAAAAGAAAGATACCAGTAAGCCCGCAAATTTCTTTTTTCTTTCCTTGATAGACTAAATGTAGTAAGAATCGAAAAGCGGAAGGAAGAAAAACATGAAAAAAATCGCCATTATTTTTGGAGGCAATTCACCGGAATACACCGTTTCTTTAGCTTCAGCAACTAGCGCAATCGAAGCACTCCAATCATCTCCCTATGACTACGACCTCTCTTTGATCGGGATCGCCCCAGATGCTATGGATTGGTACTTGTATACAGGAGAACTGGAAAACATCCGACAAGACACGTGGTTGTTGGATACGAAACATAAACAGAAAATACAGCCGCTATTTGAAGGAAACGGCTTTTGGCTAAGTGAAGAGCAGCAAACGTTGGTACCTGATGTTTTATTTCCCATTATGCATGGCAAATATGGGGAAGATGGCAGTATCCAAGGATTGTTTGAATTGATGAAGCTGCCTTATGTAGGTTGCGGGGTGGCAGCCTCTGCCTTATGTATGAACAAATGGCTGCTGCATCAAGCTGCAGCAGCCATTGGCGTACAAAGTGCTCCTACGATTCTCTTGACAAATCAAGCCAACCAGCAAGAACAAATCGAAGCTTTTATCCAGACCCATGGCTTTCCAGTTTTCTTTAAGCCTAATGAAGCGGGCTCCTCAAAAGGGATCACTAAAGTCACCTGCGTTGAAGAAATCGCTTCTGCCTTAAAAGAAGCCTTTACTTATTGTTCCGCAGTGCTCCTACAAAAAAATATTGCCGGTGTTGAGATCGGTTGCGGTATTTTGGGCAACGACTCTTTGACTGTCGGTGCTTGTGACGCCATTTCATTAGTAGACGGCTTTTTCGATTTTGAAGAAAAGTACCAGCTGATCAGCGCCAAAATCACCGTCCCTGCGCCATTGCCTGAAACGATTGAAACCAAGGTCAAAGAACAAGCTCAGCTGCTCTATCGTAGTCTTGGTCTTAAAGGTCTTGCTCGCATCGACTTTTTTGTCACGGATCAAGGAGAACTATACTTGAATGAAATCAATACTATGCCGGGCTTTACGAGTCACTCCCGCTATCCTGCCATGATGGCAGCGGTCGGCTTATCCTATCAAGAACTACTACAAAAACTGCTTGTCTTAGCAAAGGAGGAAGTCAAATGAATCCCTATCTACAGTTAGTTAGCAAAGAATTTCCGTTAGAAAAAAACCAAGAACCCCCTCATTTAGTCCTTGCTGCCTTCAGCGAAGACGAGGTTTACTTGCAGCCAGAAGCAGCCAAACAATGGGAACGGCTCGTCAAAGCTTTAAAGCTTGAAGACGAGATCTGCTTATTAGATGGCTACCGAACCGAAAAGCAGCAACGGTATTTATGGGAATATTCCTTGAAAGAAAATGGGCTAGCCTATACGAAACAATTTGTGGCGTTGCCCGGTTGCAGTGAACATCAGTTAGGCTTAGCGATCGATGTTGGTTTAAAGGGCAGCCAGGATGATTTGATCTGCCCACGATTTCGTGACAGCGCAGCCGCTGATTTATTTACCCAGGAAATGATGAACTATGGGTTTATTTTACGCTATCCCGCAGACAAACAGGAAATTACAGGGATTGGCTATGAACCGTGGCATTTTCGTTATGTTGGTCTGCCTCATAGTCAAATCATCGCCAGTCAACAGTGGACCTTGGAAGAATACCATCAACACCTTGAACAAACTGCGAGGCAGTTCGCATGAAGAAGAATCAAGGAATCGAGCAATTCCGGGTGATTTTGGCGATGATGGTGGTGGCGATCCACTGTCTGCCTCTTCACCGCTTATGGCCTGACGGTGATATCCTGATCACGTTGACGCTCTTCAGAATTGCCGTCCCCTTCTTTTTTATGATCAGCGGATATTACGTGTTCAGCGACTTAGCCACCCAAAACAGCTATCCTGCCAGACAGCGTGTCTGGCAGTTTATTAAAAAGCAGCTGCAAGTCTACCTCATAGCCACACTGCTCTTTTTGCCGCTTGCTTGGTACAGCGGCATGCTTGGGTTGAACATGCCGCTGGGCACCTTTATCCAAACATTGTTGGTCACTGGCATTCTTTACCATCTTTGGTATTTTCCTGCGATCATTACCGGCAGTCTACTAGTGATGGGCCTCTTGACACGGCTTTCTTTCAAGCAAGTGTTTTTCATTGCTGTCGGTTTGTATGTGGTTGGTTTAGGTGGGGACAGTTGGTCTGGCCTGGCTGCACAAACACCCATTACGCCACTCTATTCACTGATTTTTCAACTATTGGATGGAACTCGCAACGGCATTTTCTTTGCTCCTTTGTTTTTGATCTTAGGGGTACTAGCCAGAAGATTTTCCAAGAAACCAGCTTCTCCCCATCGCTATAGTTATCTGCTGATCAGTCTGATTTGCTTGCTTTTGGAAAGTTACCTTTTGCATCACTTTACCACGCCGAAACATGACAGCATGTATGTTTTTTTGCCCTTCGTCCTGTTGTTTTTATTTCCGATCATCCAGCAATGGCAAGCACCCATAATCTGGAAACAAGCGGGTCGACTGTCCCTTTGGCTCTATTTGCTCCATCCTTATACCATTGCAGTGACCCATTTTCTTAGTCAAAAGCTGCCCTTGCTGCAAAACAATCTGATCAATTTCTTCGTGGTCTTAGGACTGACCATTGGGGTGGTGCAAGGTCTCTTTGCTTTGCAAAAGCTGTTCCCGTTTTCGAAAAAAACGCCGCCCAAATTGCAGCGCGCAGCCAAAGAATTTTCCGCCCCCGCTTTGTTGCACAACCTGCAGGAAATCAAGCGATTGATCCCAGCAACAACAAAAGTGATGGCGGTGGTTAAAGCGGATGCTTATGGTTGTGATGCGAAGACGGTCGCCAGTACCCTAGAAAGAGCCGGCGTTGATTTCTTTGCCGTTGCTACCCTTGAAGAAGCCATTGAATTACGGCGAGCTGGCATCAAAAGTCGCTTACTGATTTTAGGGTACACTTCTGCCCAACGTGCCAAAGAGCTGAAACATTATTCCTTGATTCAAACCATCGTTAGTGAGGCCCATGGGCATGCTTTAGCCCAAACAAGCATTCCGATCGAATGCCATTTAGCGGTAGATACTGGTATGCACCGCTTAGGCGTTGCACCTGATCTTGAGACAGTTACTGGACTTTACGCCTTGCCATCTCTCAAGATTACGGGCATTTTTTCCCATCTAGGCTCTTCAGATCAGCTGGATACGACAAGTATCTTGCGGACACAAGCCCAAATCACTTGTTTTGATGATCTGTTGGCTGGCTTATCCGCTAGAAATATCGTCTATGGACTAACACATCTGCAAAGCAGCTACGGAATATTGAATTACCCAGAGAAACACTATGATTATGTACGTCCAGGTATTCTTCTAACTGGTTCATTGAGCGTCCCGAACGAACCAACGAAGCAGAAGATAAACGTACAGCCAATTTTGACACTCAAAGCCTTACTGGTAGACAAAAAAACAGTTGCCGCTGGTGAAGCGATCGGCTATGGATTAGGCACTGTTTTTGATCGACCAGCCACGATCGGGATCGTTAGCATCGGCTACTGTGACGGGGTTCCACGTGCCCTATCAAACCAAGGGTTCCAACTTTCTTATCAGGGTGCTTTACTCCCGCAGATTGGGTTGGTTTGTATGGATATGCTCTTGATCGATTTAACGGACTATCCAGAACTGGCGGTCGAAAGTTCGCTCGAAGTAATCAGCGATTGGACGACTACCGCTGATCAAGCACAAACCATTACCAATGAATTGATCAGCCGCCTAGGTTCCCGCATCACCTCTAGTTCAAAGTAGAAAACGAATGCATTCGCTTACCGATTACGGTATGATGAGTGTAGAGTAAATGGTAGTGTAAATGAAAAATGATCGTAGATAGTTGGAGTGAATCAAGGATGGCAGAAAAAATAATTGTTGTTGATGATGAAAAAGAAATCGCGGAGTTAGTCACGACGTTTCTAAGGAATGAAGGCTTCCAAGTAGAACCTTTTTATGATGGAACGAGCGCTTTGGCCTATCTTGAAAAAGAAACGGTCGACGTGGCGGTTTTAGATGTGATGCTGCCGGATATCGACGGCTTCCAGCTGTTGCAGCAAATTCGTAAGACCCACTTTTTCCCAGTACTGATGCTCACGGCAAAAGGGGAAGACTTGGATAAAATCACCGGTCTAAGCCTTGGGGCAGATGATTATGTGACCAAGCCCTTCAATCCTTTAGAAGTCGTTGCTCGGGTCAAAACGCAGCTGCGGCGATACCAGCGTTACAACCAGTCAGCGAATCCCCAGAAGATTGAAGAATACGAAAAGGAAGGCTTACTGTTGAAAATCAACAGCCACCAATGTTTTCTTTATGGCAAAGAGGTTTTCTTGACCCCCATCGAATTTAAAATCTTGCTTTACTTATTTGAACACCAAGGATCGGTCGTTGCCTCGGAAACCCTTTTTGAAGCAGTTTGGAAAGAAAAGTATTTAGACAACAATAACACAGTGATGGCACATATCGCCCGTTTGCGGGAAAAACTGAACGAACAACCCCGCAAACCGAAATTAATCAAAACCGTATGGGGGGTCGGCTATATCATTGAAAAATAGAAGTCCATTGATCCGCAAGCTCTTGACCCAATACTTTATCACCACGGGCATCTTGATGGCGATCTTGATCATCATTCCTTTCGCAGTACGCTTCGTTGCTGGAATGAGGGTCTGGTATGGCTATGAACCCATTTATCAAATTTTACGACTTTTTGCTGACTATTGGCTTCTTTGCTTAGCCATCGGGGCCTTACTGATTTGGGTGAGCACAACGATTTATTATATGAGTAAAGCTATCAGTTATTTGAATGAAACGATCCAAGCCACAAACCAACTGATTGCCGAACCCACGAAGCGAATCGTTCTTTCCAGCAATATGATTGATGTGCAAGAAGAAATGAACCAGTTGCGAGAGAAAAACTTACAGGATCAACGAGCCGCCAAAGAAGCGGAACAACGAAAAAATGATTTGATCGTCTATCTCGCACATGATTTACGAACGCCTTTGACCAGTGTGATCGGCTATTTGACGCTTTTAGAAGAGGAACCGCAGCTTTCTACCGAACTACGCGCACGCTATACGAAGATCGCCTTGCAAAAAGCCCAACGGCTGGAACTATTGATCAGCGAATTTTTCGAAATTACCCGCTTTAATCTTACAACGATCGCCTTGCAAACTGAAACCACGGATTTGAGCTTGATGCTGGAACAGTTGACGTTTGAATTTTTGCCGCTGTTAGAAGAAAAAAATCTCCATTGGCAACTTCAGCTACAGAAAAAAGTCTTTGCGACCGTTGATACGGAGAAAATGGAACGCGTTTTTGACAACTTGATCCGCAATGCCATCAATTATAGCTATCCTAACTCCCCTTTGCGATTAGCCATCAGCGAGTCTGATGATATCCTGATTCGTTTGACCAATCAAGGAAAAACGATCCCAGCTGAAAAGATCGGCTTGATTTTTGAGCCTTTCTACCGCATGGATGTTTCCCGAGCAACAGCGACGGGTGGGACGGGTCTTGGTTTGCCGATCGCTAAAGAAATCGTTGAAGCATTAGGTGGAAAGATTTGGGCGGAAAGCCGTGATGAAACCATCGTCTTTTCGATTCGCCTACCGAAGGCAGCAATGGAAAAAAATGAACAGCTGTCTAAGCCCCATCCATCTGAACCAATCGCTTAACAGGCAAACAACCTGAGCATTTCGCTGCTCCCCTTCTAATTCAGAAGGAGGAATAGCTGCTCAGGTTGTTTTTTATTGATTGCTTATTGATACACCAACGATCGTAACGCTTGATCGACTTTTTCTGCCGCTAAGCGTCCTTCACGAATCGCCCAGATGACTAAACTCGGTCCTCGTTTGGCATCTCCTGCGACTAACACTCGTTCATTGTTCGTCGTGTAATCATCGTACACTTCTCGCACACCAAAGGCATCGAAGAGTTGGGTCTCTGCACCAACAAAGCCCATTGCCAGCAAGACCAAATCCGCCTGGATCACTTGCTCTGTGCCAGGGATCGGCTGAAACTGTTGATCTACTGAGACCGTTTCGATGGCGATCAACTGGCCGCGTTCGGCGCCGATAAAGGCCGTTGTGGACACTCCATGATACGTCACTTGTGTTTGTAGCACTTCAGCCGCTTCTTCTTGCCCATATCCTGTGCGAGCTGTCATTGGGTATTCTGGCCAAGGATTGCTGTCGGTCCGTGTCAATGGCAGTTGGGGCGTGATCTCCAATTGACGCACAGAAGCGGCTCCTTGCCGAATCGCTGAACCAATACAGTCATTTCCAGTGTCGCCGCCACCAATCACGATAACATGCTTGCCAGCAAGTTTTTTACTTGTTGCCGCTTTGCCATGCTTTAACACATCTTTGGTTGCTTCCGTCAGATAATCGACTGCAAATTGCACCCCAGTCAATTCACGACCTGGAATCTTCAAGTCACGAGGAACACTAGCTCCTGTTGCCAAGATGACCCGATCATACTGAGCGGCCAATTCTTCTGCTGACAAGTCACGACCGATCTCCGTATTAGCGACAAAGGTCACGCCTAGCTCTGCCATCAAGTCAATCCGTCGCTGAACGACGTCTTTATCTAATTTCATATTTGGAATACCGTACATCAGTAAACCGCCAAAGCGATCACTGCGTTCATAGACCGTCACTTGATGCCCTAGTTGATTCAAGCGCCATGCAGCGGATAAACCAGCTGGTCCGCTGCCGACGATGGCAACTTTGAACCCAGTCGCTTCTTGAGGCAATCCCGAGGCTTTGACCCAATCATTTTCAAAAGCAGTATCGATAATAAAGCGTTCATTGTCGTGGATCGTGACACCTGAGCCATTCAGTGCTTCGGTACAGCCTTTTTCACAAGGAGCTGGACAAACACGACCAGTCATTTCAGGTAATGGGTTGGTTTTGGCAAGACGCTCAAAAGCGGCTTGGAAACGCCCTTGATAAACCAAGTCATTCCATTCAGGAATCAGGTTGTCATTGGGACAACCTGAAACCGCTCGTTGCCCCCCGTAAAAAGAACCGGTATGACAAAAAGGAATCCCGCAGTTCATACAGCGTGCTGCTTGCTCTTGACGCTCATTTTCAGGCAATGGCGTCTGTAATTCTTGCCAGTCTTCGATTCGTTCTGCCACTGGTCGGGTAGGATTTTCTACTCTTGGGTACTTTAAAAAACCAAATGGATCTGCCATATTAGTCACGCTCCTTTCCTGGGATGGTCAATTGTGGACCGACGACAGCTTCGAAGGCTTTCGTCACAAGTTCATCTCCGACAAACCCTTGGTCCGCCAAGGTCTCCGTCGCTTGGATCATCTGATGGTATTCTGTCGGATAGACTTTGATGAAATGGTGCTGCTGATTTTCCCAATCTTCTAGGATCTCAGCCGCCTTCAATGAATCTGTATAGGCGAAATGCTGCTGGATCATCTCTTTTAGTTGGTGGTCATCGCCGCTTTCGCCAATCCGATATAAATCAACCATTTCCCGATTGCATTTATCGGCAAAGGTTTGATCGGGGTCGTAAACATACGCCACGCCACCGGACATTCCAGCACCGAAGTTGCGGCCGGTTTTTCCTAATATCACCACGACACCGCCAGTCATGTACTCACAGCCATGATCGCCAACACCTTCGACAACGACATTGGCTCCACTGTTACGAACACAAAAGCGTTCGCCAGCAATGCCTCGGAAATAGCCTTCGCCTCGATTTGCCCCGAAGCACGCTACATTACCAACAATTGGTGAATGCTCTGCGTCATAAGCGGCATCTTCAGGTGGCACAATGATCAAGCGGGCACCGCTCAACCCTTTGGCTACATAATCGTTGGCCTCACCGATCAGTTTCAACTGGATGCCCTGGGTGGCAAAAGCCCCAAAGCTTTGTCCAGCAATACCTCGATACGTAAACTGTAACAGACCTGGCGTAACTTCATAATTGCCAAAACGTTCCGCGATCCAGCCTCCTAAACGCGCGCCGACTGAGCGTTGAACATTATTGATCGTATGATTCGTCACGCTTTCTTGATTGTTGTCGATAGCAGCTTGTGCAAAAGCATCTAATTCTGGCCATTGACGTTTCTCAAGGAATGGATCGGTCACTTTGCGTTCGATTGGGATCGTCGTCCCAATCATTTTCGAAAAGTCTAATGATTTTGCTTTGCCTTTAGCAACGAAGCGTGGTGTCAACAATTCCGCATGTCCTACCATCTCATCGATGGTACGAAAGCCTAACTCAGCCATCGTTTCCCGTAGATCTTCTGCTAAAAAGTACATCGTGTTGATGATGTGCTCAGGTTTTCCAGCAAAAAATTTTCGCAACGCTGGGTTCTGTGTAGCAATTCCCACAGGACATGTATTGATACTGCATACCCGCATCATGACACAACCAATCGCAACTAGCGCTAAAGAGGCAAAGCTATATTCTTCTGCTCCTAAAAGAGCAGCAATGGCGATGTCCCGACCCGTCATCAATTTTCCATCTGTCTCTAAGGTCATTCGCTGCCGCAAATGATTCATAGCTAACGTTTGATGGGCTTCTGCAAGCCCCATCTCCCAAGGCAAGCCGGCATCACGGATCGAATTTCTCGGAGAAGCACCAGTCCCACCGTCATAGCCTGAGATCACGACTACGTCTGCGCCAGCTTTGACGACACCGGTAGCGATCGTACCCACGCCCGTACTAGAAACCAATTTGACATTGATCCGTGCATACGGATTGATGGCTTTTAAGTCATAGATCAGCTGGGCTAGATCTTCAATCGAATAAATGTCGTGATGTGGTGGCGGTGAAATCAATCGAACACCAGGCGTGGACCCTCGAATCTCGGCGACCCACGGGAAGACTTTATTGCCTGGTAATTGACCGCCTTCTCCAGGTTTCGCCCCTTGCGCCATTTTGATCTGGAGTTCATCTGCACTCATTAAATATTCGGCGTTGACACCAAAACGGCCAGAAGCTACTTGTTTGATGCGACTATTATAATTAATGCCCTCCACTGGTTTGAAACGATTTCGGTTTTCGCCACCTTCTCCACTGTTGGATTTTGCCCCGATCGCATTCATTCCTTCAGCAATACAGCGATGCGCTTCTTCACTTAGTGAGCCGTAGGACATCGCCCCGACTTTAAATCGTTTGACGATCGTTTCGACAGGCTCCACCTCAGCTAACGGAATACTGCGTCTTGTGTTCGTAAAGGTCCACATAGACCGTAACGTCGTTGGATTGTCCAATGCCTCTTGATTCATTTCCGCCGCATATTCTTTATAAAGCTCATAACTGCCTGTGCGAACGGCTTTTTGGAACCCATAGATCGTTTTTGGATTGAACAAATGATGCTCCCCATCGGCTTTGTACTGGAAACTACCGCCAGAATCAAGATAATCCATTCGTTTTTCACCATATGCGGCCTCATAACGCGTCAGATATTCTTGCTCGATTTGCGCTAACGAGAGACCACCGATACGGGTAACCGTGCCGGTAAAATATTCAGCGATGACTTTCTCAGAGATACCAACCGCTTCAAACAATTGTGCCCCGTGGTAACCGGCGATCGTTGAGATTCCCATTCGTGACATGATTTTGACAATGCCCTTTTCACATGCCTTGCGGTAACTTTCGATCTTCTCTGAAAGCTCAAAGTGCGCCAATGTCTGGTAAGCCCCATACGGATGAACCCCACTTGCTCCGTAGCCGACTAACATGGCATAATGATGGACCTCACAGACTTCCGCTGTATCCGCAACGATCGATGCCAAGGAACGTTTGCCTTTTCGCACCAAATAATTGTGCAGGCCTGATACCGCCAAGAGAATCGGAATCGCCACTTTTCCTTCTTGCGCTTGGATGACTTCCCGATCACTTAAAATGATGATCGTTGCCCCAGCATCGATTTTTTGCTCCGTTTCTTTAAAAAGCGCTTCTAACGCTTGTTGCAAAGCTACCCCGTTTTCTGGTACATAATCATAAAGAATCGACTGTAAAACCGCTTTTTGACCATTTTGATTTAACTGTTTGATCTTTTCATATTCACTCGTTTTTAACACAGGACTAGCAATCTTCAGCTTATTACAATTGATTCGGATGTCCTTTGAAACATCCCCATCTCGACCTAAAAACAGCTCGGTACCGATCACTAATTTTTCGCGAATCGCATCAATGGGTGGATTGGTCACTTGGGCGAATTGTTGCTTGAAGTACGTAAACAAGGATTGGGGACGTTCGCTCAAAATAGCTAAGGGTGAATCAAACCCCATGGAGATCACTGGTTCTTCTCCCGTTTGAGCCATTGGTAAAATCAACGTGCGTATGATCTCATCCGTGTAGCCATTTCGTTTCCAAAGAGTCTGGATCGCATCGTCTGCTGTTTCCTCCTGCTTCTCAGTCCCAGGAAGCAGCTCTGGTGTCAATAGGTGTTCCGCTAGCCACTCTTGGTAAGGGTGGGCATTCGCATAATGCGCTTTGATTTCTTGATTTCGTAAGATCATCCCTTTTTGGGTATCCACCAAAAACATATTTGCTGGTCCAAGCACCCCTTTTTCAATCACTTCCGACGCTGGTAAATCCACCACTCCTGACTCAGAGGCCACGACAACAAAACCAGCTTTCGTGATCGAGTAGCGAGATGGTCGCAATCCATTACGATCAAGGGCAGCTCCCACCATCTCCCCATCGGTAAAGCATAAAGCTGCTGGACCATCCCAAGGAGCCATAAAGCTTGCATTGTATTCATTAAAAGCCGTCAGTTCTGGCGTCAAGCCAGCTTCTTTAGACCACGCTTCTGGCACCATCATCAGCAGTGCTTGGGGAATGTCTCGACCTTGACGATACAAGTATTCCATACAATTTTCCAGCTTCGCAGAATCGGAGTTTTCGTCATCGTAGACTTCGATCTGATGTCCATGCATCCAATTTTCCGCCCCGCGTAACGTGTTGATTTCGCCATTATGGGCTAAGAAACGAAAAGGTTGCGCCCGACTCCAGCTTGGAAAGGTATTCGTTGAAAAACGAGAATGAGTCAAAGCAATACTCGAAGTCATTTCTGGGCTTTGAAGATCTTTGAAAAACAAGCCAACTTGATAGGCATGCAGCATCCCTTTATAAACAACTGTCTTACTGGACAAGCTGCAGATAGACAGCTCATCGGTATGATATGTTTTTTCCAGTTTACGCCGTAGCCGATAAAGCTGATCTTCAAAGGGACGGCCAGCAGCTACATCGACAGGCTTTTCAATAAAGACTTGCACAAAAGATGGCATGACTTTTTGCGCCCCCGGCCCACACTGATAATAATCATATGGAACGTCGCGCTGCCATAAAACCGTAAAACCCATTTGTTGAATGTCTTTAGTTACTTCTTCTTGGACCTGTGCTGCTCGGAGCTTTTCTTTCGGTAAAAAAAACATCCCAACAGCATAGGCGTCTTTTTCAGGCAATGGGATTCCTGCCTCTTTTGCCCGCTGCTGAAAAAAAGGATCTGGCATCGCCATCAAGATTCCTGCTCCGTCCCCCGTGTCAGGTTCAGCGCCAGTTCCCCCTCGATGATTCATCCGTTCTAACATCGTTAAGGCATTTTGGACGAGCTCTCGGGAATAATGACCATTTTTCTGAGCAATGAACCCCATCCCACAAGCATCTTTTTCAAAAGCGGTATCGTACATCGTTTGGTTCGTTGTTTTCATCATCTCTAAATCACTCATGGAATCACACTTTCTTTCAATTTTCTGAATATTCCGATTTTTAACAGTTTACAACCTGATTTTCTATCTGGCAAGTTTTTTTTACTTGATCCGATCTCGTTGCTTTCTTCCTTCAAGGGTTACTTACATCCATTGAACAAGTAGTTACTTGTAAATCACAGGCAGGAATCTTCGTCTAATAAGGTTTTTTTATTATACAATAAACTATCGTAAAATTATTGCAAACAAATGAGAATCGTTATCAATTAACGCGGATTTTCTCATTTGGATGTCACAAACAGCTGCTTATGTCCCATTTTCAAGGAACAAGCTTAATTGATTTCAAAAAAAAGATGACCCACAATAGGATCATCTTTTTCCGTTTTTTTATTTTTCAAAGCCTTCTGCAACCGCTTCAGGATAGTTTTCTTTGACAATGGCTGCGCAATGGCCGCAAAGTGTTGGTAGCTGCTCTTCTACACCGACATCCACACGGACTTGACGACAACGTTCGCAGACTTCACCTTCGGCTTTTTCCACTAAGATCGCCACGTCTTCGAATTGATAGGCCGCTTCTGGTGCTGCTTCACCTGCTTCTTTGATCGTTAAGAAGTCCGGTGAAATGATCAGCAACTGAGCGATATCTGAATCAATGGCTTTTAGTAATGCCGCAACCGGTTCGGTTGGATAGACAGTCACTTTTGCTTCAAACGATTTCCCGATCAGCTTTGCATTACGCGCTTCTTCCAATGCTTTTAAGACATTGTCACGGAAATCAAGGAAAGCACGCCATAAATCAAGCAGCTCTTCTTGGTTAGCAAATGTATCATAGCCAGGGAACTCCGCTAATTGGACATATTCCTCTTCTTCTTTCAAATGTGACCAGATTTCTTCTGCCGTATGCGGAATGATCGGCGTTAGTAATTTCGTCAACGCAACCGCTGTTTGATAAAAGACGGTTTGCATGGCGCGACGTTGGAAATCATTTTCAGCTTCGATATAAACGACATCTTTCGCAAAATCCAAATAGAAGGATGACATATCGACTGTCAAGAAGTTGATGACTGTTCGGTAAATATGCAAGAAGTTGTATTTTTCATAACCATCTTCTCGGATCGTTTTGATCGTTTGATTCAAACGAACCATCATGTATTTATCAACAGAACGCAAGTTTTCAAATGGTACGCTGTCTTTTGCTGGATCAAAATCATTCGTGTTAGCCAATAAGAAACGCATGGTATTGCGAATTTTTCGATAGACTTCTGATACTTGATTCAAGATATCCATAGACACTCGAACATCCGCTTCGTAGTCAACACTGCTGACCCAAAGGCGCAAAATATCCGCACCCATTTGGTTGATCACTTTTTCTGGAGCAATGGTATTTCCAAGAGATTTACTCATCTTACGGCCTTCGCCATCTAAGGAGAAGCCTTGAGACAAGACGGCTTTGTATGGTGCGACTTCATTGATCGCCACACTAGTTGTGATACTTGAGTTGAACCACCCGCGATATTGATCAGAACCTTCCAAATACATGTCAGCTGGGAACGTCAATTCTGGACGTTGACGTAACACGGCTTCGTGAGAAGAACCTGAATCAAACCAAACATCCATGATGTCAGTTTCTTTCGAGAATTTACCGTTTGGTGAGCCTGGATGCGTAAAGCCAGCCGGCAGCAATTCTTCGGCTTCTTTTTCAAACCAAATCGTTGAACCATGTTCAGCAAACAAGTTTGCCACATGCTCGATCGTTTCAGGCGTGATGATGGCTTCGCCGTTTTCTGCATAAAAGATTGGCAATGGTACACCCCACGCACGTTGACGAGAGATCACCCAGTCTCCACGATCGCGAATCATATTGTATAAACGGGTTTTGCCCCATGGAATGATCCAATCTACTTTTTCGATCTCATCCAAAATGTTTTGACGGAACTTATCAATTGAAGCAAACCATTGTGGCGTTGCCCGATAGATGACTGGTTTTTTCGTCCGCCAATCATGTGGATAGCTGTGAGTAAAGAAGTTTAGTTTTAATAGCGCCCCTTTTTCTTCTAAAAGCTCAGTGATCATTGGATTAGCTTTGTCATAAAAAACCCCTTCAAATCCTGGTGCTTCTTCTGTGAAGACCCCACGGCTATCGACTGGTGATAAGACATCTAGCCCATATTTTTTGCTGACGATGTAGTCATCTTCCCCGTGTCCTGGTGCAGTGTGGACCAAACCAGTACCGGCATCCAATGTCACATGATCCCCTAACATCAACAGAGACGTACGGTCATAGAAAGGATGTTGCGCCGTCATTTTTTCTAATTGATCGCCTGCCAATTCTTGCAATACTTCGACAGATTCCCAACCGATCTCATTCGTCACGGTTTCTAATAAATCTTTTGCCACGACAAATTTACGACCATCAGCCAAGATTTGAACATAGGCAAAGGTTGGATTCACAGAGATTCCTAGATTCGCTGGCAAGGTCCATGGCGTCGTCGTCCAGATAACAAAAGATGTATCTGAATCAAGCAGATCTTTGCCATCTGCGACTGGGAAAGCAACATAGATCGATGGTGATTTCACATCTTTGTATTCGATCTCGGCTTCTGCTAGTGATGATTCACTAGATGGTGACCAGTAGATTGGTTTTAATCCTTTGTAGATATAGCCTTTTTCTGCCATTTTTCCGAAAACGCGAATTTCTGCAGCTTCATAATCGGGCGTCAGTGTGATGTATGGGTGCTCCCAATCACCAGAAACCCCTAAACGTTTGAAGTCAGCTCTTTGTGTATCCACTTGTGTCAAAGCATATTCTTCACATTTTTTGCGGTATTCTGCCAAGCTCATTTCTTTACGCTTGATTCCTTTATTCGTCAACACTTGCTCGATCGGCAAACCATGGGTATCCCAACCAGGTACATAAGGGGAACGGAAACCTGACATTGATTTGGAACGTACGATAATGTCTTTACTGATTTTGTTCAATGAGTGTCCAATATGGATGTTCCCATTTGCATAAGGAGGACCATCGTGTAAGACAAAGGTTGGCTTGCCTTCATTTAATTCTTGACGGCGTTGATACAATCGATTTTCTTCCCATTCTTTTTGCCAATCCACTTCGCGGTTCGGCAAGTTGCCTCGCATTGGAAAAGCGGTTTTTCCAAGATGCAGTGTTTCTTTCATTTTCATTCTTGTTTCGCTCCTTTTCGTCTCACTACGTTTCCGTATAATTTCTAAATCCATTGACTCGACCAATCAATTGCTTCTATTGAACGTATCAAAATGGATAGGTTGCCATGACTTTCTTTTGTTTAGGTCCCACTGATTTTAAAAATCAATCCTAGTGATTACTAGTAGGGTTACTACGCTCCCAGCAGTCGCCTAGTACTGTTCATCATCTGCTCTGTTCCGCTTTGCGGACCAATCCTAGTGATTCCTAGTAAGGTTACTACGCTCCCGGCGGTCGCCTAGTACTGTTCATCATCTATTCTGTCTTGCTTCGCAAGCCAATCATAGTGATTCACAGCAAAAAACACGTCCGTCCCTGGCAAGGGACGAACGTGTTCGTGGTACCACCCAAATTTAATTGTCATTTGACAATTCTTTGATGATCGGTAACGGGATCAGGCGTCGTTCTCTACTCGAGTCTTTAAAAAGTCAGCTCTTTAAAGAACGCAACTCACAGATGATCTGATTTCTTACAGGGTTTTATTTGGCTTCCACTCTCCCAAACTCGCTTGAAAATTATAAGAAATTTTTCTGTTCTGTGTCTTAGTTGTTATCTGTTTTGTTCAATTCGTCTAATAAGTTTCTTGCATCATCTAATGTTTTCACTTCAGGGCTTTCGCTTACATCGACGATTTTTTCATCTGATTCAACAACGTCCACATCAAATGTGTCCACTGCTTCTGAGTTTACTCCAGAACCATTTTCACTGTCAAGTTCTTTTGATAAAACTTCTCTGATTACTTGATGGGAATCTTGCACATAGCTTGAAAATGGCGCCAAAATTTCTTCCCACTCAGGGCTCTTCACTTGTTCTAATTGGGTTTGTAACATAACCAATAAGTTGTTGTGGAAGACTCTGGTTTTCTTCTTCAAGTCATTTGTTTCTGTCGCCAATTGACGTGCATTATTTGTTGCATCTGTCAAAATCTCTTTGGCTTTTTCTTCTGCTGAGGTCATCAAGGCATGGGCATGTTTTTCTGCAGTAGCAACCATTTCATCCGCACGGTTTTGCGCAGACGTAACAATCACTTCTGATTCTTTGCTTGCGCTTGTTTTTACTTTATCCGCGGTATCTTGAGCCACGATGATGGATTGGTTCAAGGCGTCTTTCAGTTCATTGAAATACTCTAGTTTTTCTTCGGCGTGTTTCAATGATTTCTCTAACTCGCGATTGCGTTGAACCGCTTCTTCATAATCGCGGACGATCATATCCAAAAAGTCATCGACTTCGTCTTGGTTGTATCCTCTCATTTTTACTGAAAAGTTTTTATTTTGAATGTCTAATGGAGTTAATGCCATATTCTATACACCTCTTTGATTTATTTACGTAATACACCTAATAACAATCTAACTTTTTCTTTTTTCGTGGTTCCTTCTAACCCCTGTATTTGAATCCGACCAAATCCTCTTACTGAAACGATATCCAGTAAATCCAGAACAAAATCTGGTCGTAGTGCTTCTGTCCAGTTTACTTTTACTTTTCCTGATTCGATCAACTGTTTCGAACGCTGACGTGAGATGTTGTATACGGCAGAGATCACTGTATCAAGACGCAATGAACTAACCGTTTCTCTTTCCTCGGTCCAGCCATCTTTAGGAACGATCAACTCGGTGTATTTTGTTTCTTCCAAGCGCACCGATACGTTTCCGATTTTATCCACTTGGAGTTGGATAAAATGACTGACTTCAGCGGCAACGAATACTTGCCATATTTCACCATCGGAAAGAATGTCTCCAAAGTATTCCCTCTTGACTCCAGTCCCCATTAACGTGCCTAAAACTTTTCCATGACTCAACACCGTAAATTTTTTCGGGTATTGAATCGTAAACAAAGTCATGTCAAACTCATCGGTGGTGGGCTCATAATAATCGGGATAAATCAAACAACGTCGTCTTTCAGCAGCTTCGTAACCACCAAAAAAGCGGAAGCTTAAATCCGTTGATTGACGAATCAAGCTTTCTAAAATATACGCTTGTCTCGGATCTAAAAAATCAGTTAAGTAAGGCGCATACTGCATTTGCACTTGTTCGATCCATCCTTGAGCGGAATCAATAAAAGGGCGTTCATCGTTTCGAAAATGTTGATAGACATTTGCGTTCACCGATAACCACCCCTTACGTTAAAATAAAATTGATTGTAAGATCAATATCAATGCTTGTGATGCTAGCTGTAAGACGATAATTGCAAACGCAATCGTAAAATCAATACCAGCAAAACTTAATTTCAATCGATCAAATAAACTCAAATACGGTTCACACACTTTTGCTAAGAAACGTCCAAAAGCGGATTGATACCCTCCTGGAAACCAAGACAAAAGTGCATAGATCACTAATAAAATGGTATACAGATAAACAGCATCACTTAGTAATTTAACGAATCTCAAAAATAAAATTGGCGTTCCTCCTCACTTTAGATATCAAAAAAATTGGTATCTGCTAATGTTTGGGCAGTGCCTTCAATTTCCATACCCTTAGGCGTGCAAAGAAAAATTTCATCGCCAACACGCTTGATATCACCATCTTCAGCGTACACTGTTCCTGTTAAAAAATCAACTATTCGACGAGCTTGGTACTCTTCAATTAAATGAAAATTAACAAGTACAGCATCCCCATTGATGACCTGCTTGGCAATCCCCATCGCTTCGGAATAGACGCGTGGCTCTACGATCGTTATTTTACCAGCTGCTTGTGCGGGTGTTCCTTTTGCTTTTGTTTCTTTGACTCTCGTATTGCTTCTTTGTTGTGCCATCGAAACGACTTTTTCTTCCGTCTTCGTCACCGGTCTTACCCGTTCAGCCGCAGCTGAGGCTTGTTGATAGACAGCTGCTTGTGATTGCTGTCTGTATTGATAGGCTTGATTTTGTGGTTGACTTGTTGTACGTGTTGCCGCTTGGCCAGATGCATACGTATTCGTGGTTGCTCTGGGGGCTGTAAAAGCTCCTCCTTGGTTCACAGCTTGTTTAGACGCTGTGCGTGCCGGTTCTTCCGTGGCAAATGTTTCTTCGTAGTAATCTTCTTCGTCAGTCAATCCAAAAAAATTGGTCAGTTTCTCTTTGAGCGACATCGGTCAACCTCCTTTTTTATTGAAATAATGCTGTTCCTACACGAATAAATGTTGCACCTTCTTGAATCGCAATGGGAAAATCATTACTCATTCCCATACTCGTTTCTAAGCAAGGGGCATGTGTAAGATGCAGGTCAGCGATCTGTTGTTGAATCCTTTTTAATTCTTTAAAAATCTGATGCTGCTCGTCTTTGGAAGCAGTGAGCGGGGCCATCGTCATCAATCCAACAACACGAATTTTGTCGAACGAAGCAAGTGCTTCAATAAAAGCCATTACCTCTTCAACAAAAATCCCTTGTTTCGTTGCTTCCTGCGAAACATTCACTTCCACAAAGCAGTTGATCGGATGCTCTGCTCGTTTTTGAATTTCTTGTGCCAGTTTGATTGAATCTAACGCATGGAAAAAATCAATCTCATTTATAATTGATTTTACCTTTCTGCGTTGCAAATTGCCAATAAAATGCCAACGGACATCTGGATAATCCTTTAGTGCTGCCTTCTTTTCAAGTAGTTTTTCTACTCGATTTTCTGCACAATCCCGCACACCATTTTCTAAAAGGACTCTTGTTGTTTCTGTATCGACGGATTTTGTCACAGCTGTCAAACAGACATCATTGGCATTTCTAGAAACAAGAGCACAGGAATCCTGTATCTCTTGCTGAATCTTGTGCAAGTTCTCAGAAATCATGTGCTCTGCCCCCTAGCGTTTACGACGGAAAAATGGTGGTGTGCTTAATTCGTCGTCATCATTCGAACGTACTTCATCACGGCTGAAGGTATCGAATTCTTTCTTTTCTACATTTTCAAATGTGTTTTCTTCTACTTTAGGTCGTACATTTTGTTCTTTACGGATATCCCAATCACCGAAACCATTGCTTTCTTCTGCTTGCGCTGGCCGTGCTTGATCCATATCTAATGTTGGTTTTTGAGGGATAGAATGAATTTGACCTTGGCTTTGTCTGCTAGAGCGAGAACCCCGTTCTTTTTTTGAAGGGTCAATGCCGGTTGCAATGACAGTCACACGGATCTCATCGCCTAAGTCTTCATTGATTGATGTACCTAAGATAATGTTTACGTCGCCTGTTGCCGCATGAGCGACGATATCAGAAGCATCTTGTGCTTCAAATAAAGTCATATCCAATCCGCCAGTGATGTTCAATAGCACTTGTTCTGCGCCATCGATCGACGTTTCTAGTAATGGTGAAGAGATCGCTTTTTTCGTTGCTTCGATTACACGTTCTTCCCCGCTAGCAACACCGATTCCCATCAAGGCTGTGCCTTGATTTTCCATTACTGTTTTCACATCAGCGAAGTCTAAGTTGACATAGCCAGGTGCAGTGATCAAGTCTGAGATCCCTTGAACCCCTTGACGCAAGACATTGTCTGCTTCACGGAATGCTTCAAGCATTGGCGTTTTCTTGTCAACAACTTCTAATAAACGGTTGTTTGAGATGATCAATAAGGTATCGACATTCTCTTTTAATTTAGCGATGCCTTCAGCCGCAAAACGGCCACGTTTTGGTCCTTCAAAAGTAAACGGACGAGTAACGACACCGACTGTCAACGCGCCGATTTCTTTAGCGATTTTCGCTACGATCGGTGCAGCACCTGTTCCGGTTCCGCCACCCATACCAGCGGTAATGAAAATCATGTCTGCGCCTTCTAATGATTCGCGAATAGAATCTTCACTTTCTTCCGCTGCTTTTTGACCAACTTCTGGTTGAGAGCCAGCACCAAGTCCGCGGGTATATTTAGGGCCTAATTGAATGACTGTTTCTGCTTTTGAGTTTTTTAACGCTTGAACGTCAGTGTTGGCTGCAATAAATTCTACGCCCTTGACATTTTCTTCGATCATACGATTGACTGCGTTGCCGCCACCGCCACCGACTCCGATGACTTTGATCACAGCGCCGTCATTGATGTTATTATCAATTGAAAATTCCATAATTTATCTTCCTCCTGAGAATCGTTTTAGATTATTCAAAGATATTTGAGAAGAAATCTTTTACTCGGTTTGTGATCGACTCACCTTTTTTCTCTTCTTCTGCTTCTTCATAAGTTTCTTCTGGCGCTTCATATTGTTCGTAATGCACTTCTTGTTGTTGAATAGCAACGGGCTGTTGCGCCACTGTTTTTTCACCAGTGATCGCACTTTTGGCAAGCTGGTACACTTCGCTTAAGTTTGCCGAATAGTCAACGATACTGATCACATTCGTGAAAACAGGATTTCTAAGTCCCATATGATTAGGAACGTAAAGCTTGACGTTTGTTTCGAATACTTCTTGAGCAAGATCTACGACACCAGGAAGACTTGCAGCGCCACCAGTCAAGATCACGCCACCCGGTAAATCAAGCCCATCGATTTCGTCTAGGACTTCTTTTGATTTGGTGAAGATTTGTTCCATACGGGCTTCAATGATTTCTGATAAATAGCGTTCATCGATTTTCACTGGTTCTGATTTCCCGATCACATCAACTGGAAATTCTTCACTGGCTGAAGTGCGTTCAGGATACGCATCCCCATAATTGATCTTCAATGCTTCTGCATTGTTGAAAGAGGTATTTAAAACCGTCGAAATGTCTTTTGTGACAAATTCGCCGCCCTCTTGGTTCACATGGGTGAATTTCAATTGCTTGTCGTGCATCGCTGCTGTGGTTGTTTGGCCGCCACCAATGTCGATGACGATCGTACCAAAATCTTTTTCACCGTCTGATAAAATCGATTCCGTTAGTGCTAATGGCGTAATGACTACTTCATTAACAATCAGACCAGATTTTTCAACACATTTGCGAATGTTGTGAATGATGGTTTTTGGTCCTGTATACACAACACCAAACATTTCTAGGCGAACCCCGATCATGCCACGAGGATCTTTGATTCCTTCAAAACCATCAACGGTAAATTCCTGCGGTAAAATAGCAATGATCTGTCTTTCAGGAGGGGTAGAACGAACGAGTGCTGCGGAGGCAACATTACGCACGTCTTCGTCGGTGATCTCTTTTGATTCACTATTGACAGCGATCATTCCTTGACAATTTTCCACTTCAAGAAGATTGGCTGGTACACCAACACTTACACTGCGAATTTGAATTCCTGCTTTTTCTTCTGCTTGTCTTACTGCTCTTTGAATGGCTTGTACCGTTTTATCGATATCTACAATGATCCCACGGTTGATTCCTTCTGATTTTGCATTACCTACACCAATGATATTCATTTGGCTGTCAACGTATTCGGCTACTACAACTTTTACAGATGTCGTACCGATATCAAGGCCAACATACATTCCCGTTTTTGCCATGGATGGGGTTCCCTCCTACTTAAATTGGATATATAGCGAACCATCACAGTCCGTTTTTAGAGTTCATTCGAATAATTTGTTCACTGTTACCAATTCTACCATATAATGGCGCTTTTTAGAAACAAGTTAATGAAAAAAACTCTTGAATTTTTCCTAAGAATCACTACCAGCTGTTTGATTTTCGTCTGCATCGTCTTCTTGTGTATTTGAAATTGGGTAAGTAAAGATTCCAACTTCCATATCCACAATACTGTCCTCGGTCAAATCTTTGGCAATTTGCGGATAATACTGCATTTGACTCACCATATTCGAAATGTTGACGATCACTTGATTGCCATCATTCATAAAGAGAGTCAGCAGCTCATCATTGCTGTCACGGGGGGTATATTTGATTTGAGAAACGCCATCGCGAATTTCTGAACTTAATTCTTGATAGGCACTAAGTGTTGCTTTGATTTTATCTTCAGCCGAAAAATTTTCTAAAACCGGCAATCCTTCCACTGGCTGCTCACTGATTTCATCTAACACAACGCCATTTTCTAAAACCGGCGCATAGCCACCATCTTGGGCTAGTAAAGCAACTTCTTGAAATTCAGTGACAGTGATATCGAAGCGATTGATACCAGATAGAGAAATTGAGGCATTTTTTATACGTGGCAATTCTTTTTTGATGGCAGACACGCTTTGATTACGTTCGAAAAATTGCGGCCACATCTCTTCATTGACGGTTAGGTCCGAATTTTCGAGAATTGCTTCTGCGGATACTTCATGATTGCCTTTGACGACCACATTCGCCAAACGACTAAGGGGCGAAACGAAATACAAAACAATCAATAAAGGAATCATCAACAATCCAATAATCAAGGCTAAACGGCGAATCAACACTTGGTTGCGGTACGCCTTTAGGTTAGGCAGCCGATCAGCAAAGGAGCGGGCCTTCTTTTCTGGCTCTGGCAATGCTTCCTTCTCATCAACAGACTCTTCCATTGCTTCATCTGCTTCAAAAAATGTTTCTTCTTGCTCGTCTTCATGGTCTTTGGACGTATCTTCTGTTTCTTCAGGAGCAGGAGAAGACCAAGCTGGCTGATTGCCTTTTTCTTGCAAATACTTTAGATTTTCTTTTTGCCAAGGGGTCAACTCTTCCGTTGACGAGGGGGTTTGATCATCATGAGGTGTTTTGTCTTTACTAATGATAATCGCTCCTTTCTATCCCACACATTGTACTATTTGATTACCTCTTGCACAAGTCGAAATAATCGTTCTGAGGCATCGCTGATCCCTTGTTCTTTTGAGGCTTTTGCCATCTTACTACGAAGGGCTTCATCTTGCATGATACTGTCTACTGCTTCCACGAGGTTTTGACTGTTTAGTTCATGATCGGCAATCATTTTGACTGCTCCTGCATTGGCTAAACTTTGGGCGTTCTTCGTTTGGTGGTCATTGGTCACATAAGGACTAGGAATCAAAATCGCTGGAATCCCTAATGCAGTGAATTCTGCGATCGATGTGGCTCCTGCTCGTCCAATCAACAAATCACTATTTGCCATCACTTCTGCCATCTGATCAATGTAAGGGCGAATACTGATATTAGGAAAGGCATCTTTTGACATGCCGATTTTTTCTTCGATCTCTTTGTAATACCGTTCACCTGACGCATAGAGAAGCTGATACTCTTTTTGAGCAAACAGCGGCAGCGCATCAATGATCGCTTGATTGATTTTCAGTGCTCCTTGACTCCCACCAAAAACCAAGACCGTCTTTTTCGCCGGATTTAAATCGTAGGAAGACAAGATCGCTGACTTTTGACTGTTGCGTACTTCTTGACCTCTGGGATTCCCCACCAGCACCGTTTTCTTCGCTGGAAAGTACTGGGACGCATCGTGAAAGGCAATGGCGATTTTGTCCACATATTTGGTTAGAAATTTATTCGTGATCCCGGGAACACTATTTTGTTCATGAATAATTGTAGGAATTTTCAACTTCGCTGCAGCAAAGACCACCGCGCCAGAAACGTAGCCGCCGGTGCCGATCACCACATCCGGTTGAAACTCCTTGATGATTTTTTTGGCTGCGTAATAACTTTTCATGAAAAGTTGGATCGTTTTTACATTATCGAAGGACAACTTACGCTTAAAGCCTTGGATTTCTAATGTTTTAAAAGGAATACCTGTTGGAGGGACGATTTTATTTTCCAAGCCCCTTGTTGCACCAATGTATAAAAATTCGGCTGTCGGGTCAATCTCTTTTACATAATCGACAAAAGACAACGCTGGATAAATATGTCCGCCAGTACCGCCGCCAGTCACAAGTATTTTCATATCCGTCACTCATTTCTATTTAAGTTCTGCTACTGCCGCCATAAATTTGTCGCCGCGAACTTCAAAATTAGGGTATTGATCCCAACTTGCATTCGCAGGTGACAATAAAATCGTATCTCCAGCAGCACTTAAAGAAAAGGCTAATGGGACGGCTGTTTCAACATTGTCTGTCATTTCAATTGTTTTTACCCCTGCTGCTTGAGCAGCAGCGGCTAATTTTTCCTTTGTTTCACCAAACAACACGATGGCTTTTAGCCCTTTTAGTGCGGGAACTAAGTCATCAAAGCTGTTCCCCCGATCCAGACCACCTGCCAATAAAATCAGTTTCTCATTGTCAAAGCCGCCTAATGCCATTTCTGTGGCTAGAATGTTTGTTGCTTTGGAGTCATTGAAAAATTTCACCTGATTGATGGTGGTGACATACTGAGTCCGATGGGGCACGCCTGTAAAGGTTTGTAACGCTTGCTTAATGGCTTCGTTTGGCATATCGCAAAGTTTACCGACAGCAATCGCTGCTAATGCATTTTCAATATTATGATCTCCTGGCACGCCAAGTTCATCAGCTGCCATAATCACTTCTTCTTTATAATAGAGGATACCGTCAAGCATGTACGCGCCTGCTACTTTTTCCTTGGTGGAAAAAGGAATGATTTGCGCGTTTGATTTTGCCGACAGTGCTTCTAGTTCTGGCTGGTTCCAGTTGATCACCAAATAATCATCTGCAGTCATTCGCTGTTGCAACCGCCACTTTGCTAGGACATACTCTGGACGACTGCCATGGTAATCGATATGGGCTTCATAAATATTGGTGATCACGGCGATTTTTGGTCGCAAAGTATCGATCCCCATCAATTGGAAGCTAGACAATTCCATGACTAATCGGTCTTCCGCTTTGGCCGTTTGAGCAACGGAACTTGCAGGAAACCCAATGTTCCCAGAAAGCAGTGCCTGCCCTTTTTGCATCCCGGCGTTTAAGACATTGGCGATCATGGTCGTTGTGGTGGTTTTTCCGTTCGTACCAGTAATGCCGATAATCGGAGCCTCAGAGATTTGATACGCTAGCTCCACTTCCGTGATTACAGGAATTTTTTTCTCTAAAGCTTTTTGAACAAGGGGCTGTGAATAAGGGATTCCTGGATTTTTCACAACTAACGAAAAGCCTTCATCCAATAATTCGATTGGGTGGCTGCCAGTGATCACTTTGACCCCTAACGCCAAAAGATCTTGTGCTTCGGGATTTTCAGCAAATGGCTTGCCGTCATTAACGGTCACAAGTGCGCCCAAATCATGTAACAATTTGGCCGCACTGAATCCACTACGCGCTAATCCTAGCACAAGAACTTTTTTATTTTGATATGTTTTAATTTTTTTCATTTTCTTCATCTCCTACCATACAAGGGCTATTGTGAGCAACGAGCAACCTAACGCAATACACCAAAAAACAGTGTCGATCTTCCACTCAGACCATCCGCTCATTTCAAAATGATGGTGGATGGGTGACATCTTGAAGATTCGTTTGCCCGTTAATTTGAATGAGGCAACTTGCAGCATCACGCTTGCTGTTTCACAAACATAGACCAGTCCGACAAGCAAGAGGGTCCATTCTTGGTGTAAAAGAATCGAAATTGCTGCCAGCAGACCGCCTAAAGCCAGCGAGCCGACATCCCCCATAAAAATTTTAGCCGGTTTGCGATTGTACGGAAAGAAGCCGATCAATCCGCCAATGATTGCTAGACAAACGATCAATACATCAATTTGATCTTGCCGCCAAGCAATCAGTGCGTAAGTTGAAAAAGAAATCGTGCCCAGTCCTGCGACCAGACCATCGATACCGTCGGTCAAGTTGACTGCATTTGAAAAACCGACCAGCCAAAAGATGACGAACACTCCGTAAAAGATCGACAGTGGCACATCGATCCCAAAGAAATTTAACACGTCTGCATTGCCTTCCGCTCGAAAAACAAAGTAAAAGACGAGTCCGCCTAAAATTTGTCCAATCAATTTTTGCAGCGAGTTTAAGCCCATATTTCTTTTGCGGAAAATCTTGATGAAATCGTCAAGAAATCCTAATGCACCATAAACCAAGGTAATGAACAAAAGAATGAACAATGAAGCAGTCAGTTGATTTTGCCATGCCCCTACCCAAATTGCAGTGATCATTGCAGAAATCAAAAATACAAACCCACCCATCGTTGGTGTACCAGCCTTTACGTTATGCCATTTAGGGCCGTCACCACGTATTTCCTGTCCGTATTTCTTCATTTGAAAATAGCCGATAAACAAAGGCATTGCGGCTGTTACGATCGCAAAGCCGCTTGCCAAAGGTAATATCATCTCTGTCCATTCCATATCGTTCTCTCCTATTATTCTATTCGTTTTCGCTTAGTGTAAACTTGATCGATTGTCCCGATAACTCAGTATAAGGCTCCACGCTCTGTTTGGTACAATAGCCGTCCCCTTCAAAACTGACGTCCACATTCAACAGACTGCCAAATTTGATCAAATCTGCTTTGGACCAGGAGGTCGTATCAGGCATGTAATACTTGTCGCTATCCGTAATCAGCAGTACCCGTCCGCCAGGCATGATAGAAGTGCCGCTGTCAACGGACTGTGCGATGACCTTCTCGCCATCACCGATGACAACAGGGGTCAACCCAGCTTTTTGAACGTCAGTTGCCGCTGATTCTGTATCAAGATTACGATAATCCCCTACAGTCGTTTCACTACCAGAGGTTGTACTATCTTCTAATGCAGAATTTTTCAGATCCATGACTCGTTTCATCAATGGATTGGCAATTTCACCCAACACGGTGCTTTCGTGCTTCTCTGGCAATTTGATCGTCAAATACAAAATATATTCAGGTTCTTCTGAAGGAAACATCAAAACAACAGAATACAGATAATTGGTACCCCCAGACAAATACTTACCGGTCGTTGGATCGGCTACTTGGGCTGTCCCCGTTTTCGCGGAAATATTGTAGCCCGGTAGTTCATAGACACCATAAGCACTTCCGTAATTTTCACTTTCGACAACATCACGCATATATTCCCGTACTTTTGTTGCCGCTTCTGCTGTGATGGGATGGCCAACTTCTTCTGGTTGTGTGACCGTTTCTTCTCCTGTATTGCCATCAACGATTTTACTAATAAACTGTGGTTTCAACATCGTTCCGTTATTTGCCACCGACGTAAAGGCCTGCATCATTTGGAAATTCGTCACACCAATCGCTTGACCAAATGACGTCATCGCTTGGCTGACAGGGTTATCCTCTGGTGTGATCCCAGTATTTTCGTTAGGCAATCCTGAATAGGTACTGCGACCAAAACCAAATTCTTTTAAGTATTGCTGCCAACGATCTGCCATTCGCTGTTCCAAGGTCACCATTCCAATATTACTCGACCATGAAAGTGCTTGGCGCATCGTCAGTGTTCCTTTTTGACCGAAGTCCCAGTCGTTGATGGTTGCATCATAAAGTTTCATTCCATCAGGGCTTGGGGTAAAAGTTTCGTTTTCATTAAAGATCCCTTGATCGATCGCTGCTGCCGTCGTTAAGATCTTCATGGTTGATCCTGGCTCGTAGTTGTCCTCAACTAATAGGTTTTGCCAATCATTGATGGAATCCAAATTTTCTGGATTATAGGTTGGTCGTTGCGCCATCGCCACGATCTCACCAGTTTTTGCATCCATCAAGTTCGCTGTTAAGTTTTCTGGTTTGTTTTCTTTAAAGACACTGTCCATCAGCGTTTCCAAGTAGCTTTGGATTCGACTATCGATGGTCGTATAGACGTCTTTTCCATCCACCGCTGCAACAGTTTCGGCTACGGTTCCTGGCAACGGATTTTGATTGTTATCTTTTTGATAAACGATCTCGCCATCGGTCCCAGAAAGCACGTCATTGTACGCAGCTTCTAGTCCCGTTTTCCCAACTAGACCAGTATCGTCATCATTGGCAACAGCATACCCGATAAAGTGAGAAGAAAAGACACCATTCGGATAAAGACGAGCTGGATGACTGTCAAAATGAAAGCCAGCAATCCCTTCTTTTTCCATTGCATCTTCAATCGCATTCTTTTGTTCTAATGTAATATTGTTCCCTTTGCTTCCAAAAGAAACACGCCATAATTGTTGCTCAAGCCCTTCTTCTAATGTATTGACTGCTGTTTCTTGGTCGATGGACAATACATCCGACAAGATTTTGCCCAATTTATTGAAGTTTGCTTTTTCTGCAAAAAGATTCTTTTTGCCATCTTTGTAATTTTGGTTCAAAACAGCGTAAATTGAATAGGAAGTCACATCTTCAGCAATTGGAATCCCATTGCGGTCATAGATCGTTCCACGTTTCGCTTTGATGACTTCACTGCCTTCATAAAGATTTTTCGTTTTTTCAGCTAAGGAAGTCCCAGCGACATCTCCGACAATGACGATGTAGCTCAAACGCGTGACAAACAAAAAGAACAATCCAATACTCGTAGCAAAGAGAATAATACCTACTTTTTTGCGATTGTTCGTTGTAGTTTGATTGTTCTTTTTTAAGTATTGCTTGAATTTATCTGTTAACTTCATTTAGTCCACTTTCCTTAAATTGCCGTCATCGATCGACAATCCATTATCCTCAGCAATCTTTTGGATGCGCTCGGTTTTAGAAAGTTCATTTTTCTCTTGTTCCAACTGTTCTGCTTGTGTTGTTTTTTCATTGATATCCGATTGGATCAAAGAAATATCGTGTTCGACTTGACTGATATTGGTTCGAATATTGATGGTCAAGATCGCCAACGTCAATACAGAGATGATCACAAAGGCAGCGATCAGTTTTTCCAGAGTAGAAATGCTTTTTAACCGACGAGCCGGAGATGCTGGTACGCGGATGACCTCAGGACGCTGGGGATCAGTAGGCAGTTTTTCAGTTGTCGGTTCAGAGTGTTCCATAGGTTGTGATTCAAGTGGTTCTCTGAATTCATAGTCATGAACTTTTAGTTCTGCCATAGTTGTTACCCTTCGCTTTCCTTGATTTTTTCCGCGATTCGCAGTTTCGCACTGCGAGAACGATTATTTTCAGCTACTTCTTCCTCAGTTGGAAGTAGTGGTTTTCTTGTTATAAGTTTAAGTGTTGGTTGGAATTCTTCTGGTATCATCGGCAAACCTGGCGGCATATCCTTCGGTGTGCTGTATTCCTTGAACATCGATTTCACGATGCGATCTTCTAAAGAGTGAAACGTGATGACACTCACACGTCCGTTGACTGCTAAAAGATGAATCGCTTGTTCAAGTGATTCTTCAATCACACCTAGCTCATCATTGACTGCAATGCGAATGGCTTGGAAAACCCGTTTTGCAGGGTGTCCGCCTTTTCTTCTTGCTGGCGCAGGAATGGCTGTTTTGATGATATCGACCAACTCACCCGTTGTTTCGATTGGATGATCTTGTCGCACCCGCTCGATTTCACGAGCGATTTGTTTCGAGAATTTTTCTTCTCCATAACGGAAGAAGATTTTGACTAATTGGTGGTAGTCGAATTGATTGACTACTTCATAGGCAGTCAATGCTGCAGTTTGATCCATCCGCATATCCAGCGGTGCATCTTGGTGGTAGCTAAAGCCGCGTTCGGCTTCATCTAATTGGGGTGAGGAAACACCTAAATCGTACAAAATCCCATCGACTCGGCTCACACCGTGTTGATGCAATGCTTCCTTTAAATAGCGGAAATTACTTTTAATGAACGTAACCATTCCTTTAGCAACATATGGTGCTAAACGTTCTTTCGCATGATCGATAGCAGTTTGGTCTTGATCAAAAGCAAAGAGATGTCCCTCTTCAGACAGTTGCGACAATAAATATTCACTATGACCGGCTCCACCTAATGTACAATCGACATAGACGCCTTCTGGACGAATCTTTAACCCATCAACGGTCTCCTGTAGCATAACGGTGTAGTGTTGAAAATCTGCCATGTGTTTTTTCCTCTTCCTATCAAGCCTATAAGCCAAAATCAATCATTGTTTCAGCAATTTCATCAAAGTTTTCTTCTGCTTCTTCAGAGAATGCTTGCCAACGCGTTTCATCCCAAATCTCGATTCGGTTTGAAACGCCGATGATCACACAGCTTTTGGTAAGGTCTGCATGATTTCTCAATGTAACAGGGATATTGATTCGTCCTTGTTTATCGATTTCGCACTCTGTTGCAGCAGAATAAAAGAAGCGGACAAATGTCCGAGCGTCCTTTTTCGCTAAAGGCATTTCGTTTAGTTTTTCTTCAAGTTTTTCCCATTCAGATAAGGGGTAGCCAAATAAACAGCCATCTAATCCACGTGTCACAACAAATTTTTCTCCGAGTTTTTCTCGTAGTTTTGAAGGGACGATTAGTCGGCCTTTTGCATCTATCGAATGTTGAAATTCACCCATAAACATCGATAAATAACCCCCGATCTCCACCTGATATTCACAGTCTACCACAATCCCCCACTTTCTACCACAAATTATATGAAATTTGAAAGGGAAGTTGTTTGACTTTTCTTTACCAAATGAGGAAAAAGAGGAAAACCGACTACTTAAAGTTTTTAAAAAAACTTTAAGTGAAAAAATGGGCGTTTATCAAGAGTCAAAACACTATAAGTAACTAACAATATTTAGAATGATCAAAACGACATGAAAAATGATCGTAAATAGAAAAATACTACGCCAATACATCTTTAAATAGCGACCATATTGGATCTCCTCATAGTAATATGCCTGAAAAACTGCCAGCAGAATCCCTAATAAAAAAATGGAGATCAAATAGTACAATGTGATCGCTTGATCAAAAGTATACTTTGATAATTGATGAATCCCGACCATCAAAAACGGTACTGCTAAATCCGGTGCCTTCACGTGGTAACGATCATTCAAGGACAACGCGGAAACAATGAACCGACAGGCGAAATAGACGAGCACAGGGAAGATATACCAAAACAAAACGATTGGATTAAATCCAGACATACAGCAAAATCCTTTCTAACAACTAGTGTCACTATACTTTATTTTCTTTACATCCGTGTTTCAGTTCTTTTAAAAATCTGAGCTGGAATAAGACAGTCATGAAATTTTTTAAGGAGCCTCTTTGTTCACCAGCTGACTTTTGAAAGTCTTGAAGAATGCATTTCTTTACCTATTAAAACAGAAGGGCGTATCTTCAACAAGTCTATCTTGCCATTCTAATGATTTTTTTTGTCCTGAAATTGAAAATTTCTTAATTTCTCCTTGGTTCAACTTGAGTTCTTGTGTATTTGAGGGTAAACTGTCACTAGAATAACTCTAAAAGGTGGATTAGAATGAACGAGAAAAAACCAAAAAGTACCTTTGCAAAAATCACGCAAGTCGTGATCTGGACTATGCTTATTCTCACTGTTGGCTCGATTTTCTTAGCAGCATACACAAGTATTATGGGTTAATCCTATTAAAAAAGTGCCCTTTTCCAAAATGATGGCTTCCATCTTTTGGAAAAGGGCACTTTTTTTACAGCAAGGGTGACACAAGGCGTGCCAAGCCTTCTTTGATTTTGATCGTCAGCTTTCTTTGCTGATACGCTTCGATCGTTAAGTGCTTAGAATCGATCGAATCCGCCAGAAACGCTTCTTTCGTTTGCGTCGCGAGTTGTGCATCGTAGATGATCGTATTGACCTCAAAGTCTAAACGAAACGATCGGACATCGATATTTGCTGAACCAATCGAAACGAGCCCACTGTCAATGATCATCGTTTTTGCATGCATAAACCCTTTCTCATAGGTTTCGATGACTGCCCCAAAATGCAGTAGCTCAGCCGCAAAGGAATAGGTCGCCCAATATACCAAGGGATGATCCGGTTTGTTAGGGATTTGTATATGAACTTTCACCCCAGAAAGCAGTGCCAATTTCAAGGCATTGTGAATGGCTTCATCCGGAATATAATAAGGTGTTTGGATCAAGATTTCCTTTTTGGCTAAGTTGATCATTTTCAGATAGGTCATTTTGATTTCTTCATGTTCCGTATCAGGACCACTCGTGATGACTTGGGCTGCAACTGTCCCGACTTGTTTAATTTCAGGAAACAAGGAAGGATCATATTTGATCTCCAACGCATGTTGTGAATTCCAATCCATCAAAAACCGATTTTGCAGCGAATAGACAGCTGAACCGGCAATTCGCAAGTGATTGTCTCGCCAATAACCGAATTTTTCCACTTGCCCTAGATATTCATCTCCCACATTAAAACCGCCTGTATAGCCAATTTCTCCATCGATCACCACGATTTTCCGATGATTTCGATAATTGATTCGCGGATTGACATAAGGAACGAATAAAGGAAAGAAGAAGGCAATTTGACCGCCATGTAGACGCAACTCATCAAAAAACTTCAATGATACTTGGGTGCTGCCCCAAGCATCTAATAAGACTCTTACTTTTACGCCCCGCTTCGCCGCGCGCACCAGTGCCTCTTTGACTTCATTTCCCAATGTATCACTGCGATAAATGTAATATTCCATATGAATGTGATTTTTTGCCTGTTCGATATCCGCGATCAAGGCATCAAATTTCTGCCGTCCGTCGGTATAAAGCGTCATACTATTCGCTGTCGTATACAGGGATTGCCCAAAGACTGTCAACAGGTAGACCAGCTGCTGCACTTCTACCTGCGCGGTCGGCGGATGCGGAAACAGCTGACGAGCGAGGGCTTGCTTTTGTTCTTCTAATTCAACATTCAGCCCCACCTTTGCCTGTGAGCGCATATCAAAGATCTTTTCCTTAGAGATCCCTCTACCAAAGAAAAAGTAAAGCACAAAGCCAACGATTGGAATGAACATCAAGACCAAAAGCCAGGCCCACGTTTGAGCAGTCTGCCGCCTTTCTCTGAAAATGATAATGATTGATAACAAAATATTGACTATAAATAAAATGGTTACCAAATTATCCATTACAACCATTTCTCCACCTCTTCCCCGATTTCCCGCTACTAAAGCATATCAAAAAATAGTACCTAAAGTAAAGAAACACTGTGATGAAACAAAAAAAGCCGATCTTGACGATCGACTTTAAGAAAACAGGTTCTACAATATTTAGTGTTGGTGGAAAATCTACGGATTTTCTACTGACACTTTTTTTATAAAAAAAGATAGCAAA
>NZ_JBLGTY010000019.1:0-62045 GCF_047470845.1 Candidatus Enterococcus avicola | reverse complement strand
ATTAAAATAACGATGGTTCATAGGGTTATCCAATCAAAACCGGAAGGTTAAAACCCTAACTCTAATATACAAGGAGGAGGACTTGTGACCAAAAGGAAACCGGTAACCCAAGCAGCCAAGAAAGAATATGCAAACAAAAGTATGCGGTTTAATCGTTTTTTACTTTTTCGTTATATGACTGCGATCTTTTTCTTTGTCAATCTTTATTGGACCCTATTGAGTCTGTCTCAATGGACATGGGCGGGTTTGATTCCCATTGCCTTATTGATCGTTGATGGACTTATACTTATTGAACAAACTCAAAAATATTGGCAGCAATCGAATCGTTTACTGGTGACAAAGATCGGTTATTGGCTCCAATTCGGCGTTAATCTGATTGCAATTTTTGGTATTTTGATTGGGCAGCAAGCAACGTTGATTCCTTTTATGAATCAATCGGGTAGAGGGATCTTACTTGCCTTGTTTTCTGTCGGCATGATGGCGTGTTTGTTCATCCAGCGTAAAGCGTGGTTGATCGAGCATGACCGCGACAAATATTTCACGTATTTGACTACATTTGAAACTCAAGGGGGAACAGTCAATGGATTCAGAAAATAACAAAATGTTTGCCTTCTTGGACCGCTACTTAATGGGTCCAATGGGGAAAATCTCACAATTACGGATCGTTCGTGGGGTCATGGCAGCCGGGATGGCGTCGATTCCTTTCACTATTGTAGGATCTATGTTCTTGATCATCAGCGTTTTGCCACAAAGTTTTCCAGTATTAGAGGGCATTTGGAGTACATCATTTGATAAAGTAGTTAATCTCTATATGCTGGGTAATACTGCAACAATGGGAATTTTAGCACTATATTTTTGTATTGTTTTTGGATATGAGTATACCAAGATTCAAGCACAAGAAGAAAAACTTGTTTTAAGCCCAGTCAATGGAGCATTACTTTCTATGATGGCGTTCTTTATGTGCTTACCGCAACTAGTGTTTGAAGGCGGAGTAGCCACGCTAGTTGAAGTGATTTCTGACGATCAAAAAATCATTAATGGTTGGGAAATCGGTGGAGGCGTTACTCGTTTAGGAACAACTGGGATCTTTACAGCGATCATCATGGCGATCATTGCCGTAAAAATCTACGCGTTTTGTGTGAAGCGCAATATTGTCATCAAAATGCCTGATACAGTACCTACAGGTGTTTCTTCCTCATTTACTGCTTTGATTCCTACAGCCCTAATTGCACTCACTGTGATCGTTATCAATGGTGCATTAGTCGCAATGGGCACAGATATTTTCAAAGTCATTGCGATTCCTTTTAGTTTCGTGACGCAATTAACTAGTACTTGGATCGGACTACTTGTTATCTACTTCTTCATGCATGCACTATGGATTGTCGGTATTCATGGGGCAACGATCGTGACCTCATTCTTGACGCCCATCGTGTTGTCAAATATGGTGGAAAACCAAAATGGTGCCAACATTGCCTTTGCGGGTGAGTTTAACAATAGTTTCGTTACGATCGGTGGTTCAGGAGCGACGTTAGGAATGGTGATTTTCATCGCCTTCTTTGCAAAATCAGCGCAGTTAAGTGCTTTAGGAAAAGCAGCGATCGTGCCATCCTTCTTCAATATCAATGAACCGATTTTGTTCGGGATGCCAGTGGTATACAACCCGTACACAGCGATCCCATTCTTCTTAGCACCGATGGTTTCAATGTCCGTTGCTTATTTTGGCATCAACTTAGGCTTTGTTAACCCACCGATTGCCCAAGTAGCGTGGCCAACCCCAATTGGCTTATCCGGCTTTATTGGTTCAGGTGGTGACTGGCGTGCCTTTGTCTTAGCAATCATCTGTGCAGTCGTTGCTTTCTTGATTTGGTTCCCATTCATCAAAATGTATGATGGCAAACTATACAAGGACGAACAAGCAAACGCAACGAAGGCATAATCAATCCGTATTTTTGATAAGCCGGCTATGAAAAATAGCTGGCTTTTTTTACGCCAAAGATGATAATAGTAGTAGAGAATCCGAAGGAAAGGAGTAGGCAAATGACGAAACTCAGTATTGAAGACTTAGCAGCGGAATTGATCAGAAAGATTGAAGCCGGTGACATTGGAAATGAGCAGGGGAAGATGCCTAGTGAACGAGAGCTTTTGGCGATTTATCCAGTTTCTCGTTATACGTTACGTCAAGCCCTCAATAAATTGAGCAAGATGGGCTGGATCTATCAGATGCAAGGGCGAGGCTCTTACATTCGCTTTCAAAGCAATCAAAAAACCACTATTGAACAAGGAGATCTTGGCTTCAATGAAGATTTGACAAGGGGGGAGAAAAATATTCGAACAGTCAAAGCTTCAAAACGACTGGTCAAGGCAGCGGATGCGTTGTTTCTCCCTAGTCATAAACAATTCGCGAAAGATCAACACTTTATCGAAGTCCAGCGATTTCGCACGCTAGATGACAAACCGTATTTGATTGAACGTTCCTATTATATTCCAGAAATCGTAGGGGAGATCTCCAAAACGATGATGGATGGGTCGATGTTCCAAGCTTTGGCAGAAGAAAAACAGCTGACGGTTGCCTTCATCGACAAGTTTATCCAGAGCAAACCGTTAACGAAGGAACAAGCTGCCTTCTTTCATTTAGAAGAAGGTATGCCCGCACTGATCGTACGAGACGACAGCTATCTGAGAAATGGCGAACTATTAGCCTTTTCGATGATTCATTATGATTATCGGATGGCAACCCTGTATATGCACAAAAAGATAATACTTTAAGTTATTAACAATGTAAATCGACTAAAAACGATGCAAGCATGGTCTTTGTTCCCCTCGTTTTTCGTGCTAGACTAAAATCATCAGCAACCTATAGCAACTGACACCTAAGGGTTGAGAATTTAGCGTCTAAAACGAGGAAAAGAAAGGACGTGCCGCAATGGCAACAACAGCCAAAGAAACCAAAGTACATGATGTATTTGAATCGATCGCTTCCCGTTATGATCGAATGAACGGTATTATCTCTTTTCAGCTGCACAAACGGTGGCGCAAGGACACCATGAAACGAATGGCAGTACCAATGGGTGCTGAGATATTAGATTTATGCTGCGGGACCGGGGATTGGGCGTTTGCGTTGAATGAAGCGGTCGGTCCGACGGGGCAAGTGACCGGCGTTGATTTTAGCGAAGAAATGTTAACGGTTGCCAAAGAAAAGGCACAGAAAAAGCAACAAACGCAGATCCAGTGGCAGACGGGCAATGCGATGGCATTAAGCTTTCCAGACGAGCACTTTGATTATGTGACGATCGGGTTCGGGTTGAGAAATGTCGCAGATCGCCAACAAGTCTTGGCGGAGATCCATCGGGTGTTGCGCCCAGGCGGGAAAATCGTTTGTCTCGAAACATCACAGCCCACACTGATCGGCTGGCGGCAGCTGTTTACTTTTTATTTTCACCATGTCATGCCGTTATTTGGCAAACTGTTCGCCAAAAGCTATCAAGAATATTCCTGGCTGCAGGAGTCGGCACGGGATTTTCCTGACAAAGAGGCATTGAAACGTGAGTTTCAGGCAGCTGGCTTTGATGTGTTGCAAGTCAAAAGCTATGCAGGAGGTGCGGCGGCGATGCATCTAGGGTTCAAACCCTAAGATTGCCTTCCCTTTGTCCGAGAAAAAACAAGAAAAATGAAAGAGACCATCATGCCCTTCATGGCTTGATGGTCTCTTTGCGTTGAGCAATTCAGAGAGTGATTGTTATTTTTTCTTTGGGTTTAAAACAATGTTGGTGTATAACCAGATGGTCACCACGTAATAAATGGCGTAGAGGGCGATAAAGATGCCAAAAGGTAGCCATAGGTCATGGTACGGATCGATCATCAAGGTGGTGAACATTTTTAGACCGAACAAGACATGGATCATTCCTAAGATGCCAGGAACTAGGAAGAGCACGCCAATCTCTTTACGGATCGAGCTTTTCAGTAAACGCGTGCGGGTACCGATTTTTTTCAGCATCGTGTAACGTTGAATGTCGCTGTTTGCCCCTGAAAGAATTTTGAACATCAGGCAGCTAGCTAACATCGTCAAGAAGGCGATACCCAGGAAGAAGCCCATAAATTCAAAACCAGAGAAAATCCCGTTATAGCTGTCGTAAGCGAAGACCCGTTGGGAAAAATTCATATCGGCGGTTTCTGAAGAATTTGCGTCTTGATTTGCTTGCGCCAAATCACGCAGCCCATCGTAGCTTGCTTGGAAGTCTTTGACTTGTACCATTCGCAAGCTGGTTTCCGATGCATTGACCGCACCAAAAGCGGTTTGATCGACGACTTGGATCTCCTTACCTCGTTGTTCTGGTAAGAGGTAGCTACGCAATTGGTCTTGGGCGGTCACATCAGAAGCTAATTGATCGCCAGTCAGCTTGTTGTAAGTGACATCGACACTCAACTGATCCATACTGGAGCTGAGCAAGTTGTTTTCGTTGAATTGTTCCTTCACGTAATAAATGGTGTCATCCGTTTCTTTCATGCTGTAGGTCACATCAAGGGTCGGGTTTAACGCATTGACTTTTTCGTCAGAGGCGTTTTGGGCATTGTTCAAATACAAGTCATAAGGGGCAACAGTTTTTGCCAAGATAGGGATCTCGTTTTTAAAGCCAAGACCAACCGTCAAGGCACCTAATGCTAGAGCAAAAAGCATCGCCACCATCGAAAGCATCTGGGTATACTCACGAATCCGAAAGCTTAATTGCGACAAGGTGAAATTGTTTAACTTTTTCAATGCGATCGTATCGTTCTTCTTTAATAGGGATAAAAGAGCGATGATCACCGAACGAAAGACTAGGTATGTGCCAAGAACAATCGTGACAAGGGCGATGCCGATCCCGATCAATTGGAAGGTCATCAAATCGCTCATCATATAATAGCCGATGGCTAAGGAACAAAGACCTAAAATGGTTTGCAAGAAGAGCAAGAATGGCCGTTGTTTGACTTGTGCCGGCGTGCTTGTTTCTCGTAATAATGCTAAAATCGATTTTTTGGCAATTGCCCGTGCATTGAAGATGGCAGCAATCAAAAAGAGAATCGAGAAGAAGACGACGGTTACGATCAATGCCTCTGGACTAAATGCTGCATAATGGGTGATCTGCAAGTTTAATTGATTGACTAGCAAAGTATTGACACCACTAGCTAAGCCGATCCCTAAGATAGAGCCGACGGCGGTGGCAACGATACCTACCATAAAGGTTTCGATAAAAATCATTTGGGCGATCTTTCGTCCTTTGGCTCCTAACATCATAAACATGGCATAGTCTTTTTGCCGCATCGCCATCAAGAAAGAATTGGCGTATAAGATGTAGGCAAAGGTGATGATCCCTAATAAGACCGAACCAAAACGAAAGATAAAGACCACCATACTGATGATCGAGTTGCTTTTTAAAAAGGCTTCATTACTTGCCATTGATTCGAACATATAAAAGATGGCTGAAGCCATGACTAAACCAGAAAAGAGGACGATATAATCCTTCAACCGAGCTTTGATCCCGGTAAGTGATAGTTTCCAAAGCATGTGTTCTTCCTCCTTATTGTTCCAAGTTTCCTAGAATGACAAGGATCTGGCGGTAAAATGCTTCGCGGCTTTGATCCTCACGTTTGACTTCTTGATGGATCTTTCCGTCCTTGATAAACAAAATACGTTGGCAATAGCTGGCAGAAAGGGGATCATGAGTGACCAATAAAATCGATACTTGGTCATTGGTATTCAAGTCGTCCATCATATTCAATAAGTCTTTAGCACTTTTTGAATCCAAGGCACCTGTCGGTTCATCCGCAAAAAGGATCGTTGGTTCCGTGATCAAGGCTCGAGCGGCTGCCACCCGTTGCTTTTGTCCACCAGAGATCGCTGCTGGATATTTGTCGAGAATATGTGTGATGGACAAGCGTTCTGCGACTCGTTTGATCCGTTGTTGGATGATCTTTGGTTTGACTCCTTGTAAAGACAACGGCACAGCGATGTTTTCTGAAGCCGTTAAGTTTTCTAACAGATTGAAGTCTTGGAAAATAAAGCCGATTTCACGGCTGCGGAAATCTGCCAAGGCATCGCCTTTTAGTTTGGTGATGTCGCTATTGTTGATGCGAATGGCACCTTTTGTCGGATGATCCAATGTTGAAAGAATGTTTAGTAGGGTGGATTTTCCTGAACCAGAAGCCCCCATGATCCCAATGAATTCGCCTTTTTCAATATCAAAGCTGATACCTTTTAAGGCTTCGGTTTGTTTTTCGTTGGCTTTTCCGTATACTTTGGTCAGTTCATTTGCTTGAATAATTTTTTCCATCGTTGCGTTACGCTCCTTTTAATTGGGTTAATGCTTTGGCTGGGATGTCTTTTTCTTTGACCTCTTCATAGCCAGTTACCCCTTTTTTTTCGTTCCAAGTAAGCTTTAAATAGGCTTCTTTGCGCAATGGTCGTTCTTGGAAACCGTTGAAATCAAGGGTTTTGCTTTTGCCGTTCTCATCATACCCTGGCAATTCGTAGTGGTATTGAGTATAGACATTCCCATTGTCATCCTTAGAAGTCGTCTTTTCACCATCTGTAGTGATTTGGACGTAGTAGCTGTCGCCGCCCATGATGACGGTTTGTGCGACTTGCAATGCGCCGAACCCTATGAGGAGGAGCGCTGCAAGTCCAATCAGAAGTTTTTTCATCTATCGGTCACCTCGTTTTTTATTATGATGAAAGTATAACGCTGGTTTTCTGAAAAGTAGTGTGAAAAATCTATCAATAAACTTTCATTTTTGTCACGACAAACGAAAAAAAAATGTTTCTGAATTGTGGAATCCACATATCAGAAACGTTTCCTGCTGGTTACTCTTCAATTGTATTTTTTGCGAAATAGTTCAACGATTAGTTGGCCCTCGTCATACATAATGGCGGCTTCGTCGATCATTAATCCTAATAGATAGTAATCTTTTTCTTCATGGATCGTTTGATGACCGCCTAACAGCTCCACATAATAATTTTCTAACGTGCTATCTCTTGGTGTGTTGAGCATGTCGATAAAATGTTCTAAATCAGAGGGCTGCTCTGGAAATTGACCTTGCACAACTGCTTTAAACCCCTCTGCTTCAAAGGCCATCTCACTTATTATCTTTTGACAGTCATGAGACAAAAAGTAGGTGACCACTTCATCGACGATTCGCCGTGCCCGTTCTTTTTCAATCATTTTCTTCTCCGCCTTCTGATTTGCTGGTATTCATCTAACAATGGTACCATTGCTGCCGCGACAAATCCACTGGAAAAGCCATTATTGTATAAGTTCAATCCTCCATGTAAATAGGTGATATTTGTGACCAAGGCTGCATGGACCACCCCAGCGATTACGCCAGCAACTGGACCATAATACCCACTGATGGGGGCTAGACTGGTGCCGAAGATCGCTGTCAGCAATAAACTGAAGGTCGAGACATCAGAGGTCAAACCGACCTTGGTTGCTAAAACCACCCCAATCATGACAGGCAAACTATTTCTCCAGTGATTCCCGAATGCACTGAAGCCAATTACGGTCAGTATTGCGCCTAAAAGGGGACCAGATAGTTCGCCTTGTAAGAAGAAGACAAAGAACAGCATCAACATCCCCATCATCGCCATGTTCATCATCGTGACCCCAAGGGAAAAAATCGTGACATAGTCCGTCATTAGTTTCCCTGACGTTTGAAAAAGCTCAGGCAAGCCTTTGAGGGATCGCTGATTTAGAAGATAACCGATAAGAAACATAGCAAGACAAAGAATGAGCAAGAACCCAGTCAGATAATAGTGATACTCCGTCGTCAACTGTTTGTTTGAATAGACTTCCAAGTCGAACAGGCGTAAAAAACTCGTGAAAAACATAGTGATGATGCCAGCAGCAAACCCGATATTATACAAAGAAAAACCTTGGTGGAATTGTAAAAATTGAGCTGCTAGAGGAGGGAGCGCCAAACCGATTAATAGACCGATGCCATAACCAAAAGCGATCCCGACGGGTAAAGGCAACCCTAAACCGAATGCTAAGTAACTGATCACCGGCGAGGCGGCACTGCCAAATAAGGCAACCAGTGAATATTGTGTTGCGGGGCGTTGCTGTATGTAAGAGTATAAATAGACACCAAGTGGAATGGGAATCGAGTTAAAGATGTTTTTTCCAAAAAAAGAAAAGCCAGATATGGTAAAAAAAGCAGCGATCATTGGTCCACTAATAATCGTTCCTTGCTTTTTCGCAAGGAGGATACTGATCAATGTCAATAAGCCACTGTTTAAAAAGGCGCTTCCAAGATTGCCGATCGCAAAATAATCAGAAATCAAATTGCTTGGGGCATTTAAGATTGCCAGCGAGCCTTGCCACAAAGCTTGAGGAGGGGAAGCAACCAAGCCAATGAGGATCAAGACGATGCTATACGCCAAAAGCAAGCGCTGGGTTAAGAGCTGTGAGATAGGTGCAAAGGGTTTCGATTTTGTTTGTAAGAAAACTCGTTTATCTGCCATAGTTTCATTGAACGCTCCTTTTTTTCATAGTATCACACCTTTTAGCGACAAAAAAGTATTTTTTGACAGTTTTAAGTAGCGGGAGAAGAAGAGAAATGAGAACCAAAAAAGGGAGAAAAAGAAAAATTTAAGAAAATGCGAATAAAAATAACGGCGATGTATCAAGGAGAATCGCCCTTTTTTCAATAATTTCATCAATCGGTGAAATTATTGACAGAAAGAATTTTACGAAAATTGTTATAATTTAGTTAATCTCGTTCAGATTTTCTAATAAAAAAGCCATTTTAAGATAAAAAAACTGTTTGCTTGGTTTTTTTATTCGAAGATCGAGTGGTCACTGAATCACGAGGAAGGGATTTAAATAAGGAGGAAGAGTATGAAGAAAACGAAGTTTGGCATGATTACTTTATTGGCAGCGCTTGTTTTAGGGGCTTGCGGACAAAGTAACGGAGGTGGAACAGGTTCGACAGATACACAAGAATCATCAACTGAGGCAGCTGGATTTGATATCAATGATTTGCAGCTTGCAGTTGAAAATAACGATGAAGTGATCGATGGGGGCGTCTTAGATGTTGCGGTAGTAACAGATACGCAATTCCAAGGGTTGTTTCAATGGGAGTTTTATCGGGATGCTTATGACCGTGACTTCATGTTGCCAAGCCATGAATATTTGTTCCTACAAGATGAAGATTTTCGAGTTGTAAATGGTGGACCAGCTGATTTAGAATTAGATGTCGATAATAACAAAGCAACGATCACTTTGCGTGAGGATTTGAAATGGTCTGACGGGGTTGATGTAACGGCTGAAGACGTAATCTTCTCTTATGAAGTCATCGGACATCAAGACTATGACGGCGTTCGTTACAACAATGATTTTACGAATATCGTTGGGATGGAAGAATACCACAGCGGCGATGCCGATACGATCTCAGGGATCACAGCAGTCAGCGACAAAGTCGTTGAAATCGAGTTTAAAGAAATGCATCCAGGTATGCAGCAATCCGGTGGAGCGATCTGGCATTCTGCACTAGCGAAACATGCCTTTGAAGGCATTGAAGTAGCAGATATGCCTTCAAGTGATCCCGTTCGAACCAATCCAATCGGTTTTGGCCCATACAAAATGAGTAATATCGTACCAGGTGAAACGGTGGAATATGTACCGAATGAATATTACTATGGCGATACACCGACCTTAGAAAAAATCGTGATGCGTAACGTCCCTTCTGCTTCAATCAATGAAGCATTAAATGCGAAGCAATACGATTTAGTCTTAAAAATGCCAACAGATACCTTTGATACGTATCAAAACATGGATGGCTACCAAATGTTAGGTCGTCCAGAACAATCTTACACGTATCTTGGCTTTAGTTTAGGTTCATGGAATGATGAAACAAATAGTGTTGATTTTGATCCAAATGCAAAAATGGCGAACAAAGCATTACGTCAAGCAATGGGCTACGCCATCGACAATGATGCGATCGGTGAGCGTTTCTACCACGGCTTGCGTTCAAATGCTTCGACATTGATCCCACCTGTTTATGGTACGTTGCACAATAGTGATGCCGAAGGATACCATTTAGATATGGATAAAGCAAATCAACTTCTAGATGACGCTGGCTTCATCGATGTGGATGGCGATGGCTTCCGGGAAGATCCAGATGGCAATAAATTGACCATCAACTTTGCGTCAATGTCTGGTGGGGAAGTTGCCCAACCATTGGCGGACTACTATGTTCAACAATGGCAAGAGATCGGTTTAGATGTTCAATATTCAACAGGTCGTTTGATCGATTTCCAAGCCTTCTACGACAAGCTGAAAAACGATGATCCAGATATCGATGTCTTCCAAGCTGCTTGGTCTACTGGTTCAGATCCATCACCAACCAGCTTATGGGGACCAAATTCAGCATTTAACTACACTCGTTTTGAGTCAGATGAAAATACTGAATTGTTAGCTGCGATCGATTCAATCGATTCCTTTGATGAAGCAACACGGAAGGCTGCTTTTGATGCATGGCAAGAATATGCGATTGAAGAAGCTTTTGCGATCCCAACGTTGTATCGGAATCAAATCTTACCGATCTCTGATCGTGTCGCAAACTTTACCTGGGCATTTGACGCCGATCATAACCCATGGGCAACCATCGGTGTGACTTCAGAATCTCGTTAATCGGTTAGTAAATTACACAAATGAATCGGCAGCAGCATGCTCGTTGCTTTTGCCAAACAAAACCAGTTAGGTCTAAAACCTAACTGGTTTTTTTCTTGGTCCATGCAGACGGAAGAAGCAAGTCGCATGTTGACCCCTTCATTTTGAGCGGCTGTTTCGTGGGCGGGTTGGAATGACATTGACGAAAAAGCTGAGCTCCGTTGACAGATCAGCTTTTTTTGATAGATAACATTACATAAATGCCCATTTAATAAGCGGCTAAATCGCCCGATTGGTAACAGCAGCAAGCAACTGTTGGAGATCGTCTTTATGGTTCTGGTAACCCGCTTGTTCAATAACGACTAAGGTGTTTTTAAGAATCTCTTTGTTCAACTGAGCGGATTGTAAATACGAGTAAATTTCCTGATACAGCACTTGATGGATTTTTAAATAAAAATAGAGGGGTGTATTGGGTAGTGGTTCAGACAAGAGCAGAAACTTGTTAAGCAGATAGGCATCTTTATTTTCGCTGGCAAAGGCACAGCCGTTTAGGATCACGACACTTAACAGATTTGCATAAAATGGATCATTGGCGTAGCGAAGGATTTTTTTGATCCCGTGATCTAAGTAATAACTGATTGTTTCTTGGTCAAAAATAAATAACAAATTTGAGAATAAATTTAACTCAAAGCGCCCCCAGGTTTCGATATCAAACAAGTATTGCTTTACCAGTTCCACTTCTTGGGTGTAAGCTCCTTGATTCATCAGAAATGCTTCACGGTTGAGCAGCAGCAATCCTTGGACATACAAAGAATAATAGAAAAAATTTTGTGTCTCAAAGTAGCGTTTTTCTAGGTTAGCCAAGTAATCGAGAGTCAGTGTTCGCTCATAGTATCGGGTATAGAAATCTTGCACCAGCTGACGTTTCTGATCCGTGACTTCGCTGTCGATCAACAGACTGAACTCATGAACTGTAATATTCATTTTGTCTAAGTAGTCAAATAGGGTTTGTGATGAGAGGTTTGTTTTACGATTTTCGAATGAAGAAAGGGTGGTGCGTGAGGAAATACCTTCGGCAAGCTTGGCTTGCGAGATTTTGCGATCTGTGCGCAGTTTTTTGATTAAAGAGCCTTGCTGTTTCATGGGGGACCTCCTTAATTGTGACGCATTTCTGAACAATGTGATTTTAATAACATGTTATCAAATATAATAAGGTATAGCAAATAATAAAGGAGGTAGTTTTTCATGGAATTTGAACCATTCGGCCCTTGGGAAATCAACCCATTTAAAAACTAGTACTGCCTTTTCTGCGAAACCTTATCGTTGACCTTTCAATGATAAGTCTTGTGACTGTTTCCTTTATGATAGGAACAGCATTTTCCTCGCTCTCTGCGGTTTTTATCGCAGGATCGAGCAACATCTTGAAGAATCGAAAGGTTATTTGATTGCTTCCCCCTCTCAAAGACACCTTTTCGTTTGTGGAAGTCATGAAGCGCATGAATCGCTAAAAGCGGTCAGTCACATTGAATGTCTGTCATGCACCAGACCTTCCCCAATTTTCTGATTCTTTGTGATTGATCGTCTTTCAAGCATCATACTTCCAGCTATGACCGTAATGTACGAAGATTACGGTTTTTTGTGTTGTGTGCTGTTGGATAAAAAATGCCCAAGCTGTTACAGAGAATTTATACAGAAAAACCCCTCACTATCATTAAGAAAACTACGAGCAAATCAGAGTGAAACGAAGCCGAAAACGAAAAAAGAAAAACGTTTGCAAAAAAAGTGTTGACATTTTTTCTCAGAATGAGTACTATTATCTCAACGGAACATGAGAGTGTTCTCATTACTGGATTCGTTACTGTTCGGCAGGCAAGACCAGAGGAAAAAAGTGCGTTGATTACCCAAAGTTTCTTGGGTTGTACACTTTTTTGCTTTGGTCTTCTTTTTTTGCTCCATTATTTCTAATAGCTAAAAAAAGAACCGGTTCCAAGGTAAGGTCCAGTCATTGATCAGCAAAGGAGGGGAGAAGTAAAACGCAATGAACTGCCAGCTAGGTTTGACGATAGCCTGCAACACTTTCTAGAGCAGTCAATCACCTCGTCACTTAACGGCACGTCAGAGAAAGAAAAAAATACAAGACCTTCTGCATAGACGTCAAAGGATGCAACGTTTTTTACGGGCTATGCTGATCAAGGAGGATCGTTCGTGAAGATTATCAAGAGGATCAACAACAATGTTGTACTTTCAAAAGAAGATGAAGTTGAAGTGATCCTAATGGGAAAAGGGATCGGCTTTCAAACGAAACCGGGTGACCCGATTCCAGCTGAGCGAATCGAAAAAAAATACTATCCAGAAGATGATTTGACAGTGGAACATATGTCGAAAGTCATGACGAAGGCTGACGAAAAACAAATGGCCGTCATTTATGAAATCGTGCGTCTTTTTCGGGATAGTGTTGGAACCGATTTCAATCCAAATGTTTATTTCACACTGATGGATCATATCTTGTTTGCCATCAGTCGTCAAAAGCAAGAAATTGTTTTGACCAATCCCATGCATTGGGAAATCAAGAAAATTTATGCCAAGGAATATGCGGTCAGTGTCCAAGCGGTCGAGTTGATCCGCAAAGAGCTGTATCCCGATTTTTCACAAGAAGAAGCTGCGTTTATCACTTTGCATTTCGTCAATGCGCAAATTGAAAAAAGCGCCAATCAAAGTGCTTATGAGCACACCGAGTTGACGAACAATATTTTACGGATCGTTAAGTACAGCATGAACATCGAGTTTGATGAGAATTCTTCCTACTTCCAACGGTTCGTGACCCACATTCGCTATTATTTAATTCGACAAAGTCAAGAAAAAGAAGAGCCAGTATTGGCAAATCCAATGATTGCCTTGGCCTTCAGCAGCTATCCAAAAGAAAAAGAAACCGCAGATTCGATCAAAGAATACTTATTTGAACAAAAGGGCTGGCATGTCAACGATATGGAATTGATGTATTTGATTCTGCATATCGGTAACTTAGCCGCTCACTCAAAATTAACCTAAGAATGGAAATGGATTCGTTACAGTTCGGCTGGCAAGACCTGCACTTTCTTACAATACTCGATGAGGAAACCTGTCACTCTTTTTTTAGGGGATCTCTCATGCTTGTTTATTGTAGAAATGGCTGGTCTTTTTATTTTTATTAAATGACCAATAAAAAAGGAGCAATCAAAATGGCAAAATATACTGAATTAGCGCAAGACATTTTGGCCCACGTTGGTGGCAAAGAAAATGTCTCATCTGTAAAACACTGTGTGACTCGCTTACGATTCCACTTAAAAGACGAAAGCAAAGCGGACACTGATTATTTGCAAAAACGTGACGGTGTCGTGACCGTCGTCAAAGCAGGCGGACAATACCAAGTCGTTATCGGCAATCATGTGCCAGATGTTTATGATGAAGTGTTGAAAGTCGGCGGATTAGCCGATGGTGGCAGTCTTGATATCGATGAAGGCGACGGGCAAAAAGGCAGCTTGTTTGACCGCTTTATCGATGTTATCTCAAGCCTGTTCCAACCGTTCTTAGGTCCATTAGCGGCAGCCGGTATCTTAAAAGGGATCACGGCGTTGCTGGCAGCAACTGGGATGGAAGCGACCAATGGTATCTATGTAGTAATGAATACTCTAGGCGATGGTTTGTTCCAATACTTACCAATGATCTTAGCCGTCACTGCAGCGAAGAAATTCAAGATGAACACCTATACAGCATTAGCGATCGCAGGTGCGATGGTCTATCCTGGCTTAGCAGAAAGTGTGGCTGAAGCGAGCAAAGTCTTCGGTCTAACCTTGACCTTGCCAGCAGGCGGCTACTTCAACAGCGTATTGCCAATTATTTTAGCGATTTTTGTCGCTTCAAAAATTGAGCAGTTTATGCGCAAAGTCACACCTGACGTAGTCAAAATGTTTGTGGTTCCGTTTGTAACGATTTTGATCACTGTGCCGTTGACCTTCTTTGTAGTAGGTCCAGTCGCAAATACAGCCTCTAGCTGGATCGGTGTTGCTTTCCAAGCAGTGTATGATTTCAGCCCAATTATTTACGGCTTTGCTTTAGGGGCATTATGGCAAGTATTAGTTATGTTTGGTCTTCACTGGGGTCTTGTGCCATTGGCGATCATGGATATGGCGCAAAACGGCTCTTCGATTATTTTGACCGCAGCAGTGCTACCATGTTTCACGCAAACGGGTGTGTTAGCAGCGATTTGGTTGAAAACGAAAGAACCAAAAGTCAAACAAGGCGCAATGCCAGCATTGATCTCATCGATCTTCGGTGTGACTGAACCTGCGATCTACGGGTACACGTTGCCAATGAAAACACCATTTATCGTTTCTTGTTTAGTTTCAGGTTTCGTCGGTATCTACTTGTCAATCTTTAACGTCACTGGTTATGCAATGGGTGGTATGGGGATCTTCTTGTATCCTGCATATATCGATCCAGCAACAGGCAGCTTCCATAGTGTGATCCACTTGGCGATTGGTACAGTGATTGCGATCGTAGCGTCATTTATCATCATGATGTTGTTGAAAGTACCAACATTGTATACAACTGTTGATTCACCAGTCGACGGTCAAGCAACACCAGCAGCGCCAGCGCCAGAAGCAAAAACCGTTTCTGCCAGCGTCAAAGACGAAACAGTCAAAAGCCCAGTAACCGGTCAAGTGGTTGCTTTAGCAGATGTGGAAGACAAAGTCTTTTCTTCAGGTGCTATGGGAAAAGGGATCGCAGTTGAACCAGCGATCGGTGAAATCACTGCGCCAGCAGATGCAGAAGTCAAAATCTTGTTTCCAACAAAACATGCCATCGGTTTAGTGACAGAAGATGGAACAGAACTATTGATCCACATCGGCATGAATACGGTAGAACTTGAAGGCAATCACTTTACTGCCTACATCAACCAAGGAGACAAAGTCAAAGCTGGTCAAAAATTGATTTCTTTTGATACAGAAGCGATTCGTGCGGAAGGCTATTCCTTGCTGACACCAGTCATCGTCACGAACTCTAACGACTACAGTGACATCCAAACGACACAGTCAAAAGAAGTAACAGCGCAGGACGATTTGATCGAAGTCGTAAAATAAATGCGTTTAACGGCACGTCGCTGGATCAGTAAGAATGCTTTCTTGCTGATCTGCTGTGTCGATCATTAAAGAAAAAGAAAGTAGGCTAATCATGACAGAAAAACAATTTCCAAAAGGCTTTTTATGGGGCGGCGCCACTGCAGCCAACCAATTTGAAGGAGCATGGAACGAAGGCGGACGTGGTCCAGCGACATCTGATACAGCGATCGCTGTCAAACCAGAAGACCGCAAAAACATGGCAGAATTTGCTGCACCAATGACACGGGAAAAAGTTTTGTTTGCCTTAAATGACAAAGAAGGCTTGTATCCAAAACGTTGGGGGTCAGACTTCTACCATCGCTACAAAGAAGATATCGCCTTGTATGCAGAGATGGGCTTCAAAACCTTCCGTCTGTCCATCGCTTGGTCAAGAATTTTTCCAAATGGTGACGATGCTCAGCCAAATGAAGAGGGCTTGCAATTTTATGACAATGTGTTTGATGAGTGTGCGAAATACGGGATCGAACCCTTAGTGACCCTCTCTCACTACGAAACACCTATCGGGATCGCGTTGAACTATGGCGGCTGGAAAAATCGCCAAGTGATCGATTTGTTCGTCAAATACGCAGAAACTGTGTTGACCCGCTACAAAGACAAAGTCAAATACTGGTTGACCTTCAATGAAATCAATATCATGGGGATCTCTGGCTATGTTGGTGGTGCCTTGTTATCCGAAGACGGCACACAAAACCTTTCTGACATGTATCAAGCCGTGCATCATCAATTTGTGGCTTCTAGTTTAGCAACAAAATTTGCCCACGAAATCAATCCTGACATCAAAGTAGGGATGATGTTGGCACGAATGCAAGCTTACCCAGCTACACCAAATCCAGCAGATGTGATGGAAGAAATCAAGCGTGACCACGAGAATCTCTTCTTCTCTGATGTCCAAGTTCGTGGGAAGTATCCCGCATATACGAAGCGCTTCTTTAAAGAAAACGGCATCGAAGTGACCTTCGAAGACGGCGATTTAGACATTCTTGCGCAATACCCTGTCGACTTCATGTCCTTTTCTTACTACATGAGTTCTATTGCTCGCCACAATCCTGAAGAAGGCGGCGAAGCAACTGCTGGCAACTTTTCTTTAGGCGAATCAAACCCTTACTTGGAAGCCTCTGACTGGGGGTGGCAAATCGATCCAATCGGCTTGCGTGTGACTTTGAATAACTTGTACGACCGCTACCAAGTACCGTTGTTTATCGTTGAAAACGGCTTAGGTGCCTTGGATACGGTGGAAGAGGATGGTTCGATCCATGACAGCTATCGCATCGATTATTTGAAGGCGCATATCGAACAAATGTATGAAGCGATCGAAGATGGTGTGGAATTGATGGGCTATACGCCTTGGGGTTGTACCGACTTAGTATCGGCTTCCACGTCAGAAATGTCGAAACGCTACGGCTTTGTCTATGTAGACGCGGATGATGAAGGAAACGGCAGCTTTGACCGTTCCCGCAAAGATAGTTTCTACTGGTACAAAGAAGTCATTGCCACCAATGGCGGTAGTTTGTTACAGGATTAAAAACTAAACCAAAGCGGCTCTCTTTTGTGAGAGCCGCTTTTTTTGCTGTGTTTAGAGAACAAAGAAGAAAAAGGGAATCAGCAGCTGCCATGCCAGATAAATCAAAGAAACAGTCAACGCCCATTTTTTCATTTTGGGCTTAGGCACAACGGCTTCGGGCATCAAATACACAAGGGAAAAAACCGTGAGAAAAAATAGCAGGGTCAGTGGTTGGACGACAAAGGTCAGCCAGTTCATAGGAAACGCTCCTTTCAAGAGGTTTGATGATTCTTTGTTATGATGTGGTAATTTACAATTTTATTATATATTTAATTATTTAGGAAGGCAATGTGTTCTAGGGGATCGCAAGTGTCACAACGAAAGGAATCAGAGAGAAAGGCTTGGCACGCAGTGATCGGCGAAAAGTGTTTTTTTATCAAAGCAGACTGAATAAGAATGAGTGAGGATGAATAATAAAAAAATCCCCTCGAAAGGGGATCATGAGACGCAATCCTGACGAAGGGGATGAAAGGAGCTGTTTCTTAGGTATAGCTCGTCTTTGTTCGTAGTCAAAAGGCATTAAGAGGGTGTTTTGGCGCGAGTCAGGCGCAACTGCAGTCAACGTTTTCTACTACGCAAATAAAAAATATACCCAAGCAGACTAGCAGAAATCAAGAAACCCATAAAATAAACGGTTAGTTTCATATCTGTCATGACATAGGAGTATTCTAAGATTTTACAAACAAAGATGATCAAAGAAACAGTGATCGTTAAAGAAACCCATGTGAAACGCGGCAGTCGTTTCGTTAGGAAGACCAAACCTAACGAAAAAAAGATGACTGGTACCCAAAAGATCAAACGAGCAAGTTGGATCATTTTATCTCTCCTCATTCTTTCTTATTTGAGTAAAAGGATAACGTAAATATTCATTTTTTTAAAATAATATCCATTGGTTGTGAAAAAAATAGTTAATAATCAGAAGGGTATGTGAAGACCCGCTAATGTTTTTAGTGCCGCGAATAAACAGCATTTTTTTTAGAAAACGAGCATGCTTTTTATTACTTTAGAAAGTTTCAGCACATATTACAGACACCAAACACTGGATGATCGACAGCCACCACAGTCATCCCGATGTTTTTCTACAGACCGCAAAGGAGATGGAGGCCTTTCGTCGGGCACTCCTCGAACTGCTAGAAAAATAGCAAAATCAACCACTGCACACAGAAACTTCACTACGATTTCCCAGCAGAATGATGAGATGCCTGGGGGCGTTCTCACTACTGAGTCATGAAGCATTTTCGTTTTACTAAGCATCTGTTTTCTTACGGATGCTTTTTTTCTGGTGAGCGTTTCGTTTCTCATTCCCTCCATCTTCCTTTACACTTTTAAGTAAGGTCATAACAAACGATGACAAATAAGAAGTAGAAATAATCAAGGAGGAAACGAGCATGTCAGAAAAAATCAACAATCCGTTAACGAAGTATTATGATGGCAAATTTGAAAAACAGGTGCAAGAAGCACCGGCGATTCAAGGAAAGATGCAGCCAGTACCTGATTGCGGGGAAGACAGCTACTCAGGTTCAGACAAATTAGCTGGACGCAAAGCATTAGTGACCGGTGGTGATTCTGGTATTGGTCGAGCAGCAGCGATCGCTTTTGCCAAAGAAGGCGCCGATGTTGCAATCAACTATCTTCCTTTTGAAGAAGAAGACGCGCAAGAAGTCAAAGCAGTCATTGAAAAAGCTGGACGCAAAGCCGTCTTGATCCCAGGAGACTTGAAAGATGAAACCTTCGCTCGTCAATTGGTTCATGAAGCAGCCAAAGAATTAGGCGGGTTAGATACGTTGGTTCTAAATGCTGGGATGCAACAAGCAGTGAAGGACATCAAAGAGTTGACTACGCAACAAATTCAAGACACCTTTACAACGAATATCATCTCGATGTATTGGACAGTCCAAGAAGCATTGGATTACTTACCAGCTGGTGGAAGCATCATCACGACCACTTCGATCCAAAGTGCGGAACCAAGCGCCCATCTTTTAGACTATGCAGCCACGAAAGGTGCCATTACTTCCTTTAGTAAAGGGCTAGCTGCGCAATTAAGTGAAAAAGGCATTCGGGTCAATACCGTTGCGCCTGGTCCAATCTGGACGCCACTTCAAATTTCTGGTGGACAACCACAATCTGCGATCCCAGAATTTGGTCAAAAAGAATTGATGAAACGTGCTGGACAACCAGTCGAATTAGCACCAGTCTACGTTTTCCTAGCCTCTGATGAAGCAAGCTATGTAACTGGTCAAGTGTACAGTGTAACGGGTGGTAGCTTCTTCGCTTAACAATCCCTGGATAAATTTGTAGGAAAAAAGCTCGAGCAAAGATGCTCGGGCTTTTTTTTGGGATGAAAATGGAATCGGCAGCTTACTTTCCTTGTTTGGCAAACATCTTGGACATCATCAGTTGATTGATCTTTGCAAAAACGGCTGCCCACTCTTGTTCGGCTTGCAGGTTAGACAGTAAGACTAATTTTTCGGAAAAAATCACTTCTTCATAACTATCGGTGATCAATAGATCGGCTGCTTCCATCTGGTTAATAAAAGTCACTGATGCTTTGGAATAAATCGAATGGATCCTTGTCTCGATCATTTGCTTCGTGCGGTATTGGATCGTCGTTTGAATATAGACCGACACGGTCGGGGGCGTATTCATCTGTGTTTCCAAATACAAGAGATGCGCAAGATAAGGCAACTGTGTCTGTTCAAAATACTCTTTATCCAAGTCAGCAAATGGATACCTTTCAACATGGGTCAGTAAAAGCTTGCAGATTGCTTCATAGGTTTTGTCTTTCGAAGGAGTGTTTTCGGTCAACAGTTGGTGTTCGAGCTGCCACACTTCCAGAAGATCGATGCCGATAATGATCGATAGATTGAAGACCAGCAGACAGCTGCTTAATAGTTTTTCAAATTCGGCGACTTCTTGACTTGGAGCAAAAGTATCGTGCCAGTCTTTGATCATTGCAGTGAAAAAGCGCACAAGATCGGTATCAGAATGTTTGATCTCTTGGATGATCGCTTGATTTTTCGCTTGGGGAATCACTCCTGGCAAAAACACATGCAAAAAGAAATTTAAGTAAAGATATTCTGACTGAAGCGTCTTTTCTGAGGCATAATCGGCACTCAAAAAAAGCGATTCGAGGATTTCCTCTGGTAAAAAACAATAAAAATTCATCAATCCCATGTATTTTTCAGGGATCACTGGCAAATATTTTTTCTGGATCGTTCGGCTGACCACTGCTTGCCAAAATGCAGCGAGTTTATTTTTCGTCAACGGATCAAAGTGAGAAACAGCAAAGAACGCTGTAAATTCTTCGACATTTTTATGGGAAACACTCGGCAATAGCCACAAATCAGCAGGCGCACTTTGGGTCAAGAAACTGTAGGTGAAAATACGGATATCAAGCTCTTTTCCAGCAAGAACGATGCGGTTATTCAGGTCTGTTCGAATTTGGATTTGAAATTTTTCCAATAGTTGGTTGATTTTCTTGATCAACCGATACATATGCGATTGGCTGACATGCAAATCCAAACATAATTGCGTCAAGGTCATTTGCGGGCGCCCAATCAAGTAGTGGATTAAGGTATATTGTGTGGAGTTGAGCAAATAATGATACATCAATTTTGCATAGAAAGGTTCATCATCCTCTGCTCGATCAACAAAATACTGATTGTAATGATTTTTTGATAGAAGCAGGTGAGGGGAGAGCAACTGCAAATCTTCATTTAAAAAATAAATATATTTTTGCAGGCTTTTTTGCGGGATATTCAAAACTTCTGATAGTTGGACCAATGTTACTCCGTTGGAATTGCAGACAACTTTGAAAATCTCTAATTTCTTTTCTTCTGCGGGAGAAATGAATTCTCGATACATAAGGGATTCTCCTTTTTGGCGTTATTTTTACGCTAAATCTGTGAACCGTATGATAACCATGATGGATTATACTTATGATAGATGAGAATAGAATGAAAAAACACCAATTAAATTATTATTTTTTAAGGCTGTTTTTTTCGATTACCCTCGGTTTCTCATTAAAAAAAGTGAAGGAAGAGATGAAAATGAACAAAAAGGCAGTAATGTTAAGTTTGGTCGGAATGGGTTTAGGAATGGCGCCAACTGCGGCAGCTGCAGCAGAAGCGAATCCAACGGCTTCAATGACGAGTCAAGCAACTCTAACCATCGAACAAGGAATCTTGTCACTGGATCAGGTGAGCAATTTTAACTTCGGTACAAGCAGTATCCAAGAGATCGCTACCGATGAACAAGTGATTCAAACAACGTCAAATGAAGTGACATCGATCACGGATTACCGTGGACCGAATCAAGCTGGCTGGCAGTTGACAGCGCAATTATCGAAAATGACGAATGCTAGCGATAACGAGCTGGTAAATGCCAAAGTCACTTTAAATGGTACAACGGCTTCAGGCGATGCAACGCTAGTATCGGGCACCGAATTGATGGTAGGGGCAACAGACCCAACGCTGATTGCTTCTGCTAATGGCACAACTGGCTTAGCAACCAATGACTTTAACTTTTCCAATGCTTCATTAACCGTACCAAAACAAAATGTGAACAGCGGCACTTATAGTGGAACGATCACTTGGACCTTATCAAACACCTATCAAGCAGAATAGCAAGGAAAGGGCGACAATGAAAAAACAAATCAAGTGCTTCGTACTCATTAGTTTCTTTATCAGTTTGTGTTGCTTTACGAAAGTCACCGGTCATGCACAGACCACACGGTTCACTGTAACCCCTGAACTTCCCCAAAATCAAGTCAGTGACGTCAGTTATTTCGACTTACTGGTAAATCATGAGACCGAACAGAATTTGACCGTTGCCCTTCATAATACAAGTTCAGACCCGTTGACCATTAAAGCAACAGCACTAAATAGTTATACGGCCTCTACCGGGATCATTGCGTACCAAGCAGAACAGACCGCCGAAGAGAATCAAGGAATCTCTTTTAGTGAATTGATTGAAAATCCAAGGCAGACGATCAAGCTTGATCCTGGAGAAAGCTATCAGGTTTATTTTACCCTTTCATTGAAAGGAACAGATTTTGCAGGAGAAATACTTGGTGTGTTTGCCTTTGAAGAAGAACCATCAGAGACAACTGAAAGCCAGCAAACAAATCTGCAAGCCAACTACAAAATTCAGCAAGGGGTCCGCTTGCGTCAGAATGTGGCAACCTTGCCTGATCCCCAATTGTCTTTGATCAATTCTGAGGCGGTGGAAAGAAATGGTTCTGCTGCTCTCAAAAGCAGTATCCGCAATAGTCAGCCCACAGCATTTGGCAAAATATCTGTGAAAACGATCATACGTGAGCAAGACAGCAGCAACAAAGTTGGTGGTTTTTCTGCAGAGAATTTTCAAATAGCTCCAAATTCGGTTTTGGAGCTGTTTAGTGCCTTTGATCAGAACATTCTCGAACCGGGGGCCTATCTGTTACGGATCGAGTTGAATGCGCCTAAAGGAACGTGGGTGTTTGAGGATTCGGTGGTGGTTGATCGCAAGCAAGCCCACCTTGTCAACCGTCAGACAACGTTAGGTGCAGCGTATCTTCAAAAACAGTACTGGTTCTATGCTTTAGGGATACTACTCTTCCTGCTTGTCTTGCTTCTTTTGTTCTTTTTGTACAAGCGATGCAAAAAAGCAGAAGCAGATAATGCACCGGTAATGCAAGAAGAATCAGAATAAAGAAAGCAGGGAAGAGCGATGAAAAAGTTTGGCATTAAACGATGGTTCTATGTACTTCTTTTTAGTTTCTTTCTGCTGGGCTGGCGGCAAGAGACAATCTATGCTGTGGTATCTGTTCCGGATTTTCCTACGTTGGCGATTGACGACTCTTTGATCACTCCTGTGGGGCAAGCGGGTTCGCCACAAGGAGAGTCAGGATTCAATTATGTTCAGATCAATGATGGAACTACCACTTACTCTAGTGGTGGAGTATGGTTTAATAATCCAGTTTCTTTTACTCGATCTTTTCGTTTAGAAATGGCTTTTTATATTGATAATACAGCAACGGACAGTGATGGATTAGCTTTTGTGATGCAAAGTAACGGATTAAATGCGCTGGCTAGCCAAGCAGGTCCAACCATTGGAGTTTGGGCGGATATAGGTGGGACTGATCCGCTAAGTTCAGGGGCTATTCCGCAAAGTTTTGCGATTGAATTTGACACGTATCATAACAATGTTACTACTGCCCTTGGAGGGAGTATGTTGGATCGCGATGTTCCTTCCGGCCATCATATCGCTTGGAATTTTCCAGGTTCAAATGACGCATATACCACCGATGGTTGGCTGATTATTGACAAAGTCTTAAACCATCGAGATACGGTATCCGTACCAGATATTTCCGATGGTCAGTGGCATATTTTTACAGTAGCCTTTGATCAGCCAACGCAAATGTTACGTTACACCGTACCAGATTTCGGTGTTGATGTGACGGTTCCTGTTGATGACACCTTCAAATCGAATTTGAATCTCACCAATAGTGCACCGGTCTATTTTGGTTTTACAGGTGCAAACGGGGGCTATGTTCAAGAAAAAGCTGTGGCCTTTGTCGATGTTGAAGGACTAGTAGAACTTGATATGCGAACCGGTGTTTTTGAAAAAGACCCAGTCAAACTATTGTTGGATACTGGTACGACACTTGCCCAGCCAGCCACTGTCGACAATAGCAAAACCATTACTTATGCGACCTATCTCTCCTATAAAAGCACCAGTGATCTAGCTGACTTGGAATCGGGAATCTTGCTCTCATCGCTTTTTCCAGAAGGACTATCATTAGTTCCCGAGGCGGTTTATTTTGGGAAAGCCAGTGAAATCATGGTTAATGGCATGCCTGAAGGCGGAACTGCCTTGCCCTTTGCCATTGAAAATGGACAATTGGTTGTGACACTGCCCGACATGGTCAAAGGGAATGAATACATCGTTCACTTTTCCGTCAATTACACAGAAGCTCCGCTCGATCAGAATTTAGATGTAGCCATCCCTGTCCAAACTGTTTTTAATGGAAATGCTTTTGTTTCCAGTATGACATCAGGTGATCCAGAAACTCATTATTATCAAATGACCGGATCCTTTCCACCGACTCTTTCAACAGGTTCGGCGTCATTGGCAGAAGCAAAAGCAGACCTGCAGATCGTGCGGCAAAAGCGCAATTCCTACATACCGATCACGATTGATGACCAAAATTCGACCCAAGCCAAAATATATGTCACGGATTTCTTTACGGAGGATAAGACAATCACCGAAACGGATTTCTCTGAAGCTGCGTTGGTTGAACGGGGAACATTGTCGGAGCCATTGTCGGATACATTGGCACTAGACACCTCAGATCTAGAACCGGGCACAACCTATTATCTTGCGTCTTATGTGATCGATACAGAAGGCAATCGATCGGAGACACGTTATTATGGCATTGACTTTCGAGGGATCGTGGTATTTGAGCGTGCGCCTGCTTCAATCACAGCGGCAGTGACCTTGAATGAACTCGCACGATCCATCAGAGACGATGGCTTTGCTTATTTAACGATTTCTTTTGATCAAGAAGCCCTTTTGTCTGTCAGCAATACCAGCGAAGGGACCTGGCAGTTAAGCGGCCAGATGACTGATTTTATGCAAAATCAGCAACAATTAGCGGAGGAAATCCAATTGGTCCTCTATGATCCGGTGACCAATCAGCTGGTGGCTTCTGTCACTTCTGAAGAACAAGTGATTTTCCAACAGCAGCCAACAGGAGCAACGGACTTAACTCTGGATCTTCAGGAATATGATTGCTACTTTCGCTTTGTTCCCAAATTGGATTTAATAGAACCTGGTACCTATTCAGGTACGGTCAATTGGCAGTTGGAGAGTACGATTGTAGACAAATAAAAAACGCCATTACGGCGTTTTTTTTATTAAAGTTCTCAATCGATCACTGCTAACTTTGTCGACTTTTCGCAATTTTTAAAACTAATGATAGGCCTGCTAAAGCAAAACTGCCGTATTTAACGAATTTTTCCAAGGAATCTAAAGTTTGCTGTTTTTTGCGTTTGCAGTCCGGACAGCTTTTTTCATTGCCAGTTAACTTCTTGCCGCATTTACAATGGTTCTTCATCTTTGCTCCACTCCTCGTCTCGTTTATTTTGATGACTTTTTCTACTTTAATTATACATGTTGCTGAAGGTTCTGTCTGAGATTATGCTGTCTCCGTTTTTTGTGAAGGGCAATAAGGGCTGCTGGTTGTTTGTTTCAAATCGATCGCGCTAAAGGATGCGATCCTTGGCGGCTGATTTTTCGTATAGAAGAGAGGCAATCTATCTAAAAAAGGAGGGAAATCTGACAAATTTCTCATTTTCAGATATTGCTGATTCGCTTTGCTTATCAGTTCAGCAAAATTTTGCTATTGTGGAGTAAGATTGAGGAATCAAAAAAACGACTTCTCCTTTTTTTCTTGATTCTGTCCTTAATCTGAGAACGAAAATCACCGATAGTATGCTATATATAGGAACAGGGAGCCATCCTTGACGATGTCGAATATGGCATTTGAATGAAAGGATTGATGAAATAAGTGATTTCTTCAATAATCTATACGGATACAAAGGCTTATTTGGATAAGGTGGTCGATCAAGCACTGTTGGATTTGTTAAAATCTGATTATCCCAAAGTCTATGATCATGTACAACAATTGATTGCTAACTTTGAAGAAACGATCCAACAAATTGATCACTCAAATTTTTGGCAATTGATGCCAGAGATTTTAGGCTATGATTCACGCTTTGTCTTGTTGAACTCGCTGCAATTGTCGGAAGACAAATTTTTGACGGAAATCGAGGTTATTCAGATGATCGAACGCGATTATCCGAATTTGAATAAAGAGTTTTGTGGCTATTCCTTAAAAGAAAAAGAGCACGAAAGCCTGATCTTCAACATCCAATAAGCGGTTCTTCTTAAGATCACTTTATAGAAAAGAAAGCGACTAGCGCATCTAGTCGCTTTTTTTTTATGGAGAAGAAGGTGAATTAAACGTGTTATTTATCATTAAAATAAAAATTATTTTGAAATTATGAATAAAATAGATTATTATTGGTATATAATCCTTTTAGTGAAAGAAAAAACAATCGTAAAATGAAGAGGATAGATAGCTTATGTCAATAGCTGCGATTGTTTTGATTAGAAAATAAGAACCAGCCTGATTGGCATGGAAAGGAGCAGTTATGGATTACTTGAGTTTTTCAAAAAAAGAGTGGGAAGTCTTAGTTTGTTTTTGGGCTGTGGATGAGCCGCTATGCTGTACCGAATTTAGTGAACGCTTCGGCTTGAATCGCAACACGTCATTGTCAGTGATTCGTAAGTTAGTCAATAAAGGGATACTTGAGATCGCAAGTATCAAGATGAGTGGGTCAGTTTTGGCTCGTCGTTTCCAACCAGCCGTCACCGAATTGGAGATTTTGCAAAGTGGTTTGACGGAGGAACAAATTTTTGAACTGGTAAAAATTGCGATCAAAAAAATTGAAGACCCAGAACAATTAACTCAGTTGCGAAGTGTTATTGGCGAATTGAAAACCAAAGCTTCGTAGGTCATCCCGTTTTCTTCGCTGTTTGTTAGTGAAGGTTTAAAAGATAAAAAAATGATCCACTGTGAAAACAGCGGATCATTTTTCTTGTTCTTGAAATTTTTGGACCATTTTGGTCGTCAATTCGTGGAGGACTGACAGTTCTTCCGGTTCAAGGGGCAAGAATTCAGTTACTTTGTAGGGGATCTCTAGCGCTTGTTCATGGAGTCCTTTGCCTAAATCAGTCAAAGTGACCCGCAAGGAACGTTCATCGTCTTGATTTCGATTTCTTACTAGGTATCCTTTTGCTTCAAGCTTTTTTAAAACCGGTGTCAGTGTACCAGAATCTAGACATAATTGCTTCCCCAATTCTTTGACACTGATCGCTTCATCTTCCCATAACACCAACATCACTAAATATTGGGTATAGGTCAAATTCAACGGGTCCAGTAAGTCTTTGTACTGTTTGATAATTTCTTTTGAAGCGGCGTATAGAGGAAAACACAATTGGTTTTCTAACGCTAAGACATTCATGTTTTCACCCCTTTTTCTAACATCCGCCTCTTATCATAGCTGTTTTTTCAACGAAAGTCTACTCGCTAACGGCTTTGACAGTCACTTCAATGTTGCCAGCTGTAGCTTTTGAGTAAGGACATACGGTATGAGCGATTTCAAGCAATTCTTGTGTTTCTTCTGTTGATAAACCTTCGATTTGACCTTCGATCTCAACGCCTAAAACAAAGCTTGATTCACTTTCTGCGTATAAAGTCACTTGTGCACTGACAGTTGAAGCACCGTCGATTCCTTTGTTGCTTTTCACTAATTCAAGGGCACTATTGAAACAAGCACTAAACCCAGCCGCAAAAAGTTGTTCTGGATTGGTGGCATTTTCAACACGTTTGCCAGGTGCAGTGATGTTTAGCTCAAATGAATGATCGGGACTGTGTACTTCTCCTGAACGGCCACCAGTGTTAATCATTTTAGTAGAATACATTTTTTTCATCATTTCTTCACTCCTATTTTTTATATTTTGTACAATTAGATTGTATGAAATTTAATGAGAAAATGCAAGGAATTGGTTTTCGTTCTATGTTTTTTTTCTAAAAAAAAGCGGAATCTGCATAAGTTTACTGTTCTCTTGGGTGAAACGTGCTATCATAGTTAGTAACACTTGTAATAGATTAACAAATGAGTTTGAAGCTTCAAATTTACTGCATGAAGGCAAAGAGGGTGAAAATCATCGTAGATTATATGGAAAAACGAGCGGTAGGGCGCTATTTTCGATCGTTGACGGATCATTATTCAGGCTATATCCGGCTTTATGGCACCTATACAGAATATCGGGTGATTGCAGGGATTCCTGCTGAAAATGTCATGTTAGAGATTATCGGGGTTGAAAACGGTGTCTTATTGACCCGTGTAAACAATACATTATTTGAAAATGGAAGAGGGTTTTTACAATGATCATTATCCAAATTATTTTAGTTATCTTCGTATTAGTGATTCTGATTTGGCTGATCGCAAGCACTGCTGTGATCGTTCGTCAAGGGGAAGTCAAAGTTGTCGAAAGTTTTGGGAAGTACGTTCGAACGTTGGAACCAGGGCTTCATTTTCTTGTTCCGATTTTGTATACAGTTCGAGAAAGAGTGTCCTTGAAACAGATTCCTCTGGAGATCGAACCCCAAAGTGCAATCACAAAAGATAATGTAATCGTTCAAATTGATGAAGCAATCAAATACCATGTCACAGATGTGCGTGCCTTTGTCTACGAAAATGAAAACTCCGTTGTTTCAATGATCCAAGATGCCCAATCGAACTTGCGGGGAATCATCGGGAAAATGGATTTAAATGAAGTTTTAAATGGAACTGAAGAAATCAACGTGGCTCTATTTACTTCGATCAAAGACATCACTGCTGGCTATGGGTTAGCGATCGACCGGATCAATATCGGGGAAATCAAAGTTTCCCAAGAAATCATTGAATCAATGAATAAATTGATCACAGCTTCAAGAGACAAAGAATCCATGATCACAAGAGCCCAAGGGGAGAAATCTTCTTCAGTCTTAAGTGCCGAAGCCAAAGCTTCTCAAATGACGATCGACGCGCAAGCTCGGGCAGAACAAACCCAAATCGATGCAGAGGCGCGGGCAAAACGTGTACGGATCGATGCTGAGGCAGAAGCGGAACGAATCGCGAAAATCACTGAAGCTGAACGCAAACGGATTTTAGCTATCAATGAAGCAATCAAAGAAAGCCAGCTAGACGAGCGCTCCTTATCTTATCTAGGGATCGAAGCCTTTAAAGACGTGGTCAACAGCAATACCAACACGGTCATTCTGCCATCCAATATGACGGAACTAGGAAATATTCCAGTCGTCAAACAACTTTGGGAAAACGCACCATCTAAATCAGCAGAATAACTTCTAAGCGCAACAAATGAAAAAAGCTCAAATGCACCGAGAATAAACCGGCGCATTTGAGCTTTTTTACTTCGTTTTGTCCGCCGCTTGATTATCGACGATCAACAGAGCAATCATGACATAACCGATCCAACTGTCCCGAGAATATAAGATGTAGCGAGGGGACCAAGAAGCGGCATATTTCTGTTTGTATTCTCGTAGCCCTTCAAAAGAATAGAAGCGAGAACCAAACGTGTAAACGAGATAGGCGATCCGCTCTTGCAAGAAACTACTGCGGAAAGTACCAACATTGGCTAACGGTGCCATGCCTAAATCGAATTGTTGGTAGCCTTGTTCTTTAAAATAGTCAAACAGCTGAATAAACAAGAAATCCATCGTTCCGTTCGGGGCTTTTTCAGGATCGTGACGCATCAGATCAATGGAAGCTAAGCCTGTCTGATAGGTTGGCATAAAGGAGGCAAACGCGACGATATCTTGTTGCTGATTACGGACGACTGCAATTGGTGCGGTACTCAGATAGGATTCTGAAAAGAATCCAAGGGAGAACCCTTTTTCTTTCCGTCCATCTAGCCAGTTGTCAGAAATTTCCTTAAGTGTTGCAAAGGTTTCGGCTGAAAAGGGTGGGGTGAGCACATCAAAGGTAAAGCCTTCTTTGGTGATCTTGTTGTTCAAAGCCCGCTGTCCCTTCATTTTCTTTCCTGAGAGGGTGAAACTAGGCAGATCCACATAGGCTTTCTCACCGAATTTGATAAAGTCATACCCGAATTCATGCAGCAGCATCACCATTTCTTCACTACTTTCATAAAAGACTGGCAAGTAATTCCACTGATCCATCTCTGTTAGGAAGGTTTCCAGTGCCTGGGGAAAGTCTGCTTGCTTCCCAGAAGGATCACCCATGACTAAGCATTTATTATTAAAGGTCGTAAATTGAAAAAAGACCGTCGGCTCGCCGATTTCTGGATAAACGTACACTTGCTTGTCTTTTAAATAGACAAGATGGCTGTCGCTATTGCCGCCATAAGTGTTCAAAACATGCTTCACTTTATCGGTGGCGGCACTGACGCCGAGTTGGTGCTTTGGTCCCATCAAGTAGCGTGCAAACAACAGCATCGCAACGGCGACGAATAAAATCGCAACGAAGCCTTGGAGCCATAATTTTTCAGAAGGGAAAAGCAAAAAATCCATCGAATGGTGATGTGTCGGATGCCGATTGATATGGGGCATATTGTAGACCCCGATAATGACATAGAGGATCGTCAACGAACCAATCAGCAACCCATCGATCGTTAGCCATTCCCAAGCGAAAACCAGTTGTTTTCGGAATAACTCGCTTTTTGAAAAAATCATGATCGCCAGTAATAATAGAAGAAACAGCATGGTCGAAAAGCGGAAACCCGCAAAAATAGCATAGCCGATCGTTGCTGCAATCAACAAAAGCGTCGGCATATACGCGCGACTGACACGGGCAGAGATGCCGCGACCGGCGATCAAAAAGAGATAGCCGAGAAAGATACTCGGGTACTGCATCACAAAATTCAAGCGAATCGGATTGAGGTGGGCTAACCATTTGATTTGATCAAAGGCTTCTGGGATCGTGGCGGAAAGCACCAACATCGTTCCAGTCAGATAAAGCAGCAACACTTCGATCTTGTGGAACACTTCCAACAACAAGCTTTTTGGAATACCAGAAAAGCGCTGGTTGAGGGAGACACCGACATTTTTTGAGAAAAAAAGCAAACCGATCAAAAAGGGAATGATGTAATAAAACAGACGGAACAGCAAGAGCCAGGCAATGACACTTTCACGGGGAATCTGTAGTGAACCCATTCCCATAATCATCATGACATCAAAGGTTCCCAGTTCGCCAGGAATCATCGAGACGATCCCAATCACGGAAGCAGCGATGAAAAGCGGCAACAGTTGAAACACATCGACCGAGAGACCCATCAACAGACCCGTCGTAAAGAAGGCGGCAAAAACACCTAGCCATTCCAATAAGGAAGCGGCGATCAGCTGCAGACGATCACGTCGTTGCAGCCCACCTAAGTATGCATTTTTTTTGGAAAAACTAAGCGCATAGACGATTGGAAAATAAAGACTGCCGCCTAAAAGCCAGATCCAATACTGTTGGAGATAATCGGTCGTGGGACCGAAGAGGACGAATGCCAGCGCTGCAAGCGATAAAATCGAAAGACCAGACATCAAGTAGATAAAAATCTTCGATATTGCTTGGGCAACGTCTTTGCCTTTTTTTCCTTTGCCATAAAATTCCGACCGTAACCCGATACTGATGAAACCGCCAAAGCCGATCAAATTGTTCATGGTATTGATGATCCAGCTGGTTTCTAGTAAATAACGGCGATCAGGTTTGTCCCCTAGCAAGCGATTCAAGACGATATCATATAAGACCATGGGAAAAACACACAGTAAGCCAATGACAGCCATTAAAGCCACTCGCCAAAGGGATAGCTGCGCAAACAATTGTTTTAGTTGATCAATCGAGATCGTCTTGCTTAAAGAAAGCAGCTCGCCGAACACGATCACGGCGACTGCAATTAAGAAGAGGGTTTTAAACAGTGAACGGTGGTCGCGGAGCCAAGTAAAGATTCTCATAGTTATTCACCGACCTTTTCTAAAAAAGATAAAACTTTCGTATTAAATACTTCTGGATTTTTTCGTGCAAAACTATGTCCTTGTCCTTTGACGACGATAAAATTGGACTGAGGAATACTGTTTGCAATATAAAAAGAATGGGAAAGCTTGATCGAATCACGTTTGCCGACCAAAATCAATGTCGGCACACTGAGGTGATTCAAATCGGCTGTAGATAAACCGATTGGACGAAACAACAATCCCAAAATAGGCAGAAAGCCCCGCATGCCTTTGGAGAATGGGGAACAAAGCCAAACGATCAGATATTGCAAGACACTTCCGATTCGAGAAAAGAGCCTCACACCTCGCGGTTCCGTGTTGCCAGAGTTTAAAATCATGCAGCTGACATGCTCTGGGTAGAGATGGCAAAAGACCATCGCCAGATTGGCACCATCGCTAAATCCTAGTAAGGCGATTTTCGTTAGCTTTTCTTGCTGAATAATTGCTAAAAGATCTGTTGCCATTTTAAAAAAATCGATTTTCTTCTGCGTATTAGTGGATTTGCCATGCCCTCGACTATCGATTAAATACAGTTGATGTTTTTGACGCAAGGCGTCGACCTGCTTTGAGAAATAGGCACTGCTGCCGCCATTTCCGTGCAGTAAAAAAAGAGGGCGTCCTGAACCGGTTTTCTCGTAATAGAGGACAGACCCGTCCGGTAAGGGCGCGTAATATTTTTCAACTTCCATTTTTTCACCTACTTTCTAAGAGTATACCTTGAAGTCAGGGACGATCACAAATATATCACTAGATAAAATGAGAAAAAATAACAATCTGCTCATCTTTTTTTTACCAGAAGTTCAGGAAAAGGCTTTTTTCTTTACAATGTAAAGAAAAATAATTGGTAAACATAATTAATTTGTTTTCAGAAAATTCTTTACAAATGGACGATCGTTGTCTATAATCGAACTAACTAATTGAGAATGATTTTCATTTACGAAGGAGAGGCTAGCCAATGACCACTATAGCAGATGTTCTGATTATCGGCGGAGGACCCACTGGGCTCTATGCGAGTTTTTATGCTGGATTACGTGATCTATCGGTCGTATTGTTTGAAGCACAAGCCGAATTAGGCGGGAAGATCAATTTCTATCCTGAAAAAATGGTCTGGGATGTGGGTGCATTACCGCCAACCAAGGGGAAGAAAGTCAAAGAACACTTGATTGAACAGGCCAAGTTGTTTGATCCAACGGTCTATCTGAAAACGAAAATCATCGCATTGACCAAGGAAGACGACCTTTTTTATGCAGTGGATGACCAAGGGAGGACCCATCTTGGACGCACCGTTTTAGTCTGTATCGGCGGCGGTGTCGTTTCTCCGCAAAAATTGCCATGTTTCATCCATAATAATGTCGACAACTATATCCACTATCAGTTTCCTGACCAGCAAGCGATCCAAGGCAAGCATCTAGTGATCTCTGGCGGCGGTGATGCGGCAGTGGATTATGCGATCGAAGCAGTGTCTTATGGTGCCAAAGTCACCCTGTGTTACCGAGGAGAAAAATTGAAAGCCCATGAAGCACAAGTAAAGAAGATGAAAGCAGAAGGGATTCAAGTGCTGATGAATCACACCATCGATGGGGTGAATCAAGCAGAAACATTCAATATGGTTCTACGACTAAAAAACAGTGCCAACCATGAAACGATCGATTTTTTATGCGATCATCTACTGATCCAACACGGGTATGACCGTGACAGTGGCTTGTTAGATAAAGTTTCCTTTGATCTGGCACGCCATGAAGACTTTTACCTCAATTGCGAGATTCCTACAAAAACTAGCCATCCAGGTGTTTTTGCAGCTGGCGACATTCATTATTTCAAAGGCAAAGTGAATCTATTGGCGGGAGCCTTTCAAGATGCTGCGCAAGCAGTCAACCAAATCAAACACTATTTAGAGCCGACCAGTGTCCCACAGGCGATGGTTTCCTCCCACAACGAGAAATTCAGTGAAAGAAATCGCCAGTTGTTGGTGAATGAGTAGCCATACTTCTTTGTGAAAGAAATATTAGAAAAAGCAGGAGTCCCTAGTGGGTCCTGCTTTTTTGGTATCCTCAGAACAGAAATTCGTTTCACTAGAAGTGAATGTTTGCCGCTCCTAAAAAATAAAATCTCTCAAATAAATGATGCAAATTGTGAAAATTTCAGCTATTATTTTCAAGTTGACTATTTGGAGGGGATGACATGAATCAAACAAGATACGCAGAATTAAAACAAGCAGAAAGAGGCGCCATCTTAAGTATCGTTGCTTACATTTTGGTTTCCATCGCCAAACTTGCCATCGGTCGTTTGGCAAACTCTGAAGGACTATGGGCAGATGGGTTGAACAATGCGACGGATATCGTAGCGTCGATCGCTGTCTTGATTGGTTTGCGTTTGGCTCAAAAGCCAGCAGATGAAGACCATAAATATGGTCATTGGAAAGCAGAAAATGTGGCAAGTCTGGTAACATCCTTGATTATGCTGGCGGTCGGTCTGCAGGTGTTATGGTCCTCCATTCAAACGATTCTACTCGGAGAAACGCAAAGTCCCGATATGATCGCGGCAGTCGTCGGTATCATTTCAGCTATTTTGATGTATGGCATGTATTACTATAATAAGCGATTATCCGCTCGCGTAAAAAGCTCCGCTTTGCTAGCAGCTGCTAAAGATAACCGCAGCGATGCGTGGACGAGTATTGGAACGGCGATCGCTATTTTTGCCGCCTCATTTGGTATCGGTTGGTTGGACAGTTTGACTGCGATCGTGGTAGCTTTTTTGATTATCAAAACCGCCGTCGATATTTTTCGTGAGAGTGCCTTTTCACTTTCTGATGGGTTTGATGAATCGTTAGTCGTGGAGTATGAAGCGGCAATCGCTGGTTTTTCTGAAGTGAAATCTGTCAAATCGATTCGAGGAAGAATGTATGGCGCCAATGTTTTTCTCGATGTCGTCGTGACGATGGACAAATCTTTGACGGTTGAAAAGAGTCATAACGTAGCAGATGCTATTGAAGATCTCTTAGCTGATCGTTTTCAGGTGTTTGATACTGACATCCACATCGAGCCTGCTACCGAATAAATTTTCTGGCAAAACCTTGATAGGACAAGGATGTAAACCACCCGTTTCCTGTTTGTAAACTGAAAAGTTCTTACGGAACCTGCTCATTCATGGCAAACTAGAGGTAACAAAGGAAGAAAGTAGGGAGCCCTATGAATAATAAGCAGGTAGTAGAAAATGAATTAGTTATTTCTTTAGATAAAATGGATGAAACAGAAATGATGGCACTTTGCCAACAATATATTGCGGCTATTGATGATAGCCAAGTCCTCTTCGCTTTACTGAAAAAAGTTCAAGCCTCAAAAGCAGCAGTAAGTAAATAAAAAACAAACCGGCATCTTATGCATTGATGTTCCCCCCAGCGAAAGCGAAAGGCGCATTGATCAACAGGAAAAGATGCCGGTTGTTTTTTAATTTGTTTGAGTCTTTTTAAAAACTTTTAAAGGACGTTTAATAGTGCGATTAACCCATAGACGATCAAAGAGGCTATTCCTAGAGGAACAATGCGTCGGAATATAATCTCTTTCAAGCGCTTGCCTGCTTGTCGTTCTTTTTCATAGTTAGGATCATGGGCATGCGCTTTAAATTGCTGAGGAGAACGAGAGAAGATCAAGCCATTGGTCATCGATAAAACCCAGCCAATCAACGCCATGAAGAACGAAACAAAAATGATTGCCAGTAAAAGTAGTTGCAAGAGCTGCATCGTGTTGCTACCTCCTTTTCGTCACCATTTTTTCACTTCTAGTTTATCATCTTTTGAGACGTTTTGGGGTCTTTGTTCCACGTGCCCTTTCTTTTTTTTTCTTATCCCTTATAATAGAGATATTTAAAAACGAGTTTTTTTTTCGTGCAGCAGAAAGAAGGGGTTCTTATGGCAATCACAAAAAAAATCATTCAATCACCTGAAGATTTCCAAACGTTGGATCGTTTGATCAAAGAAATCTGGCCAGAAGTGTTTACACCAATCATTGGGTCCGACCAAGTCGCGTATATGCTGGCTCATTATCAATCACCAGCAGCGATTCAAAACGAAGTCCAGCAAGGAGCAGTCTATCTTTTGTTATTAGAAGGAGACCGAGTAGTAGGATATACAGCGTATGAAGAAACGCAGCAACAGATTTATTTAAGTAAATTGTATCTCCATCAATCTACTAGAGGCAAAGGCTATGCCAGCCAAGTCTTTGATTGGTATGAGGAGATCGCCTCAGGCAAAACGCTGCATTTAAACGTCAACAAACAAAACCAGCAGGCGATCGCTGTTTATGAGCATCGCGGCTTTACGCGTGTTTCTGAACGCACCGTTGCGATTGGTTCGGGGTTTGTGATGGATGATTTTATTTATGAGAAGAAGATGATTTGAAGGCGAAGGTGCGCAGCAAGGAGAAAACTGATGGAACTCACTGCCGAGAATAAGTCATTTAGTAAGAAAGAATGGCAACTATTTCAGTACGTATTAAATCATCAAGCAGAAGTCTGTTCGATGTCTATTCGTGAGTTGGCGGATGCAACAAAAACTAGCTCAACGACTGTTCTACGGTTTTGTCGAAAATTTGATTGCGAAGGTTTTTCAGAATTTAAAATCAAGCTGAAAAAGACGTTACAGAAACAAGGAAAGACTGATCGATTATTCAAACAAGATAAAAAAGCCCTGCACTATTTTTTTGAACGTATGGATGAATCCTTCTATCGAGAAACATTATTAACGATTGCTAAACGAATAAGCAAAACAAAACTTTTGATCTTAGCCAGTGACAGGGAATCAACATTTGCTTTGACCTATGCCCAACAAAAGTTTGCACGTTTAGATAAGATCGTGAGCGTAGAGGAAGAAGCAGCACCGATTAAATCTGTTTGGCGAACCTTAAGTAGCGAAGCCACGTTGCTGGTTTTTTCTAATAAAGGCGCCGATCCATTCCTTGAATCCTTGATTACTGAATGTACCATCGCTGGAATTTCGACCATTTCACTAACAAATCGTTCAACAACGTCAATTGCCAAACTTTCTGAGCGAAACTTTGCTTATTATTTTTCCGATAATCAAGCAGCTGATTCATTGTCCTCACAAATTCCAGCCATTTATTTGGTGGAACTTTTATTTGATTTAGTTACAGATTGTGAAGATCGCTGAATAAATGAAACTACCTGCGCCTATCAGAGAAGTTCTTCTGATAGGCGTATTCTTTTGGCAATTTTTTCAATTAAATAGATTGCTGGTAATTGAGAAGTCAGTTCGATGGTTTTCTCTTTTTTCTGACTGGCTTTATAAATAGTCTCTCTTTCGATGTAATAGGGCACCGTTAAGTCGGATAACTGGCTGATGGTTGAATCTTCAGTATTCGTGATGGCAATAATCTGACAATCTTTTTGATTTAACTTTTGTAAGTATCGAATCATTTCTTGTGTTTCCCCAGAAATAGACAAAACAATGATACCGGTTTTGCACAATATGTCTTCTGGAAACCAGTCGATAGGATAATTTGAGGGATCGTCAACTTTTAATGCCGTTTTTCCCAAGTCAGTAAAATAGAGTGCGCCATATTCCGCAATCGTTTCAGATAAGCCTGATCCAATAAATAGCACGAAGCTTTTGTTCTTAAGAATCTCTGTTGCTCGATCGATTCTTTCAGATAAAAAGGGCTGGTTTACTCGCTTCAAGAAGTCAATTGTTTGGGATTCATCACTATCGGATATTTTAGATTTTACGAGAGAATCTAAGTAAAAGCGCAGATTGATCTTAAATTCAGTAAACGTATTACATTCAAATTTCTTGCAAAAGCGGCTAATACTAGCAGTACTGGTATGAGTCTCTTTGGCAAGTTCTTTCATCTTCATTTTAGACACTGAAGCCAAGTTTTTTGATACAAATCGGTAAACCTCGTATTCTAGTGCAGTAAGTTCAGGATTGTAGTCAAGAAAAAGCATGATGCACCTCCGTAACAAAGTGTTTTTTTTGTGGAACAAATGACAAGGGATGAATACGTTTTCTATTTTGGATTATAACATTATATTGATTTTACTTCATGCTATACTTTCGTTGTTCAATAATGTAAGCGGATGCTTCGCTTAGTAAAAAAGGAATTGTAGGAGGGCGACATGGCGTATAATTTTTCGAAGGACTTTTTCTGGGGTGCAGCAACAAGTGCGACACAATCAGAAGGAACGATTGCTGGAGACAATAAAGGAGAAAACATTTGGGATTATGCATCAAAAAACTATAACCATCGGTTTTTTGAAGGAGTTACAACAGAACATACATCAAGGTTTTATCAGGAAATGGAAGCGGATTTGGATCGAATGGCGGCACTTTCTTTTAATTCTTTTCGGACTTCGATCTCTTGGTCACGTCTTATTCCCGAAGGTACAGGGGAAGTTAATCCAGAAGCTGTTGACTTTTATACCAGAATGCTTGATGGGTTAAATCAAAGAGGCATCAAACCGTTTATCAATCTTTATCACTTTGACATGCCAATGAAATTACAAGAAATCGGCGGATTTGAAAATCGTGAGGTCATCGAAGCGTATCGGGCGTATGCAAAAATTTGTTTTGATCTATTTCATGAGAAAGTTGCGTACTGGTTTACCTTTAATGAGCCGATGATTCCAGCAGAAGCCGGCTATTTGCATGACCGACACTATCCTTATGTAGTTGATTTTAAACGAGCGGCGCAAGTACTTCACCATATCATCCTTGCTCACTGTGAGGCAGTTAAGGTCTTTCGACAAGGAACATATCAAGGAAAAATCGGTATCATTATGGATGTGATTCCAGTTTACCCAAGAAGCCAGCATCCTGCCGACTTAAAAGCAGCGGAAATGGCAGACCTCTTCTATACTCGCTCGCTTAATGAAGCGATTTTAAAAGGTCGTTACCCGCAGGAGTTAAAGGCTATTTTAACGCGCTACAACCAAATGCCACGAGTGGAAGAACAAGATCTTGCCTTGATTGCTGAAACAACGATTGATCTGTTAGGAATCAATTATTACCGTCCACGGCGAGTGAAAGCCAAAGAATCTTTGCCTAATCCCGAGGGAGTTTTCTCACCAGAATGGTTTTACGATGATTACGAGATGCCTGGCAGAAGAATGAATACTTCAAGGGGGATTGAAATTTATCCTCATGGCTTGTATGATATCGCTAAAAAAATCCAGTTAGAATATGGGAATATTGATTGGTTTGTTTCAGAAAATGGCATCGGAATCCAGGGAGAAGAAACATTTATCGAAGGGGGGCAAGTGCAAGACAACTACCGAATTGCTTTTTTAAAAGAGCATTTAATTGAGCTTCATCAAGCAATGATGGAGGGGAGTAACTGTCTGGGGTATCACATGTGGACATTTGTGGACTGTTGGAGTTGGCAGAATGCGTTCAAAAATCGCTATGGCTTTTATCGTCTGGATTTAGAAACGGGAGAAAAAACGATGAAAAAGTCTGGTCTATGGTTTAAAGAAGTGATTCAAAAAAATGGTTTTTCAAACGAATTTTAGGAGGGTTTTATAATGAAAGTTTTAGACTCGGTTGCAATGAAGTTATTACCGATTGCCAATGCTATTGGACAGCAGCGGCACTTGCAGGCAATTCGAAATGGGTTGATTTCTATTTTGCCGCTCACGATCGTTGGCTCTTTTTTCACCATTATTTTAAATTTGCCGATTCCTGGTTATACCGAATGGGTCGCTCCTTATTTGCCGGCACTTGACATTCCTTTTCGATTTACGGTGGGGCTAATGTCTCTTTATGCCTCATTTACGATTGGCTCCAACTTAGGTGCTAGTTACAAACTCGATCGAATAACAAGTGGGTTTTTATCCATGTTAGCGACGATTTTAATGGTCGTTCCGATCAATTTGGCGGAAGGCATCAGCACGACAGGAGATGCCGTACTTGCAGGAAGGTATTTACCCATCGCTTCACTTGGATCACAAGGATTATTCGGTGCGATCATTGCGGCGCTAGTTTCAGTAGAGATTTATCATTTTACAAAAGCAAAAAACTTGGAAATCAAGATGCCAGAAGGCGTACCGCCTGTTGTAGGCGAATCCTTTGCGGCACTCCTACCAACCTTGCTGGTTATCTTAGTCTTTTGGATTCCGCGCCACTTTTTCGGCTTCGATTTAAATGGATTACTGACGATCGCCATCTCTCCTTTAAAAGGTTTCTTAACAGGCAATAATTTGGTTGGCGGTATCATCACACAATTTGTTATCTGCGTTTTCTGGGTATTGGGTATTCATGGCCATGCCGTTTTAGGACCCATCATTCGTCCATTTTGGGATCAAGCAATTTTAGAAAATGCGGAATTATTCCAAAACGGTATGTCTGCCTTTGATCTACCAAATCTTTTTACCGAACAATTTTATCAATGGTATGCGCAAATGGGTGGTACTGGATCAACGCTTGCATTGGTTGTTTTGTTTATGTTCTCTCGTTCAAACTATTTAAAACAATTGGGTCGTCTTTCCATTCTACCAGGGATTTTTAATATTAATGAACCGATGATCTTTGGGACACCAATTGTGATGAATCCACTGTTGGCAATTCCGTTTATTCTTGTGCCAATCGCTAATACTATCTTAGTCTATATCGTTACCGCTTTAGATTGGATGCCTAAGATGATGGTCAAACCACCATTTTCGATTCCCGCACCTCTTGGCGCATTGATTACCTCAAATTGGAATTGGGTTGCTTGTTTGATGGTCTTCGTCTGTTTCTTCGTTTCATTAGCGATTTACTATCCATTCTTTAAAGCATTTGAGAAACTTCAAGTGGCGCAAGAGCTAGAAACAGCTAAAGAAGGTGAGTAGAATGGTTCTAGTAGTGAGTTGTTTGCTCTTGATTTTTCTGACCCATCTTCTTTTAGAAAAAAATAATGCCAAAATCACGCTGGCTTTTTGGAAACTATTACTTGTTTCCTTACTTTTCTTACTCAGTTTGTTTTTCTTGTTGATCCGCACTCCTTTGGCACCAGTTTTCATTTTGTTACTTATTATCAATTGTACCGTCATCCAAAATCGTTTTATGTATCAGTATCGACCGAAAGGACAACGATAGGACGCTTGATGGTTACTGTAGGAAATGTTATTGCGAAAAGATTATTCTATCTACTGTTTAAAAAACTATTTACGAACCCAGATCCTCTGTGCTATTATCCTTGTATAAACATTATAATGTTATAAACTAAGGAGGCAATTATGAAAGGGTTTGTAGAATTTATTGAACAGAAGTTGATGCCGATTGCAAATAAAGTGGGGATGCAACGGCACATGGTAGCGATTCGTAAGGGGATCATCGCTACGTTACCGTTAACGATCGTTGGGTCTTTCTTCACGATCTTGCTGAATTTTCCCATCGAATCAGTCGCTGCGGTGATCGAACCGTATCGGGAAGTTTTGGATATTCCCTTTCGTTATACAGTCGGATTATTGGCATTGTATGCAACGTATGGGATTGCTTCATCGCTAGCCAAAAGCTACAAGCTGGATTCATTGACTGCGGGTATCTTAGCAACGATGTCCTTTCTTGTAACCGCTGCACCACCGTTGCGAGTCTTCGATTCTGTGGAAGGCATCATTGATGCGGGACGTTATATCAATGTGGCAAACTTAGGCTCAGGCTCTTTGTTTGGCGCGATCGTCACGGCAATCTTGTCCGTTGAAATCTATCGTTTCTTTATCGTAAAAAACATTACCATCAAAATGCCAGATGGCGTGCCACCAGAAGTGACGAATTCATTCATGGCGTTGATTCCTGGAGGAGCGATCCTGATTTTGTTCTGGGTGATCCGTCATATGTTAGGCTTTGACATCAATGGCTTTTTAAGTAACTTGTTGATGCCGTTAAAAGACGTGCTAGCTGGTAACAGCTTGTTTGGTGGCTTATTGACTGTCTTCTTGATCTGTTTCTTCTGGGTACTGGGGATTCATGGACCAGCCATCATGGGTCCTGTCATTCGTCCATTCTGGGATATTTCCATTGCTGAAAATATGGAAGCGTTCCAAGCATCTGGCAATGCGCATGAATTGCCTAATATTTTTACGGAACAATTTTTACAATGGTTCGTCTGGATCGGTGGAGCCGGTACGACCTTAGCGTTGGTCGTTTTGTTCTTCTTCTCCAAATCAAAATACTTGAAACAATTGGGCCGTTTGTCCATCTTGCCAGGCTTATTCAATATCAATGAACCAGTGATTTTCGGTGCACCGATCGTAATGAACCCAATCTTAGGCATTCCGTTCTTGGTGGCACCATTGATTACGACAACGATTTCTTACTTCGCGACTATTACGGGTGTCGTACCGATGATGGCTGCCAGACTTGGGTTTGCCATTCCAGCACCAATCGCCGCCTGGATGAGTACGGACTGGAGTATCGCAGCAGCGATTTTAGTGCTCGTCAACTTCTTTATCACACTCGCAATCTACTACCCATTCTTTAAAGTCTTTGAGAAACAGCAGATTGCCCGCGAACAAGAAGAAGAAACTGCCGCTTAAGCAAGACAAAAAAGAGTGAGGTGCAAACATGGGGATTTATGCCATTTGTTTATTTTTTGGTTGTCAAATTTGGTTAACAAAATCAGCACAAGGGAAAAAAATTAAAGAAGTGCCGTTTTGGCGGATGCTTTTGTTCGGGATTCTTGGCGTTGCTGCAGTGATCCTACTGAGCCGTCAGTTTCCGTGGGGACCATTTTTGACGATAACGGCGACGATTGTTTGCAGTTCGCTTTTACTGACACGTTTTACTGCTTTTTATGAAGAAATGAGGATGAGATAAGTTGAAAAGACAACTAGGAGTATCGGTGTATCCCGATCACAGTGATTTTGAAACAGACAAAGCCTATCTGCAATTAGCCCATGATTATGGCTTTAGCCGCATTTTTATGAGTATGCTGGAAGTGAGTGACGGCAAAGAAAACGTGCAGAAAAAATTTAAAGCGTTGATTGATTTTGCCAAAGGATTAGGCTATGAAACGATTTTAGACGTGGCACCAGCCATCTTTTCTGAACTAGGCATCTCCTATGATGATTTGACCTTTTTCCATGAACTAGGTGCCGATGGAATTCGTTTAGATTTAGGCTTTGACGGCAATAAAGAAGCGATGTTGACCTACAATCCCTTTGGCTTAGCTGTTGAATTGAATATGAGCAATGATGTGGCGTATTTAGACAATATATTGACCTATCAAGCCAACATTCCTTACTTATACGGCTGCCACAATTTCTATCCGCAAGAAGGGACTGCCTTGCCCTATGATTTCTTTGAAAAATGCAGTCGTCGTTTCAAGGAAAAAGGCATTCGAACCGCCGCATTTATCTCTTCTCAAACGGGAACGATCGGACCTTGGGATATCAATGATGGCTTACCGACCTTAGAAATGCACCGGAAAATGCCTGTAGAAACTGCCGCAAAACATTTGTTTGCCACAGGGTTGATCGATGATGTCATTATCGGCAATGCTTATGCTTCGGAAGCAGAATTGGCGGCACTAGGAGCGATTGATCGCTACCAGACGGCATTTGCTATTGAATTTGTGCCTGAAATCAATGAAGTTGAACGCCGAATCGCCCTTGACGAGCAGCATTACCGCCGAGGCGACATCACTGACCGGATGATCCGTTCCACAGAAGTTCGTAAAAAGTATAAGAACCATGACAATCCTGCTCATGACCACGAAGGAGTCTTTCAACGAGGGGATGTTGTGATCGGCAATGATCGTTTTGGCAAGTACAAAAACGAGCTGCAAGTAGTGCTGGAGCCTCACTCAGATCCACGAAAAAATAAAATTGGTTCAATCGTCGAACAAGAGTTAGTTTTGCTGCCATTTATCCATCCTTGGTCGAAATTCACTTTCACAGAGAGGAAGGTGTAGCAAGATGTTTGATTTGATTATTCGTCAAGCTCGCACAATCGATGAAGAAGTATTTGATATTGGGATTCAAGACGGCAAAATCACTGCTCTGGCACCCACATTGCAGGAGCAGGCGAAACAAGAGCTGACCTTAGCAGAAGGGGAGTTCTTGTCAGCTGGTTGGATCGATGACCATGTCCATTGTTTCGAGGAAATGACGCTCTATTATGATTATCCAGACGAGATCGGTGTCAAACAAGGCGTCACGACCGTTATCGATGCGGGGACGACTGGCGCCGAAAATATCCATCGGTTTTATGATTTAGCCAAAGAAGCCAAAACCAATGTCTTTGCTTTAGTCAATATTTCCAAATGGGGGATCGTAGAGCAGGATGAACTTGCGGATCTGTCAAAAGTCAAAAAAGAATTGGTCAAAGAAGCGCTGCAGAAGTTTCCTGACTTTATCGTCGGAATCAAAGCCCGAATGAGCAAAACGGTGATCGGCGAAAATGGCATCACACCGTTGAAATTAGCGAAAGCGATCCAGGCTGAAAATCAACCGCTGCCTCTGATGGTTCACATCGGCTCAGCACCACCGAATTTAGCAGAGATTCTCGCTGAATTGGAAGTAGGCGATGTGGTGACCCATTGCTTTAACGGCAAAGCCAATGGGATTTTGGATCAGACGAACCAAACCATCAAGCCTTTCGTCTTTGCTGCCTATGAAAAAGGCTTGGTCTTCGATATTGGTCATGGGACAGACAGTTTCAATTTTGATGTGGCGGAGACGGCCTTTGCCAATCAGCTGAAGGCTTCTTCCATTAGTACGGATATCTACATTCGCAATCGTACCAATGGACCAGTCTTTGATTTAGCGACGACTATGGAAAAATTAGCGGTCGTAGGGTATGATTGGCGTGAGATCATCGAAAAGGTGACCAGTGCCCCTGCGAAGCAATTTCATTTACAAAACAAAGGCGAGATCGCATTGGGATATGATGCTGATTTTACGATTTTCCGCTTTGAAGCGGGCGAAAAGGAATTGACGGATTCTAACGGCAATCGCCGAATCACGACACAACAGATCGTGCCGCAAAAAGCGGTGATAGGAGGGAAACTTTTTGACACTGAATATTGAAGAATTAGGCTTGAAAGAAGTCATCAATGCTTCTGGCAAAATGACGATTCTTGGTGTCTCGAAAGTCAGCGAAAGTGTGCTTGCAGCCCAGCGCTATGGCGGGGAGCATTTCTTTGAAATGGCAGATCTAGCAGAAAAAACCGGTGCCTATTTAGCAAAATTGTTGAAAACGGAAGATGCGCAGATCGTTTCTTCCGCTTCAGCGGGAATCGCCCAATCAGTGGCGGCACTCATCGGTCAAGGAGACAGCTATCATTTGTACCACCCATACAGTGAGAAAATCAGCAAGCGGGAGATCATTTTGCCCAAAGGCCACAACGTAGATTATGGCACACCGGTGGAAGTGATGGTAGCGCAAGGCGGCGGGAAAGTCGTAGAAGCAGGCTATGCCAATATGTGCACACCCGAGCACATTGAACAGATGATTACGCCCGAAACGGCGGGAATCCTCTACATAAAGAGTCATCACACCGTTCAAAAAAGTATGCTGACGGTAGCAGAAACGGCCCAAGTTGCCAAGGCACACGATCTTCCATTGATCGTTGATGCGGCTGCTGAGGAAGATTTGTTTGCCTATACCCAAGCTGGTGCTGATTTAGTGATCTATTCAGGTGCGAAAGCACTGTCAGGACCAAGTGCTGGCTTAGTGATCGGCAAGCAGCCCTATGTCTCTTGGGTGCGCCTGCAATCCAAAGGTATTGGTCGAGCAATGAAAATCGGTAAAGACAATATTCTCGGATTTACTCAAGCCGTGACGGATTATCTAGCGGAGGGAACAGAATCTGGCGCTTCGATGCAAGAGCGCCTACAACCATTTATTGCGGCAATCAATCAAATCACTGGTTTCGAAGCAAAAATCGTTCAAGACAGCGCCGGCAGAGACATTTATCGAGCGAGTGTCAAAGTGAAAGAACCAAGTGCCAAAGCAGTGATTGACGCGCTAAAAGCGGGAGAACCAGCGATTTATACCCGTGAATACCAAGCCAATAACGGCATTATTGAATTTGATATCCGAGCAGTCAATGAACAAGAAATGGCAGTGATTACTGATCGCTTACAAGAAATTATGTTAGGAGCAACCAAAAAATGAAAACTTCACCCAATTATTTCGCTGACCGTGTCTGTCTAAATGTGTTAGCAAACTCCATCGACAATGCGAAAGCTTGTTACGAAGCAGCAGAGGGCAACATCGTCCTAGGTGTTTTATCAAAAAACTATGATAGTGACGAGGCGGCTATCGCTGACATGAAGAACTACCAAGCGGCAACAAATAATGCCCTTTCTGTAGGGCTTGGTGCTGGCGACCCCAATCAAAGTGAAATGGTCTCCCGAATTTCCGCTGTTCTTCAACCACAGCATGTTAACCAAGTGTTCACGGGAGCGGGGACCTCACGAGCTTTGCTAGGACAATCTGAAACGATCGTCAATGCCCTGGTTTCACCAACGGGAAAAGTCGGCTATGTCAATATTGCGACTGGTCCATTGAGTTCACAAACTCCAGCTGCAGAAGTCCCAGTCGAAACAGCGATCGCTTTATTAAAAGACATGGGCGCTAGTTCTATCAAGTATTTTCCAATGAAAGGGTTGGCTCATAAAGCAGAATATCAAGCGGTAGCCGAGGCTTGTGCTGCGAATGATTTTTATTTGGAACCGACCGGCGGTATCGATTTAGAAAACTTCGAAGAAATCTTGCAGATCGCTGTTGATGCAGGCGTGAAAAAAATCATTCCGCATATTTACAGCTCGATCATCGATGGAGAAACAGGGGACACACGCCCTGGAGATGTACAGACATTAGCAGAAATGACGAAAAAGGTGTTGGCAGCAGCCAAATAGGGGGGATCAATGATGCGGATCGGTGCTTACGGTGAGGTAATGATGCGGTTGACGCCACCAGAATATCGAACATTGGAACAGACTCACTCTTTGCGAATGGATTTTACGGGAACAGGGGTCAATCTGTTAGGTAATTTGGCGCATTTCGGCTTGACGACGTCGATGCTGACACAGGTGCCAGCCAACCGATTAGGAGATACGGCAAAAGCCAGCTTGCGTTCCTATGGAATCCAGACGGCATTTGTTGGCAAAAAATACAGTCATATCGGCAGTTATTTCGCCGAGATCGGCTACGGCGCTCGTCCGACCTATGTGACGTATCAAAATCGCCATCATAGTTCCTTTGGCGTTTCTGGTCCAGAAGAATATGCTATCGATGGATTTTTAGAAACGGTCGATCTCATTCATATTTGCGGGATCTCTCTTAGTTTGACTGAGAAAACCTGGCAAACAGCTTTGGCTTTGGCGAAACAGGCCCATGCCAAGCAGATTCGCGTCTGCTTTGATTTCAACTTCCGTCCAAGCTTGAATGAAGAATTAAATCGGGAGGTACTGAAACAACGGTATGAAACGATCCTACCCTATTGTGACCTAGTTTTCGGCTCTGTCCGTAACTTGGAGGAGCTATTGGCTTATCCCTTAGAGGAAACAGAAGGCGCAGAGCTTGCGTTGATCCAATCCTTTATTGACCAGTATCAACTCGAATGGTTCTGCGGGACACGGCGTCTAGCCGTGGAAGACAAGCAGTTTATCAGCGGAAGGATCATTACGGCACAAGATGCCTATGAAACGGCACCGCAGCTGCTGCAAGTATTGGATCGGATCGGGGCAGGGGATGCCTATGCTGCTGGCGTATTATTAGGCTACGCCGAAAAATGGTCACTCCAACGCACCGCTGATTTTGCTATCACGAATGCAGTATTGGCTCATACGATGCTGGGAGATGTCCCCTTAACCACCAAAGAACAAGTGGAACAAGTCTTACAGGCACCTGGGAAAGACTTGATTCGCTAGAAAAAACACTTGCGTCCTTCTCTTGATGGATGACTGCGCAAAAGTACACCAATCGGCTGCTTTTGCGCAATCATTCACCGCTTTTAGGAGAAGGACGCAAGTGTTTTTATTGTTTTAAAAAGGCTTCTACTTTTTTCTCAGGGATCACCCACAACAATAGCACGAGACTATCCAGTGTGATGATGAATAGGGGATGGATCAGCCAGCCGAGGAGCAATGCCAGCACGTTGATAAACAACGTAAAGTAGAGTTTCTTGTATCCGCGAAACAGTTCTACGATGGCTTGATTATCAGGGTTGGCACGCACCAAGGACTTTCCTACAAGGAAATAGCTGAAATCCGTCAATAAAATGACAGCCCCGTATAGCAGCTGAGGGGCAAGAGCGACTGGATAACGACTGACCCATGACGTTACAAAAGGAAAGAGGGTCAGTGCCAGGATCAACAAATGATTCGCCCACAAGGTCCAACCGTCGATTTTAGACACTACTTGAAACAGATGATGGTGATTGTTCCAGTAGATCGCTAACATCACAAAGCTGATCAAATAAATAATAAATTGCTGTTCCACTCCTAAAAAAGAAGCAAAGGTATCGCCTTCGGGCTGGTGCAATTCCAATACTAATAAGGTCATTACGATCGCAATGACCGCATCGGTAAAGGCTTCGATTCGATTTTTTGACATGTACATCCATCCTTTTAAGTTTCTGTTTACTGGATCAGTGTACGCGATTGTCAGAAATTCGTCGAATGATTATTCTCGGGACAAAAGCCAACGTTCCAGCTATTTCGCAATTGGCCCATTGCCTAGTGCACCGAATAAAAACAAATCGATCGCTTCTGGCATCTTGTCTTCTTTTTCTGGTGAGTCCAAATGAGCCGCCATCAGTACTAACAATTGACTGGTGACAAATTCTGGGTCGACATCCGAACGGAGATTGGAATCACTGCGACGAAACAAGTCAAGAAACGGTTCTTTATAATTTTTCCGCCAAAGCAAGTACAGTTTTTTAGAAGTGTCCTCAGAAACGGTATGCTGAATGTCGTGCATCATCATATAAAAATTGATCCGATGCCGACTTCTTAAAAAAAGAAACATGTTCAAGATTTTTTCAGAGATCGTCAAGGAAGTATCTTCAACGGTCTGATTTAGCTTTCCAGAAACCTCTTGTGCCAAAGAAACCATCACTTCATAATAGATGGCTTCTTTGCCTTTGAAGTGATAATAAAGATTGGGTTGCGTGATGCCGACGGCTTCTGCGATCTGTCTAGTAGAAGTTGCTTGATACCCCTGCTGCATAAACAGGTTCTCTGCCACTCGTAATATTTTTTCTCGCAAGTTCAAAGTTAGCCCTCCCAACGTTCCTGACGAAGCATTTTTTTCGCGGTAAACAAAAGTTGGATTTTCCGTTGTTTCGGTACCGCTGTTTTTTCAGCAAATACTTGATAGTTGTTTTTGCGAATCACAGTCAAGATTTCCCGATAGATCAAAGCAGCTGCTAATAGAGCTTCACGGCAATCTTCATCGATTTGCGGCATCATGACAAAAGATTCTTGATAAAGCGTCTCTGCCAGTTGCGCCTCGTGTTCCCACATCTCGATAAACTGTGGATTTTGATTGCCAGCGGCTAAAGCCTCTCGCGAAAGGTTGTATTGCGCCAAGACCGTTTGCGGCAAATAGATGCGGCCCATCCGCAGATCCTCGCCAATATCACGTAAAATATTGGTGCGCTGCATCGCTTCACCCAATTTGATGGCGGGCTCTTGAATCGCAGCGGCTGCTTGCGAGAGAATCGGCAAGAGCATCAGACCTACACTGCCAGCTACGTAGTAACTATAGTCAGAAAGCTCTTTTTCAGAGGTGGGCTGCTGGAAGTCAAGGTCTTGTTTTTGCCCCACCAATAGGTCGAAAAAGGGTTGAAATTGCAGATCAAACTGTTGGAAAGAAAGGGTCAATGCCCGCCAAATGGCTTCATCAGGATCTTCTTCCTGGATGGCTTGCGGCAAGTCGATTGCATCGTCTGATACTTGTTTTTGCATTTCTTCCAAGCGTTTTTTCATGGCTTCGATCAACAATGGGTCTTGCTTTTCATCGACGGCATCATCGGCACGTCGGCAAAAGGCGTAGACGGCATAGACGGCGCGGGCTTTGTCTTTTGGCAATTGAGAAAAGGCGGTATGAAAATTTTTCGAATGCTTTTTTATGATGGCCTCACAGTATAAAAAATCGTTGTCGTATTCATCAAAGACGCTTAATGATTTAACGGTCATCTTTTAACAACTCCTCCACAGCTAACTTGGCACTTTGCATCACGATTGGCACACCCGCTCCCGGATGCGTACTGCTGCCGCAGAAGTATAGGCCTTCTGCATAATCAAATTTATTATGGGGACGATAGTAGTTGCTTTGTGCCAAGGTCGGTTTCAAGCCAAACGTCGCACCGTTGTAAGCATTGAACCGATCATTGAACGTATCTGGCGTATACATTTTTTCATACACGATGTGTTCATCAATATCCGTAAAGATCGTTTTTTCTTTTAATAATCCAATGATCTGCTGGCGGTAGCTTTGGATCGTTTCATCCGTCCATTGATCAAATTTAGATAATTCAGGCACTGGGACTAAAACATAAAGACCTTCTTGACCATCAGGTGCTAAGGAAGCATCTTTCAGGGTTGGACGATACAAGTAGAAGGAAGGATCTTCTGGCAGTTTGCCAGCCTCGAAAAGATCGTCTACATTGCGTTTGAAATCATTGGCAAAATAAATGCTGTGGAGTGCGCTATCCTCATATTTTTTGTCCAGACCTAAATAAAGCAAGAAACAAGAACAAGAATAATCCATCGAAGCGATTTTTTGATTGGTGTATTTGCCGCGTTTTGATTCATCAGGAATCAAGCTTTCCATGGCATAAGGAAAATCAGCCGCACAAATCACGGCATCTGCGGTGATCGTTTCTCCATTGACACGAACGCCTTTGGTTTGCTTGTTTTCGATCAATAATTCATCGATCGGCGTATTGTAATGGATCGTACCGCCTAATTCTTGGAACAAACGTGCCATACCAGTGGCTAACGTATACATGCCGCCTTTGATGAAATAGACCCCATACATCAACTCGATCATAGGGATGATCGTATAAAGGGACGGCCCTTGGTAAGGGGAGACACCGATATACAAGGTTTGAAACGCCAATGATTTACGCAGGCGATCATCTTTGACAAATTTAGAAATGGAAGAGTAGGCGTCACTAAACGTTCGCAGCTTTAACCCTGCCCATAATGATTTGGGATTGTAAAAATCTCGCCATGTCCGAAACGACTTGGTGATGAAGGACTCTTTGGCGATCACATAGCGTTTGTAAATATCTGCTAAAAAGGCAAAATAGCCTTGAGCATCTTCTTCTGAGATCGCTTCTAGCGTTTTGGTCAATTCTACTAAGTCATTTGAGAAGGTCAGCGGTTCGTCTTGGGCAAAATACAGCTGCAGCATCGGATCGACTTTCTCCATAGGAATATAGTCATTCGGATCAACGCCAGCAAATTCAAACACTTCACGATAAATTTCAGGCATCATCACGATGGTGGGGCCCACATCAAAGGTAAAGCCGTTTTCCTTGATCTGATTCATTTTGCCCCCAGGTTGACCTTCTTTTTCGTAGAGGGTGACGTCATAGCCAAGTTTTTGCAAACGGACAGCAGCAGCTAATCCTGACACGCCCGCACCGACAACAATAATTTTTTTCATGCTTGCTCCTTCTGCGAATCATCTGATTCGGCTTCTTTTTTCGTGTGTTCTTTTTCTTCTAAAACGCCATCCTTCATGACGAGGACCCGATCACAATAATCTGTCAAACGGGTATCATGGGTCACCATAATGGTGGCTTTTTGTTTTTCTTTGGTTTCTTTCGCTAAGATTTTGACGACTTCGACGGCTTTTTTTGAATCAAGACTCGCCGTTGGTTCATCTGCCAAAATGATGGTGGGATCATGATAGAGCGCTCGGGCAATAGCCACACGCTGTCTTTCTCCACCAGATAGTTCATCGGGGTATTTGTTCTGCAGCTTTTCAATCCCTAGTTGTTCAAACAATTCAGTAGCTGATTGCTCTTGGGGTTCTTTGCTGACCTTATCCACCAATTGGAGTTGCTTTTTGACCGTCAAAAAAGGGACAAGGTTGGAAGCTTGTAAAATAAAGCCGATCTTTTTGAAACGAGTTTTTGCCCGTTGCTTTTCTTTTTGATTACTGAAGGGTTCGTCATTGATAAACACTTCGCCTTCAGAGGGGGCTTGTAGACCACCGGCAATCGTCAGAAAGGTACTTTTCCCAGAGCCGGAAGGACCGATGATGGCGACAAATTCGCCTTTTTCTACTGAAAAGTTGGTTTCTTTCAAGGCTTCGATTGTCGCGTCCCCATCTTTAAATGTTTTTTTGACTTGTTTGAATTCAATGGCACTCATGTTTTTTCCTCCTATCCGATTGCTTTCAATGGGTCGATTTTTACAATCGTTCGCACCGAGAAGAAAGCACCTAGCATCGCGATCAGAATCATCATGATACTGATACTAGCAAAGAATAATAGATTGATTTGGAATGGCACTGCCGCAGGTAACACGAGGGCGGTACCGATCGTTGCCAAACCACCGATTAAAACACCCGAGGTTGCCAATAAGAACGTTTGGGCGATCACCGAAAAAGCAATGTAGCGGCTAGAGATCCCTTGGGCTTTCATGACACCGAAAATTTCTGATTTTTGCATCGTTAGCACATAGATAAAAATACCGATAACGATGGCAGCAATCACGATCAAGAACCCGATCATAAAGCCAAAGGTCAGTACTTGTGCGTTGTAACCAGGCAATTCATTAATAAATTTGCTGATATCCGTAGCGACTAGATCATCTGGCACTTCTTTGATTTTGCCACGAGTCACGATCGCGTTGATACGGGCATTTTCTGAATTATCTTCTTTTTCAAAACGAATTTCTTGATAGGCACCGATCGAGGTGTAGAGGACCGGAGCGACACTGAAGCGGGCGTTATCTGTAAAACCGACGATTTTCAATTTTTTGTCACTGCCTGCTAATTTGATGGTGTCACCAATGGAAATCCCGTATTCTTCCTCAATACTGCTGTCGGCGACCGCTTCATCATCTGAAGCAAACATCTCGCCATCGGTAATATTGGGTGCTAAAAATTGATCTGGATCAATGCCGAAAAAGGTGACATCGACTTTTTCACCGTTGTCTTCTTTGGTCACAACTCCAGCGGTTTGCGCCAAAACTGCTTTTTCTGGTGCATCGACTTCATCATAAAGACTGCGAGGAAGCATCGACATGTTTAAATTATCATTTGCTTCTTCGGTCAACAAAATTTGATCTGCCTCCCATTTGTCGACCGCCATCCGATTATCTTGAGCCAACCCATAAGCTAACCCAGTTAAAAAAAAGACCAAATAGGCGATTAAAAACATGACCCCTGTGACTAGGGCGTAACGCAATTTGGAATGGCGTATTTCATTGATTGCCAAAAACATAACGATTCCTCCTAATATTTTATCACTTGATAAAATAAAAATACCATTTTTTTTATTTTCAGCAAACTATCTTGCTTACAAAGAGTAAATTCGGTGAAAAAAGGAAGGTTATTTAGAAGGGGCGTCTGTTGATTGAAGAAAACCACTTGCTGCCCTTTGATTTGAATAGGAGCGTAGGAGCAGCGAAGGGGCGGGGGATTTTAGTGGAGAAAGAACGTTTAGAATAACAGTAAAAGCCCTCTGATTCAGTGCAGACACAACTGCGGCGCTGAATCAGAGGGTTCCTATTTGAAGTCTGGTGCTGGATCAAAGTGTCAATCGTCAGTTTCTTTTCTTGTAGCGATAACTAACGGCACGATTTTTTCAAAGGAGTGACGGAAGCTTTCAGGTTGTGCTAATTTTTGATAGATGATCGCCAAACCATCTTGGTTTTTGCGATAATCCAACCAAACCTTCAGCTCACTTTGAGGACCGTATTTCTTTGAAATGTACTGATACGCTTCATGATGCAATTGTTCTAAATCTGTCAGCTGCTTTTTCTCATAAGCAAAAAGCAAGGTTCGCTTGAGGATTCGCTCAAAATCTAAGTCGCGATCGGCTTCGGAAATAATTTTGCCATAAAGCGAGCGAGGCTCATAGGGCAGCGAGGCGCGATGATCTTCTACAGCTTCGCCGATCATTGAAATGACTGGAGGAGAGAAAAAGCGTGGCAACACAGCATCTTGTTCAACGATCTTGCGGGAATTGCTTTCGTGGTTTTTGCGGCCATAGAGCAAGCCGATATCATGGTAGGCAGCTACCGTATAGACGATATTCAGGTCAACGGGCAATGTTTCAGCAATTTCAAAACTATTTTGGATCACTTGGTGGACGTGCGCTGGGGAGTGACTGCTATCCAATTGGTTGTATTGCGGGATGATGGAGCTTTCAATATAGTGCTTTAGTTGTGGATCAATCGGTGCATCAATCTTCATTTGTCTGGTTCTCCTGCCTTTCTTGTGCTAGATGAGGGGGAATTGAGCCAGTGCCAAACCGATCAATTGTTTCTAGACCTAGCGGCTGACGACAAAAGCCAAAGGGCTGTCCATCAATGGTGATTTGCTGCTTGAGCCACGGAAGGTAACTGATGGTATCTGTTGGATCGCCAGCAGCTGCTTGTTCCATTTTCTGCCATTCATTCGACGGAGAAATCGTTGCATCACCTTTCAATAAGCCTTGCCAAATCACCTGGATCTCCTTGGGACAAAGGTTGCCTGCCATTGATGACAGACCGTTAAACCCTAATGCGACCTTTTCCGCCAAGTCCGCTTCACCACCAGCATAAAAGCGAAAATCGGCAGCCGTCTTTGTTTTTAGTTGAGGCACTCGCTCCTTACTGCCAGCTTCTTTTAAGCCGATCACCCGAGGGTTAGCGATCAGGGTCAAGAGACTTTCTGCAGATAAATCAAAGCCCGTGCGGCGGGGATTGTTGTATAAAATAACTGGTTTTTCGCAAGTATGGATCAATCCCTGAGCATAGAGGACGGCTTCCTTTTGCGTCAGGCAAAGATAAGGGGGAAAGCCTAAAACCACACCATCGATTCGGGGATTTTTGCTGATTGCTTCTGCCAACGCGAGCGTTTCATGAAATACGATGCCAGCTAAACCGAAGAGGACTTCGAAATCGGCTGCCCAGCTGGTTTCTTGCGCTAAGTCATGTAGAAGCTGTTTTTTTTCTGTTAAGGTCAATGAGTGCTGTTCACCGGTGGAGCCGCACACCAAAACCGATTTGATCCCTTGCTTTTGCAGTTGCAAGATATGAGCGATCGTCCTTTTCGTGTCAAGTCTTTCTGCATGATCAAATGCTGTTGGGACGGCAACATGCAGTGAGTGATTCAATGGAGTCATCCGATTCATCCTTTCTTGTGATACGTTTAGCCAGCGATGTTCTTCTTGCTTCTGGTGCAAGCAAAGGAAGACGGAACAACTGATTATCCACTAAGTGTAGCAAACTTCCAGATTCAGAAAAAGACTTGAGGAAAATTTTTTTAAAACAGTGGTTGCGTTTTCAAATAAAGTATGGTATTATGCAAGTAATAAAACAGGCATGTGACTGGTAATGCAGGCAGGACCTATAAAAAACATGGAAGGGATCGTTGGATTCCGTTGAATGTTTTTGTAGGTGCTGCCTGCTTTTTTCTTTGTTTGGCCAACAAAGGAAAACTAATTAAAGGAGAAGAAAATTATGAATGTAAAAGAAACGGCAACTGCCATCGTTGAGTTGATTGGCGGAAAAGAAAATATCGCACATTTGGAACATTGCTCCACACGCTTGCGCTTTACCTTAAAAGACAATAGCCTCGTACAAAAAGATGCCTTGGAAAAAGTCGATGGCGTGATTGGGGTGCGACAAAATGTCCAATGCCAAGTCATCATCGGCAATGATGTCGTCGAAGTGTATGATGAGGTGATGAACGTGTTAGGTCATGAGCTAACAGCGGATGGAGGAAGTGAAGGCAAACAAAAACAATCGTGGGGTGCGGTCCTGCTTGATTTTATTATCTCGATTTTTCAACCGTTGATTCCAGCAGTCGCTGGAGGGGGCGTCTTGAAATCCTTACTGTTACTTGCTTCTGTCACTGGATTGATGGACAATACGAGCCAGACGTATCAAATTTTGAATCTGATCGGTGGCGCACCATTGTATTTCTTACCGATTTTAGTGGCGATCACCACGGCAAATAAATTAAAGGTCAACCAATTGGTGGCGGTTTCCGCTGTCGGTGCCTTGATTTTGCCTGAACTAACGACACTATTGACAGATGGCGCAGCGTTCATGGGCTTCGGTTTACAAAATATCGCCTATGCGTCACAAGTATTTCCAGCAATTTTAACGGTTTTATTTTACGCTCAAATTGAAAAGCTTTTTACCCGAATTTCACCAAAACCGATCCGTATCTTCTTTGTTCCAATGATGAGCTTAGTTATTACGGTTCCAGTTGCTTTATTGATTTTAGGCCCATTAGGCTTTGAAGTCGGAACGATTTTTTCAGCAGCGATCATTTGGCTGTATGCCCATTTAGGTTGGGTAGCAACAGGGATCTTAGCTGCTGTTTTACCATTGATGGTGGTTACTGGTATGCACAAAGCCATGATTCCCTATGCTGTTTCGTCCATGAGTGAGATGGGGGCAGAGCTGTTATACTTGCCTGCCTCATTGGCACATAACATTGCAGAAGCTGGTGCTTGTTTTGCGGTTAGTGTTCGGACCAAAGACCAAAAACTTCGTTCAACCGCTGTTTCTGCAGGCATCTCCGCCCTTTTTGGCATCACCGAGCCTGCTTTGTATGGGGTGACGATCCTGCATAAACGAGTCCTTTACGGCGTGATGGCTTCCAGCCTAGTTGGTGGAGCGGTGGCTGGTTTGTTTGCCATCAAGGCCTTCGCATTAGTTGGCCCTGGTCTAGCAAGTATCACTATGTTCGTGGATGAAGCCAACCCGATGAATCTTGTGTGGGCATTGGTCACGTTAGGGGTATCCTTTGCTGTTTCCTTTGTCCTTGTCCTTTTCTTATTCAAGGACAAAGTGGTAGAAAATAAGACGACGGTTGCCGATCCCAAAGCCGAAGTATTGAGCAAACCAGTAGATGGGCAAGTGGTAGCTTTATCTGAAGTCAACGATGAAGTCTTTTCAAGCGGTATGATCGGAGAAGGGTTCGGGATCATCCCGACGTCTGGCGAATTGATCGCACCAGAAGATGGCGAGATCACGATGTTGTTTGAAACCAACCATGCGATCGGTTTAAAAACCCGTAATGGCGCAGAATTGCTCTTTCATATCGGCTTGGATACCGTCCAATTAGAAGGCAAACACTTTACCCCTTACGTGAAAGCGGGGGATCAAGTGAAACAAGGGCAACCACTGATCCAATTTGATCTAGATGCCATCAAAGCAGCTGGGTTTGATCCAATCGTGATCTGTGTGGTCACCAATCAAGAAAACTTTACTGTCAAACCGATCGAATCAACCGATGAGCGCAACGAACAAGGCGTTCTATCGATTGCACCGATCGTCTAAACCAATGAGCAATGCAACAAAAACAATGTAAAAGGGGATTGAAAAAATGACTGAAACAACTTTTCCAAAGGACTTCTTATGGGGTGGCGCTATCGCCGCAAATCAAGTAGAAGGAGGATGGAATCTTGACGGCAAAGGCTTGTCGGTGGCGGATGTGGCTACTTACAAACCGCATGTCGACGTGAAAAACTTTGCAGCACATATGAGTGTGACTGTTGAAGCCGTCAAAGAAGCAATGGCGGATTCAACGGATACCATCTATCCAAAACGCCGAGGGATCGACTTCTATCATCGCTATCCAGAAGATTTGGCTTTATTTGCGGAGATAGGTTTTAAAGTATTGCGTTTATCGATTGCATGGACCCGCTTGTTCCCAACTGGGGAAGAAACGACACCCAATCCAGAAGGGATCGCTTTTTACCGCAATGTCTTCCAAGAAATGCAGCGTTTGGGAATCAAACCGATCGTAACGTTGTCTCACTATGAAATGCCGCTAGCGCTGAGCTTGAAGTACAATGGCTGGGTGGAACGCAAAGTGATCGATGACTTTGTCCGCTTTGCAACCGTCTGTTTTGAAGAATTTGGGGAGTATGTGGAGTATTGGCTGACATTTAACGAAATCGACAGTATCCATCGTCATCCCTTTACAACAGCAGGAATCATTCCAGAACAATCAGAAGCAGGCAAGGAAGAGCAAGACGTGTATCAAGCCCTCCATCACCAATTTGTGGCCAGCTCATTAGTGACAAAAATCGCTCATGAAATAAATCCCGACAACAAAGTCGGCTGTATGATCACGAAGTTGATGACGTATCCATTGACTTGTGACCCATTGGATGTTGAATTGACCTTAAAGAAAAACTTGGAAAATGATTTTTATGCGGATGTTCAAGTCAAAGGTGCTTATCCGCGAATGATTGAAAAAGATCTGGAAAAACGCGGCATCAAGATTGAAATGGCACCAGAAGACCGCCAAATCTTAAAAGATCACACCGTTGATTTTCTTTCCTTTAGTTATTATATGTCTATGGCCGAATCAGGTGATCCAAATGCCGAACGGACACCGGGCAATACGGTTTTAGGGGTAAAAAATCCCAAGCTGCCATCAACTGAATGGGGCTGGCAGATCGATCCTAAAGGCTTGAAAATCTCCTTGCTTTCATTGTATGATCGGTATCAAGTGCCATTAATGATCGTTGAAAATGGTATGGGCGCCGTGGATGTCCTTGAAGACGGCCAAGTGCATGATCCGTATCGGGTCGATTATTTCAAGGCACACTTCAAACAAATGAAGGAAGCCATCGATGAAGGGGTCGATTTGATTGGTTATACTTCTTGGGCACCGATCGATCTGGTCAGTGCTGGTACGTCACAAGTGACGAAACGCTACGGCTTCATTTATGTGGATGCCGATGATGAAGGAAACGGGAGTTATGACCGTTTGAAAAAAGATTCCTTCGATTGGTACAAAGAAGTGATCGCTACCAATGGCGCAAGTTTGGCAGAATAATCAGTGAGGAGCGAGAGTGCATGATTTACATCAAGAAAGTCTTAAATTCAAGTGTCGTACTTGTTGATAAGGAAGGCCAGGAAATGATTGCACTTGGGAAGGGGATCGGCTATGGAAAGAAAGTCGGCGACAGCATAGCCGATACCCAGATCGATCAAGTTTTTCTGCCAATCGATGAAAAAAAATCGGGTCAGTTTGCCGATTTAGTGGATGAGATTCCGTTGTACTATTTTGAAATGACCAAAGAAATCGTTCAGCTGGCGCAAAAAATGCTGCCGTATCCGCTAAATTCAACGATTTACCTTACCTTATCGGATCACTTGCACTTTGCTGTGGAACGTCAGCAAAAAGGCTTGAGTGTGACGAATCGGCTCTATTGGGAAATCAAGAATTACTATACGGAGGAATTTCGAGCCGCCGAACAGGCACTACGCTTGTTGAAAGAGAAGTATCAAATTGATCTGCCAGAAGAAGAAGCCTCCAATATCGCGTTTCATTTGATCAATGCCCAGTCGAACACCGAGGAAAATCAAGATGGGTTGAAAAAAGCCAAATTGATCGGGGTGATCGTCAATATGGTACGCTACTCGATCCAGCAAGAAGTCAACACCAATTCGATCCATTACAATCGCTTTATCACCCACGTGCGTTTCTTCGTTGACCGGTTCTTTTTGGATGGTCTGCTGCAAGAAGAAGACGAAGGACTATACCGTCAAATGTGGGCTCTTTATCCAAATGCTATGGAGATCGCGACAAAAGTCAAAGCTTATATCGATAAAGAATATCAAACGAAGATCCCTGTCAATGAAATCGTCTATCTAGGCGTTCATATCAATCGGTTGATGAATCATTCAGCGATCAATTCCTAAGCGTCCTCATTTTTAACAAACACAAACAAGCCGTTTCCCTTTGATGGAAGAAACGGCTTGTTTGTATTTAGTAGGCTTGCTTGTCAGGAATCACGCCTCGAACGCCGCCTTTTGGTTCCTCCACGTCGCCTTGGTAGCGTGGGATCAAATGACAATGGCAATGAAAGACCGTCTGTCCGGCAGCTTCCCCGCAATTGAAGCCGATGTTGAAGCCGTCTGGTCGATAAGTTTCCAATAAATAGGCTTTGCCTTCATGCAATAAAGCCTGCAAGTCTTGTAATTCCTCTTGGGTGAGGACAAAATAATCCCTTCGATGTTCTTTGGGGATCAATAGCAAGTGTCCAGGGGTGACGGGGTACTTATCAAGGATCGCATAAAAGCGTTCGTTTTCAATGATCGCATGTTTTGAGGCAGTACAAAAAATACAAGTCAAAATCTTTCGCTCCTTTTTCTCGGCTAGATAGCGTATCAATACTTATCTTTAGTGTACCAAAAGCTGATTTGAAATGAAACGCACGAAAAAAAGCATGTCCTTTTGAGTCAATTGACAGTAAAATAAAAAAAAGTTTATAGATTCGCTTGACTTAGAGTGCACTTCAACCTGTATGCTTAGTGTAACTTAAAAAAACAGGAGGACGTACAAATGGACTATGTAAAATTTGGCAATACAGGACTTGATGTGTCACCTTTGTGTTTAGGGACAATGGGATTTGGCGATCCCAACAGCGGGTTTCATGAGTGGGTGTTAGAAGAAGACGACAGTCGTGAAGTCATCAAAAAAGCCTTGGATCTGGGTATCAACTTTTTTGATACGGCAAATGTCTATTCTTATGGAGCGAGCGAAGAAATCGTCGGTCGAGCATTGAATGATTTTGCGCCACGAGATGAGATCGTGGTTGCCACAAAACTATATTCTAAAATGAAACAGCGACCTAACAGTGGAGGCTTGTCCCGAAAAGCGATTTTTTATCAAGTCGAACAAAGCTTAAAACGCCTGCAAATGGACTACATTGATTTGTATATCATCCATCGTTGGGATTACCATACGCCAATTGAAGAAACCATGAAGGCATTACATGATTTGGTAGTTTCTGGAAAAGTACGCTATATCGGCGCATCTGCGATGTACGCTTGGCAATTTGCCAAAGCACAAGCAGTCGCTGAAAAAAATGGCTGGACCAAATTTGTTTCGATGCAAAATCACTTGAACTTGCTTTATCGAGAAGAAGAGCGAGAAATGATGCCCTTGTGTGCCGATCAAAAAATTGCCGTGACGCCATATAGCCCATTGGCTGCCGGACGGTTAACAAGAGATTGGGGTGCAGAGACCAAACGGTACTTAACGGATAAAACCGCCAATCAAAAGTACGACAAAACGATGGAACAAGACCGAGAGATCGTGGTGCGGGTCGCACAGATCGCTGACAAACACCAAAGCAAACGTGCGCAAATCGCCTTGGCATGGTTATTACAAAAAGAACAAGTGGTCGCACCAATTATCGGCGCAACAAAAGAAAGCCATTTATTAGATGCATTACCTGCCCTTGATCTAAAGCTGACTGCCGAAGAGATTGCGTATTTGGAAGAGCCTTACTTGCCTCATGCAGTGGTAGGAGCGGAATAATGAGTAACAAAAGGGCTTCTGGCTCGTAGCATACAAAACGATCTAGGAAAAAATACAAAACAAGGAAGTGAAGCCGTGAATATCAAAAAAGTCAGTGAACTGAGCGGCGTCTCAGCTGATACCATCCGTTACTATGAAAAAATTGGGCTGATCCCGGCGGTCAAACGCAATAAAAACGGTGTTCGTGAATTTGATGATGACGACTTAAAATGGATCACCTTTACTAGGCAAATGCGCAACGCTGGACTATCGATTGATGGCCTGAGTCATTACCTGGCTTTATTTGAAGAAGGGCGAGGGACGGTTCCTGAGCGCAAGCAGCTGTTAGCCGAACAAATTGCAGTTTTGCGGGAGAAAATCTCAGATATGACGGAAGCTGTTGAACGTTTAGAATACAAATTGGAACATTACGACGAGCATGTTCTGCCGACTGAAGAACGACTGCGTCAACGCAAAGCCAATTTGGTCACTAAGTCTTAATGACTGAATTTGCTACTATGGAAATTGAAACGTTCTGCTCAATGGAATCCAATAGAAAGACTAACTATATAGAGTCAAGTGAAAATTAGCTAAATCAAAAAAATATTTTATAACAGTTAAGTCCAAAAAA
>NZ_JBLGTY010000018.1:0-71535 GCF_047470845.1 Candidatus Enterococcus avicola | reverse complement strand
TGCTAAGCCAACTGATTGAGAATTAGAAACAATCTGCAGTAGGGAAGAATCATTTACACAAAATTATTGACGCTCCCCACTCAAAAAAGTGCATATAAGCTTTTCAATGTATTAAATAATAAACTTCCTATTGTTTTTGTAGGTGATTTTGAGAATATAATTAATAATGAAAATGACTATCTAAGAAAGATTATTGATCAAAGGGTTGAACTTCCTTATGTTTTACATCCTCAAAAAATTTGGGGAGACTATTTTGAAAGATTGGGTACTATCTTTGATTTAGAAATTAAAGAAAGCTTAGCAACAATATTTATAGAAGATAATAGAAATTTACGTGACTTAGATCAATTTAGTTTTTACCTAAAACAAGAATTAATAAAATACAAGAAGCTAGGACATACACAAATTGAACAACAATTGGCAATTATTTATTTGTACTTATTTTATCCAGATAAGTACAGAGATACCCTTAAATCAAAAAAATTTTTAGGATCTGTGGAGTATCAAAAATATAAGAATGATGAAAAAAATCCTACACGTAGTTACCAAAAAAAAACTGAAGACTTACTTTCAGATATACTTGAATATAATCAAAATTATCCCCAATGCTTCATTGATAATCCTGAGGGCTATTTTATTTATGAAAGTATCTCTAGCTTATCCATTGTAGACTGTGAAGAGATATTAAAAGATTCGGAACTTCTGAGAAAGAATATAAAAGGAGTAGAATCTTTTAATGACGATTTTTTCCATTTCATTAGAAGTAGGTTTGAAAATTTTGATTCTACTATGAGAGATAACTTATTACATCTGTCATGAGTTGACTGCAGAATCAGAAGATCTTGAAGTAACTGTCACTTATTCGCCAAACATGATCGAATCTACGGAGACCAAAGAGGTCAAGCAAACGATCCATTATGTTTATGAGGACGGTAAACAAGCCGCGTCAGACAAGACGGACACTGTGACTTTTACACGGACAGTGACAACGAATGAAGCAACAGGTGACAAAACTTTTAGTGAATGGCAAGCCAAAGATGATGATACAACGTTTGATGAAGTGAAAAGTCCTGAAATCAAAAACTATCACGCAGACAAAACAAGCATTGAGGAAGTCACAGGTTTGACAGCAGAGGACAAAGATCGCGAAGTGACTATCACTTATTCGCCAAACATGATTGAATCTACGGAAACCAAAGAAGTCAAACAAACGATCCATTATATGAAGGCAGTGCTGTTTTTAAAAATAGCTACAATCCCGCAAAAGGAAGTGCGGTTCTAGAAGCAAGTAAAGAACTAACTGGCAAAGCACTAAGTGCAGATGAATATCGATTCCAGCTGTTGGACGAACAAGGGGAAGTGCTCCAAACCAAGAGCAATGATGCCAACGGAAAAATTTACTTCGATGCGATCGACTATGACCAAGCAGGCACATACAAGTATACGATCCGAGAAGTCGCAGGGACAGATAGCACGATCACTTATGACCAAACAGAATACCATGTAACCGTAAATGTGGAAGACCAATCGGGACAATTAGTGGCAAGTCCAGCGTACCAAGAATCGATTATTTTCAAGAATGCTTATGTATCACCAAAACTTGGGAAAGTAACTCTGAAAAAAGTAGACAGCGAAACAGGAAAACTACTGGCAAATGCAGAGTTTGAGCTGCAAGATTCGAAAGGAAATATTGTACAAAAAAACATAGTTACGAGCAAAGATGGAAAGGTTGAGATAAGTAATTTAGAAGTAGGAGAGTATCAGTTGATTGAAACCAAAGCACCGAGTGGTTATCAAATTGATAAAACACCGATCAAATTTTCAATAAATGATCGCTCCACTAATATATCGATGCCAAAAGTGTTAGAAAAAGAAAATAAAAGGATAAAAAAATCAGACAGTGCTGCTCTGCCTAAGACAGGAGAAACTGCAGATCAACGATATGTTCTCGTTGGATTGTTTTGTATTATTGGTTTCATCTTGTTAATGATATTTAAAATTTTAAAGGTCAAGAAACAATCTTAATCTTGCATACTATGAATGAGAAAAAGAGCTATCAAATAAGATTAGTCATATCAACAAAAGGAGCTGGATTCCCCAGCTCCTTTTATAATTGCTTTATACAGCTCAAAAAGTGGTGATAGTCACTATTTTGCAGGATTGCTTGTTGAATATCTTCACGATCCATCAACTCTAATAAAAGACTATAGATTTCTTCGGTATCTTCATATTCGTCTTTTTGAATCGCAAAGAGAAAGACGAATTTAACCAAATCACCATTTCCCCAATCAACGCCGTCAGGAATGATCGCCACTGAAACGGCTGAGCGTTTTGCCATCAAGGTCATGGGATGGGGGATAGCAAGCCACTCGTTAATATTGGTCTGATTGATTGCTTCTCGTTTTTTCACACTGTCATAAAAATCTTGGGGCACAAAATCTTTTTGGTACAGTTGCTGCGCCATTTTCTTTAGTAAGGTTTCTTTATCTGCATGATTTTCATGAAGAAAAAATGCTTTTTGAAACAATGAATAGATACCATCTTTTGATTCACTGAGCGTTTCAATGAACGGTTCGATTTTGCCAATTTCTTTATCTAGCTTGGCCATGTTGATGTAAATAGAAGGAACCGAGAACTGTTCTAATGGAACGGTTGTGATCACAAAATCAATGGCAGAAAGATCACATTGTTGTAGCTCGACGTAAGAAAAGCGATCAACGACTTCGATCGTTTCTTGATAGTGCTTGATAATTTTTGCTTCAATAATACGACTCATGGCTCGACCGGTTCCGCAAACAAGGATGACGCGATGTTTATGATGATTTCTGATGGAACTCCTTTCCATAGCACCTGCGATGTGCAAAGCGATATAGCCGATCTCATCAGGAGAAAAATAAAAACCGTGTTTCAGGCTTACCGTTTCTAAATGAGTCAAACATAAATCATAAGCCTGTGGAAAAGATTTTCTGATCGTTGCCAGCAATGGATTGCTACGGCGTGCATCCATTAGATTCATGTTGATAAAGCCCTCAATATGAGATGTCAAATCGTCTATTAGCATCTTGTCTGTCTCTAACGCATAGTTTGACGTCTGTTTGATCGCAGTTAATAATTCTTCCACAATGGCTTTCGCAGTTTTCGTGGAAGAATCGCTTGCATCGCCTGTTTCAACTAAACGTGGTGCATTCATCGCAAGATAGTAAATGAAGTATTGTTTTTCTCCAGCAGTCAATTGTATATCAAATGCATGATCGATTTCTTCTAAGAAGTGACCAACAACTTTCTGGGCGTCTTCTTTGAGCGCGGGCACGTGCAAGGGAAATTCGTTGATCTGATGGCCAGCTATAAAGCGACTGATTGCTAAAGCAAAATGAGAAAGAATGTTTTTATGATAGTAGTCAGAGTCTAACAAGTCTAAGGGCGCCAGATGATTTAATGACAATTCTTGCAAGCGGGTCAGATCAATCGTATCAAACAACTCAAGTTCCATTTCCGTAAAACCCACCAAATACTCTTGGAGATCTTTTTCAATCAAAAGATCACTGATTGCTTGTCGCTTGGCGAATTCGTTACCCAAGACTTCAAAGCCAATATTTGGACGATTTACTATTTTTAATTGATAGGTCGCTAAATTGTCTCGAGCCGTTTTTAAGTATGAGTAAAAGGTGTTTTTACTAATAAATAATCGATCAAGAAAATCATCTAAGGATAAAGGGTTTTCATTCTTAAATAAAAGGAAAAGTAGATAGGCTTGTCGTTCTTCACTCGTAGTTAGAAAGGACTCGGTAGTCGACATACTTTCAGTCCACCAGTCATGAAATCGTTCTTTTGAACCAATAGACAACAAATAGCCTTGCCCTCGAATCAACTTGATGGAGGCACCCACATTTGTTAACAAATCATTCAAATTTGCAATATCGGTCCGAACCGTTCGCTCAGAAATCGAGAAGCTTTTTGTTAACTCCTTCATTGGTAGCGGCGCCGTTTGTCTAGTTAATACTTCCATTAGATCATCTAATCGTTGATAAGCAAGTTTTGACACTTGTTTCACCTCCGTGCTCTTTCTCATCATACAATAGAAAGAATAAGAATGAAATGCTTCACCAGTACCGAAAATTTCCAGAAGAGTTGGCAATCATTTTGGAAAACGCTTTACTAATGATTGCCACTTGAATTGGAAATTTGTTGTGTTTACATCGTGAATTAGAAACCGTAAATTAAACGTGTACAGAAAATAAACCACACGAATTACGCTAATGGTTTCATAATAAAGGAAAGGAGCAGATGAGATGGATTTTCAGAAAAAAAATATTCTCTTGAATGTGGCTGTTACATCAAAAGAAGAACTGTTTCACGTAATTGCGCATCATGCCTATGAATCAGGGATCGTTACCAATGCAGCAGATACATGTGCGGCATTCATTGAACGGGAAGCACAATATTCAACCGGCTTACAAGAAGGCTTTGCTATTCCACATGCAAAAGCTGAACCCGTTTTGGAACCGACCGTTTTGTTTATTCGTTTAGAGCAAGCCATCGAATGGGAAACCTTCGATGATTCAGCAGTCAAAAATGTGTTTGCTTTGATGGTTCCTAAAAAAGATGAAGGAACGGTGCATCTGCAAATGTTGAGTCGCCTAGCAACCGCATTGCTTGAAGAGACATTCATCCAGCAGATTCAACAATCAGAAGACAAAGCTTATTTAGCAGAATTGATCAAAAAGGAAATGATGGGAGAGAAAATTGTATGAAAATAGTAGGAATTTCCGCCTGTCCAGCTGGATTGGCACATACACCGATGGCGGCAAAAGCTTTAGAAAAAGCTGGTGTGAAACTTGGCTATGAGGTCAAGATCGAACAGCAAGGCTCATTAGGGCAAGTCAATGAGATCACTGCAGCCGAAGCAAAAGAAGCGGATTTCTTGCTTTTAGCGACTGACCAAAAAGTTGTTGGGATGGAACGGTTTGAAGGAAAACCGCAAATTCGAGTAAATATCAATACGTGTATCAAGGCACCGGAAGCGGTGCTGAAGAAATGTGTAGCTGCTGTTGAACAAAGAAACGCAAACTAAAGGAAAGAGGCAAGGATGATGAAAAGAGTTCTAGCAGATTTAAAAGGCCACTTGATGAGTGGAATTAGTTTTGTACTGCCATTGATTATTGGTGCTTCACTGGTTGTTGCCATTCCGAAAATGATTGCTCTTGGTATGGGGATCACAAGCTTAGATCCTTATGCTGACACGGAAGGCTTTAAACATGCGCTTTATTTGATTGAACAAGTAGGGTGGGCAGGAATCGGCTTGATCAATACTGTCTTGGCTGGTTTTATCGCGTATTCTGTTGGAGATAAGGCTGCGCTAGGTGCCGGCTTTATCGGTGGTGCAGTCGCTTCTAGCACCAATGCTGGGTTTTTAGGGGCAGTTATTGCTGGGTTCTTAGCAGGATACTTAGTGAAGTGGGCGAAAGAACATATCAAATTACCGGAGTCGTTTGCTGGGGTGATGCCGTTGGTAATTTTACCTTTGATTGCTACATTGTCCGTAGCAATCGTCATGGGCGCCTTACTCTCTGAGCCCTTGGCGTGGATCAATACTAGTTTGGTTGAATGGATCCGAACCATGATTGAAAATGACGTTAACAAAATTTTACTGGCATTCATCATGGGGGCAATGATTGGCTCTGACTTAGGGGGACCTGTAAACAAAGCTGCTTGGATGGCAGGAAATGTGTTACTAGCGGAAGGAGTCTATTTACCAGCCATCATCGTGAACGTTGCGATTTGTGCGGTACCATTTGGATATGCCTTAGCAACTTTGTTCCACAAAAATCGATTCAACAAAGAGCTACTGGATGCTGGGCGTAATAACTTTATTATGGGGTTCATCGGAATCACAGAAGGAGCAATTCCTTTTACATTAGTCAATCCATTACGGCTTGTGCCGATCAACATGTTGGGAGGTGCAATTGCTTCTGGTTTGGGGATCGCATTAGGAATGTATGACAAAATGCCACCAGTTGGGGGAATCTACGGCTTCTTCACTGTTGGAAACGGTTGGGCGTATTTGATTGGACTATTTGCAGGAGCAGCCTTCATCGGTTTTGTCGCGCCTTTATTCGTGAATTTCAATAAGCAAGAAGAACAAACAGAAGATATTGCCCTCGATGATATTGAAGTGAGCTTTGAAAACTAAGTAACAAGGCTGATTAGCTAAATAGTAGCAAAAGAAAAGGCACGAGCAGGTGATTTTTCAAGAACGCTTTAAGGTATCTGACAAGGACAAGACTTGGGGAAGAAAACAAGAGTATTTGAAGAGAAACGATTTTCAAAATTCGAAGCATTTATGTAAGGATCAAATGATGCGTACCAGATGGTAAAAAAATTGAGAAAAATTAATAGGCACGAACGACACCCATCGTTACGTGCCTTTTTTAATCACGGGAGAGGAATGATTGAATGAAAAAAACAGTACATGTCGTACCCCACAGTCATTGGGATCGCGAATGGTATTTTACGACGAGTCGCTCGAAAATCTATTTGATGCACGATCTAAAAAACGTCATTGAACAACTAGAAAAGGATGATCCTTATGAAAGTTTCATTTTAGATGGACAGGCTTCTCTGTTAGATGATTACTTGAAATGGCGCCCACAGGACAAAGAAAGGATTCAACAACTTGTTCAACAAGGAAAATTGATCATTGGCCCATGGTACACACAAACCGATCAATTAGTGATCTCGGGAGAAAGCATTGTTCGTAATATGTTATATGGCATGAAAATTTGTGAAGCATTCGGAACCTACATGAATGTCGGCTATGTGCCAGATTCTTTCGGACAAGCAGCTAGTATGCCACAAATCTATCGTGAGTTTGGTATCACAGACACAATGTTTTGGCGCGGTGTCAGTGATGACGATGTTAAACACACAGAGTACAAATGGCGTGGAGAAGATGGTTCTGTGGTCAATGTTTACCAGATCCCAAGTGGGTACTACATTGGCGGTGCCATTCCTGAACGAGAAGCAGAATTAGCAGAGTTCTTACATCAAGAACCGTTTAAAACGACTTGGGGGCGCAGTGCAACGGATCAAGTGTATTTTCCAAATGGTTTCGACCAAGCACCAGTTAGAGAAAATCTTCCAGAATTGGTTGATCGAATGAATCAACTGTATCAGGATGAGTATGAGTTACAATTTTCAACGATCGAAAAATACATTGCTGCGGTCAAAGTACGCCATCCTGAGTTGGAAGAAATCGCTGGTGAACTGATCAACGGCAAATTGATGCGAATTCACAAAACGATTTTTTCTTCACGTCCTGATTTGAAGGCGATGAACACACAGATCCAACATTACTTAGTCAATGTCATGGAGCCTATCTTAACCATGGCTATGCAATTAGGATTTGAGTACCCCGTAGAAACAGTCATAGAGATTTGGAAGTTAATGTTTGAAAATGCGGCGCATGATTCGATCGGTTCTTGTGTTTCTGATACGACCAACGAAGATATCTATATGCGCTATAAGCAAGCGCGAGATATTTCTATGAATCTTGTCGAATTGATGTTACGACAGATTTCTACTGCAATCAACAACCCACAAGCAAAAGAAATTACTTTTACGCTTTTCAATACCTATGACACAAAACGTAATGGGGTGATCGAAGCAGAGGTTTATTTGCCGCAAAAAGATTTTGCGATCCTTGACCAGTCAGGTCAGGCGTTACCTTATACGATTTTAGAGCTTACCGACCAAACGGAGTATGTGTTGAATCAGGGGAACATATTAGATCCAGTCAAGGAGATCTATTTGCCGGAGAAAGTCTATAAAGCAAAGATTGCCATAGAAACGACTGATGTGCCGAGTATGGGGTATACCCAGCTGACAATTGATTTAAAAGGTGATACAAGCGCACCATTGCAGGAGATTACAACCAATACGATCGAAAATGAGTACTATCAGATCACTGTCAATAGCAATGGCTCGTTAGATATTCTAGATAAAACCAATCAGGTGCTTTATCAAAATCAAGGGATCATTGAAGAAAATGGCGACGATGGTGATTCATTCAATTATTCACCACCTGTGAAAGATTTTGTGATTTCATCAATTGATGCGCAACCAACGATCTCGATTCAGCAATCAGCAATCTACCAAAAGATTGATGTGGTATTCACGCTGAGGGTTCCGAAGGATTTAGCTGAACGTGCAGAAAAGAAGGTCTCGGCTTCACTACCGATCCAATTGACGATCGTGTTGAAAAAACAATCGCAACAAATTGATTTCAACTTAACGGTTGAAAACCAACAAGTGGATAGTCATCGGGTATGTGTGCTATTTGATACCGGAATTGCCTCGAAATTTTCTCTGGCTGACCAACAGTTTGGCACGTTGCAGCGCCCTGTTGTGTTTGAAAAAGAAATGGCTCTTTGGGAAGCTAATAAAGAGCAATGGAATGAGCAGCCGATCGCCATAGAAACTTGTCAATCGTTTGTCGGTTTATTCGATGCATCCCATGGCGTAGCAGTCATGCCCAAGGGTGTACGTGAATATGAGATCGTGGGGAAAGCGTTTGATACGATTCGCTTAACGATTTTCCGAACCTATGGCTTCATGGGGAAAGAGAATCTACTGTATCGACCAGGGCGTGCTTCAGGAGAATCAGTGATTGCGACACCAGCTGCGCAGTGCCACAAAACGATGCATTTTGATTTCTCTGTTGCTTACTTTGCTAAAGGATTTGATCAAGCAAATGTTGCACAGAGTGCCAAACAAGCAGTAACACCGATCACTCTTTATCAATCCGCAGAATTCCTGAATTCCCGCTTGATATTTACTTTAGGACCGGTTAAACCAACCTTACCGGCAAACTTTAGTCTTTTTGAGATCAATGGCAATTTGACCCTGAGTGTATTGAAAAAAGCCGAAGATCGTCTAGGTTATATTTTGCGTCTATACAATGGGCTTTTAGATGAAGGTGGACACGCAACGATCACATTCAACCATCCAGTGAAGTTAGTAGAAACAGTCGATTTAAAAGAAGCTACAAAAGAAGCACTGGTTGTGGAAAAGAATGTAGTCACTCTTGAAAAGATAGGCCACGCAAAATTTGTGACATTGTATGTAGAGTAATTGCTACTGAGAAAAAGTCACGCGAAGCGGCGAGTCCGCTTGTGCCATAGAAAAGTGAAAAAGGTTCGTAAGTCTTATCAAAGTATTTACGAGCCTTTTTTAATACTAATGCGAAACAGACGAGAATCTTTGTAGGTTGAATGCCAATAGTGAATGTATACCTAACCCATCCTTTCCAAGGTATGCAAAAATCTCTCCTCTGTACGAGTTGCACGAAAGGAGGAAAGTCAGAAGGCAGCTTGTCGGTTTTCTTTTAATTCTTATTTCCATCTCAGTTTATGTAGTTTTTGGTATTTCACATCAGCGGCGCAGAACGGGCTTTCTTGACAAATAAGCATTCTAAAAATATAGTTGAGTCAAAAGCTGCAAGACAGGAGAATATCATGAAAATTAGAGCCGCAGCATTGTCTGATCATAAAGAACTAACTCATTTGTCGAAAGTACTAGGCTATCCAATCGAAGAAGAAGTATTGATCGAAGGCCTAAAGAGAATTTTAGCTGAGGAGGATCATCTCTTGCTTGTTGCCGAAATAAAGGGTAAAGCAGTTGGGATGATTGAAGCACAGCCGTATTCAACAGTTTATTCTGCTGGGCAATTTTTTAATGTCCTAGGTTTGGTAGTGGATGATCAAGTGCAAAAGCAAGGCGTTGGCGGGAAACTACTGTCGGCAATTGAAGAAGAAGCCCGACAGCGAGGAATGCAAGGTATTCGATTAAATTCGAATGTTAAACGCCATGCTGCTCACAGGTTTTATGAAAATCATGGCTACCACAGCAGTCATGAACAGAAACGGTTTATCAAGGAATTATAAAAATACAAAGACGCTGGAGGAGTGACAAACGACACTCCAGCGTCTTTTTTTGTATTCACTTTAATTGGTTCAAAAGACTAATATTTATGGAATCAATGCTAACAACAGCCGTTTAATCTCCTCATAAACCTCTCCGGTTTCCGGCGTCACACGTTGACGATTCTGAATGATAAAAAGATCACGATAGCGGTACTCTGGATCAAGTTCCTGCCAAGGCAACTCTTCTGGTAATGAAAGTTTCGAAATGATCGATTTGCCGATGTTTTGTTTTAGTAGGGACAAAATCACTTCGCTATTATTGGCTTTGATGATTTGCGGATTTAGGTGCTGTGCGTAAAGATAGGTTTCGTTAATGTAATACATCCCCGAGTCGTTTTCTCGCAAGACCCAAAAATCAGAAGCGAGGTTGCCTGCTAACACCAATTCATCGCGATAAACGAATTCTTTTTGGATCAATGGCGAAACGATTGATTTTTCGATCAGGCCGATATGGGCTTTGTTTGATTCGACGGCATCGATCACTTCTTGCGAATTCATGATTTTGATTTCAAAGGCAAATGTTGGAAATTCTGCAATCAGCTGTGCCATGATGCTAGGCAGTAAGTAAACGGCGGTGGTATTCGAACAAGCGAGCACACACGCTGTTTTAAAATTTTTGGTGTCTTTGGCTTGCGAAAACATAGTGGACAATGAGCGGAGGGACTCGACCACACGAGGATACAAAAACTCCGCTTGGCTAGTGGGTAAAATCAATTGTTTTCCTTTACGTTCAAAAAGTTTGAAGCCAAGTTCCGCCTCTAATCGTTGGATTTGCAAGGAGATCGTTGGCTGAGTTTTATAGAGCTGTTTTGCGGCAAGACTAAAGTTTCTCGTTTCATAAACAACAATGAAGGTTTTGAGCAATTCAATCATTTTGCGGACTCCTTTATTATTAATAATATTTATAATTAGTATTTAAAAGTACAATTTTACAAATAGTTATCAGGTGATTATAGTATAAGTGTAGAGAAAAAAGAAAGCAAATTTAATTGAAATTTTCATACGTTAAGAAAGGATGAGTTGATGAAAACATCGATCCAGCATTTTTTACATTCATTGCCAATCCCGATTTGCGGCTTGATTTTAGGCACTGTGTCTTTGGGGAATTTATTGTATTCAGAAGGAATGGAGACGGTTGGAAATGCGTTTTGCACCCTTGGTATTTTCATCATGGGGCTCTTCCTTCTGAAAGTATGCTTTACATTTAAGCACACGATGTCAGAGTTGCAAAACCCAATCGTTGCTTCGGTGGCGCCGACCTTTACGATGGCGCTGATGGTGATCTCCACTGTTTTTGAACGGGTCATTCCCAATGCAGTGGTGAATGATCTGCTCTGGTGGGGGGCTATCGGCTTACATTTTGCTCTAATGATCTATTTTGTTGTCGTGCATATTTTGCCTGTCGACCTTTCGCTGGAATACATTTATCCAAGCTGGTTTATTACCTTCGTCGGGATTGGCGTAATTCCCAATACTTCTGCTGTCTTTTTTAAAGAGCTAGGGGAAGTGATCGTCTGGATCGCATTGGTATTGTATTTTGCGCTTTTGCCGATTATTTTAAAGCGAGTCGTCCATCAAAAGCTGACGGAACGTGCGGCAGTTCCTTTGATCACGATTTTAACAGCACCAGGTTCTCTTTGCTTAGCAGGTTACCTTTCCGTATTTGAACAAGGCTCTGCTTGGTTTGTCGCCTTTATGCTGTTATTGTCACAAACGATTTATTTCTGTGTTGTCGCTTATATGAAAAACATGCTGGCAGTCGGGTTTTACCCAAGCTATGCGGCATTTACGTTTCCTCTTGTGATCTCGGCGACTGCAATGTTCAAATCAGCACTGTTTTTTGCGAATCACCCACTGATATTTGGGTTTCTACAAGCCTTAACGATTATTGAAACCAGCTTTGCCGTGATTGTCGTCTGCTATGTGTTAGGAAAATATGCTGTTCATTTGTATCAGCAAACCAAAGCGCTGATTGCCGGTCATAGTTATTAAGGAAACACAAAAAATCATCCATTTTTTGAGAAAATGCGTACTCTACGCAAAACAATAGCACAAGTATTTGAAAAGAAAGGGAAGGGATCGCACATGAAAAGTACAAGCAGAAAAGTTGTCGTTGTCGGAACAGGTTTCGTTGGAACGAGCATTGCGTATTCCATGATCAATCAAGGACTAATCAATGAATTGGTCTTGATCGATGTCAATCGAGACAAAGCAGAAGGAGAAGCCCTCGATTTGTTAGACGGTATGTCATGGGGGCAAGAAAACATCAAAGTTTGGGCGGGAGAGTACTCGGAATGTAAAGATGCTGATATCGTCGTTATTACTGCAGGGATCAACCAAAAGCCAGGACAAACACGGCTTGAATTGATCGATGTGAACGCCGAAATTATGGCAAGCGTCACAAAACAAGTGATGGCTTCAGGCTTTGATGGCGTGCTTGTCATCGCTTCAAACCCAGTCGATGTCTTAACTTATCAAGCATGGCGTGTGTCAGGGCTGCCAGCCAATCGTGTTGTTGGTACGGGAACGACCCTCGATACCACAAGACTTCGAAAAGAAGTGGCGGCAAAATTAGCCATCGATCCACGGAATATTCATGGGTATATCATTGGGGAACACGGTGATTCGGAAGTCGCTGTCTGGTCCCATACAACGATCGGTGGTCAACCGATCGTAGAATTGATCAAGCAAAAGGATCGTTTGACCGTTGCCGATCTAGCGGTTCTTTCTGAACGAGTAAAAAATGCCGCCTATGAAATCATCGATCGAAAACAAGCAACATTTTACGGGATAGGGATGAGTGTCGCAAGAATCGTTCGAGCGATCTTAAATGATGAGCAAGCGATTCTGCCGGTGTCTTCCTACCTTGATGGGGAATATGGCATCAACGATTTATTCACAGGTGTTCCTGCAGTCGTGGACCAAAACGGCGTCCGCGAAATTATTGAATTGACGCTTACCCCTGAGGAAAAACGGCAGTTTGATACTTCGTGTCATCAGTTACGAGCAGTAATTTCCACAATTGGACAAAGCAAAGTCAGCTGATCTCAAGAATACTAGTAATGAAATCCTCGTGTTCGTTTTTGCCAAAGCATGGTTCGACTATTTACGGTCGGCCATGCTTTTTTTACATCTAGCCAAGAATGTTAAAAGGAAATGGCGTATTTTACGCGAAACGCCCACTATTCAACTCTCTTTTTTCTCACTCCTTTAAAAAAAACATCCTCAGTGAATGACAGAAAAAGAATGATCGATCAACCTTGCAAACATTTCGAGTTGTAAAAAGTGACAAAGTGTCACCTTGTGTGGTATTCTTCAAAAAGTGACACTTTGTCAACATTTGGAAAACAGGAGGAAAGAGCAATGTTTCTGGCTATAAAAGAAATGCGTTATTCAAAATTAAGATATGGGCTGATCGTAGGAATCATGTTTTTGATTGCCTATGTTGTTTTTATATTGTCTGGCTTAGCCACCGGACTTAACTGGGATTTTAAAAAGGCCATCGTCGACTGGGATTCATCCGCGATCGTTTTATCAGAAGATGCGAATGACACATTTGCGGCTTCGCAATTGACGAGAGGGGATCTAGACCGTGTAGCAGGAACCCAAAAAGCCCCGATTGGTTTATATAGCAGTGTCATCACGGTCAACGATGAACAAGTCAATGTGACTGTTTTTGGTACACAAGACGATGCGTTCTTGTTACCAGAAGTCTTAGAGGGCAAGCTGTTTTCAAAAGAAAATGAGATCACGATTTCAGAAAATTTAGCAGAAGAAGGTATCAAGGTCGGAGACCAAGTGAAAATCGGACGCTCAGATGAAACCTTCAAAGTCGTTGGGATCACCCCAGAAACGTCTTATACGGTGTCACCAGTGATTTATACTTCCCTCGATACTTGGACGAAAATGAAGTTTGCTAATCAACCATTTGCATCTGACAAGGAGCAGCCCATCAATATCATTGTGACCAAATCAAGTGATCCGAAAGTCGATAACCAAGAAGGAACCCAGCTTAAAGTGTTGGCAACGGAAGACTTTATTGAAAAGCTTCCTGGATTTTCTGCCCAAAACTTGACCTTAAATGCCATGATCTACTTCTTATTTGTCGTTGCAACGGCAATCGTGGGGATTTTCATGTATGTGATCACCCTGCAAAAAACGGCGATTTTTGGTGTGATGAAAGCCCAAGGCATTCGGACCAGCTTTATTGCCAAATCAATTATTGCGCAAGCATTTATGGTCGGTGTGATCGGGGTAGCCCTAGCCTTTGCGGCGGCATACGGCACCAGTTTGTTTTTACCAGATGCCATGCCATTTTTCTTTGAATTCAAGCAATGGCTGCTTTATAGCGGCATCTTGATTCTCGTGGCAGTTCTAGGCGGCTTATTCTCCATTCGGACGGTCACAAAAGTCGATCCAATCACGGCAATAGGAGGGTAACAAAGATGAAAGACATTTTAGTAATGAAGGATATTATAAAAAAATTTGGCAAGCAGCATACCGAAGTAACGGCATTAAAAGGACTGAATTTTCATGTTCAAGAAGGGGAATTTGTCAGTATCATCGGTCCTTCTGGTTCAGGAAAAAGTACCTTTTTGACCATCGCTGGCGGCTTACAAAGGCCAACATCGGGAGAGATCATCATCAACCAGGTGAACTTTTCCCAATTAAATGAAAAGCAACGAGGGAAGTTGCGTTTTAAAGAGATTGGGTTTATCTTGCAAAGCTCGAATTTGATCCCTTTTCTAACGGTAAAGGAACAATTTTATTTGGTCGACAAAGTTTCAGGAAAAGCCAAGGAAAAGGAACGGATTGATGAATTGCTTGCTTCATTAGATATTCTCGATCTTCAAGACAAGTTTCCCCGCGATTTATCTGGTGGGGAACGTCAACGAGTAGCGATCGGCAGGGCGTTGTTTAATGACCCCAGCTTGATTTTGGCGGATGAACCAACTGCCAGCTTAGACACCGATCATGCGTATGAAGTGGTGAAGTTATTGGTGAAAGAAGCGCATGAGAAAAAGAAAGCGACAGTCATGGTCACTCACGACGAGCGAATGATCCAATGGAGTGATCGCATTTTCCGAATGGAAGATGGCAATCTGATCGAACAAAACGCCCCGTCAAGAGAAACTGCACAAGTCTGAGTGGAAAAGTAGAGGGATTAGTTTATAATAGAGGGAGTAGATTGCGAATGATGGAGGAGAATCCCTTGCCAAGTACAACATTTTTTCATTTAAAACAAGAGAAAAAAGAAAAAATCGATGCCGTGCTTTTAGAAGAATTCTTCAGCAAGCACATCAGTCAAGTCAAGGTCTCTGCCATCGTCGAAAAGTCGCACATTTCTAGAGGGGCGTTTTACAAGTACTTTCAAAACTTAGAAGATGCCTATGACTATGCGATCGCCGACTATTCAAACCAAATCCATTCTGCGATTTTTACGTTTATCAATCGCAACAAAAATGATTTTTTCAAAGGGATCGAAGAATACTTGGCTTGGTGCAGTCAATGGTCACCTGAAGATGATCATTGGAAAATGATCCACTTATGTACCCAAAGCAATGCCTGGACGAAGCGCGATGCGATCTCTGACGATTCGCCCATGATTCGTCAGTGGTTGGAGCTGTTGGAAGAAAATCGCTTTACGATCCATGATACGCAAGAAGCTGTCAGTTTCCTTTATTTTATTATGGCGGTCGTGATGGATAGTCTGACAGATTTTATTTCGAATGAATGGACCGCAAAAGAGCTGATCAAAGATTTTCGCTATAAGGTGCAATGGATCAAGTATGGAATCAAAGAGGACAACAAAGAGGACAATGAAGAAGAATGAACGCTTCGGCAAGAGGATGGACCAAATGCCTCGCACGGCGGAAAAGTTCATATATAAGGAAAGAGGTGCCCGACAACCGAAATAGTTGTCGGACACCTCTTTTTTGAGGGAATGATTATTTTTTATTTACACGTTTCGCAATGATCGGCAAGATCAAGCCAATCAAAAGAAAGGCGATTGGCGTAATGATATTTAAGGCCAATTGGAAGAACCAAGCTTGCGGATCTGCCGCATAATCAAGCTTAGGAACCATCCCTAAAATGCAGGCAAAGGCCGTGAACAAGAAGCACCATAAGCCGATCCCAAAGCCAACCTTGGTGTTTTTCACGAATTTATAATCGGAAGTAAAGCGATTGGCGTGTTTGTTGACTAGCATAAAAGCTAAGAAGACCCATAAGTAACGCAATGGCATGACAACTGAATTCAAGTTCAACAACCAACGATACAGTTCGGTCATATTGCCGATTCCTAGTGCTGGAATAATGATCAAAATGCTGACTAGGATACCAGTCATAATATACCCATTCACTGGTGTTCCTTTTTTGTTTAGTTTTGCTAAACCATTTGGAACAAATTCTGAATCAGCATCAGACAATAATATTTTCAATGGGGCATCAATTGAAAAAGCCAAAGCAGAGATTTGCGCTAACGCATTGGCGATGGAATAAAGAATGACAAAGAAATTGCCGATTCCGTAGAAGTTTCCTAGTCGTTGAAAGGCTTCATAAGCGCCGTTGACCATCAAATCTTCTGGAATATGGTTGGCATCAAAAAGCATCCCCATAGCAATCGAGCCGAGCAAGGCACATAACGCCACCATACCGGCTAAAAAGATCATGCCTTTTGGAAATTCTTTGGCAGGATTTTTTGTGTTATTTACGTAAGGCGAGATTTTTTCACAGCCACCTACCGCAAATACCAGCATCGAGATCGTGGTTAAATAGGTAAAGTCAAATTTAGGGATATAGGTTGAAACAGATGACATATTTGGTGTAGCAATCTCAGCACCAGTCATTGCTGGAGCAGTCACTGCTAAAAGAATAAAAAGAATCGACATCACGAACATGGCTGTTCCGGCGATGTTCCCAATCATTTTTAAGGTCGTCAATCCTTTAGAGGCAATCCATAAAAAGAATAGAAAAATAGCTAAACAAATCAATGAGACTTCCATGGAGCCCATCGTTGATACAAATGTACCGTTTCCTTTAAATAACCAACTCAATGATACTAAGATTCCTTGGGGTTTTTGTGCCAAATAAGGCACGTGAACGACCCAATAAGTCCAAGCAGCAAAAAAAGCCAACCGCTTTGTTGAGGTTTCTTTGATCCATGAGGAAACCCCACCACTTGACTCTTTGAAGGTCGATCCTAACTGACCAACACTTAATGCATAGGGTACAAAATAAAGAGCCATAATTAATAGCCACGAAACAACAACAGTCAACCCTTGTTGAGCGTAGTTGTTTACAACATTTCCCAGTCCCCAAACAGAGACGAACGCCATCAGCGCAATATTATACCAGCGTAATTGTTTCTCATTCATCGCTTTCTCCTTCTTAAAATGATTTTTCTGACTGGTTAAAATAGAGCGTTTTTTGAAATTTAGTGAGAAAAAAATTTCTTTCCATAAGCGCTTGATCACGATCAAGTTTCTTATGCATTTTTTCACAAATGTCAAAGGTCAAATTGAATAAAAAAATTTCATTTGCTTCTTTTTATCCAGTCGTTGATTTTCCATAGTTAGGATAAACCTCTGAATTCTTTTGGTCAAGAAAAATTAAATTGTTATTTAAAAAAAATAATAAATTTCTGATGATAGCAAAAGCAAACATCATCATTCATTAATAATCTGAAAGAAATCCAACTACATTCGGTCAAGGGCATGGATGAAATAGGGAGTGCTTCATTCAAATGAATGGACGTATAAAGATGGAAGAAACCCTTTCGAAAGGCTTTTCACTGGTGCTTTTAGGATAGATTTTTAAGCAAAGGAAACAGGAGAGTAGACGTAATTTTTTTGTTTTTTTAAGAAAAATTTTACGCGAACATTCTTTCAAAGAAACACGTAAACAAAGTTAGCCAAATGCTTCGTTCCATCGAAATCACTCGTTTTTTTTCGCCAATTTATAGGAAGTGGGTGTTATTCGCTCAAATACTGGCCATAAAAGCAGATAAAAGACGAAGTTTCCACTGGCATGGAAGAAATCGAACAGTAGTCCTTGAAGGTAATAGGCAAGAAACGAAGGAAACTGATAAAGCCAAACTTCCATCAACGAAATGATCAAGCCATAAAGAAGTCCGCAAAGAAAGGCAAAGAAAGCTTGCAAGAAGCGGTTTTTCTTGATGATCGGTATTTTTCCAAACTGATGAAAAAGAATGATGGTGATAGTAAGTGCAGCCAATTGACTGATCGTCCAGGGACCCATGCCTAGATAGATATTTGTTCCGAGCAAACTTAATAAGGCAATCATCAACGCATCGGATAAACGGTAAGAAAAAGCCACTAAAAATAAAAGGGCACTCATAGGCTGAACGTTAGGGATAAAGACAAAAACTAACCGTCCAACGATACAAGCCGCAGTAATCAGTGCTAAATGAGAAATTCTTTGGATGGAAAATATCTTGGTTTGGGGAGGAAGCATGAAAATCGCCGTCTTTCTAATTGATAATCATTCTCATTATACATGGAAAATAATAAAATTCAAGATTGAAATACACATTATATAGTACGATAATAAAAAACGAGCACAATATGTTGTGTTTTAGAAGGTGAGGGAAAGAAATGGAATACAAAAAACAAACGATTGAGAAATTGAACGAGGATATCAAGTTTTTCCAAGAAGTTTCGGCGATCACACCAGAAATGACCCAAACATTTGAGGGAATCGCTCGTTTGATTATGCTGGATCGTTATTCATACAAGGATCAAACCCATCAAACATTGCGTAAGGATGATTTGGTGATTTTGACAACGAAAGCTGATCCTAAATATCCTGCGCGAGGAATCGGTGTTGTGAAAGCAATCGATGGGGAACTAGTCTCTATCGAAGTGGAAGAGGCCTATCGCTCAGCGTTAGAAGATATTGATGAACAAGCCAATGGACTTGTTAAAAGAAGAAAAAGTGACATTGAAAAACCGTTAGAACTCTTTTTTGAGCAAGTGGCGCATCGTGTAGCCAAAGGGATTTCTGCCAACGAGTCCCATGACCAGGAGCGCTTCTTCGAGGTGTTTTACCAACAAATCGTGGCGCAAAACCTAATTCCTGCAGGCAGAGTACTTTATGGAGCAGGAACAAATTCTCAAGTTACCTACTTCAATTGCTTTGTGATGCCTTTCATCCATGATTCCCGAAAAGGGATTGCTGTTCATCGACAAGAAGTTATGGAAATCATGAGTCGAGGTGGCGGGGTCGGAACCAATGGGTCGACCTTGCGACCAAAATCAAGTGTGGTCCACGGTGTCAGTGGTCGGTCTTCTGGGGCAGTTTCTTGGTTGAATGATTTGGCAAACTTGACGAACCTTGTCGAACAAGGAGGTAGCCGCCGTGGAGCGCAGATGATTATGATGGCAGATTGGCATCCAGATATTTTTGCGTTTATTCTTTCTAAAATTCAAAATCCTGCTGTATTGCTTCACCTAAAAAAAACAATCACAAATGCGACGATCAAACAACTGATCAATGAAAAACTGCAATTTGACCCTCTGACAAAAATGGAAGAAAGAATGTTCACTTATCTAGCACAACTGCCTGAATCGTCAGATAAGGAACATAATGACATGATCCAAAAGGCAAAAGAAAAATTGCGCATAGGTGGCAGCTATACGGTGAAAGAAAGTGATTTCTTAACTGGCGCGAATATCTCAGTCTGCTTGACAGAAGAATTCATGGAAGCAGTGAAGACAGATGGGTGGTATGAGCTACGCTTTCCAGATATCGACAATTATTCAGAAGCAGAGATGGCGCAATATGATGCAAAGTGGGCTGAAGTCGGGGATGTGCGAGAATGGGCAGCTGCTGGCCATAAAGTCAAAACCTATCAAAGGATCAAAGCTCGTGAGTTATGGGAGTTGATTACTTTTTGTGCAACGTATTCTGCTGAGCCTGGTATTTTCTTTATCGATAATGCCAACAAGATGACGAATGCTACAGCATATGGACAAAAAGTCGTAGCAACTAATCCGTGCGGTGAACAGCCCCTAACCCCTTATGCGGTCTGTAACTTGGCAGCCATCAATCTCGCAAACATGGCGGATCGCCAAAAGGGCACCGTTGATTTTGCCAAACTAAAAGAAACCGTGAAAACAGCGGTTCGTTTCCAAGACAATGTTATTGACGTAACGCCTTACTTTTTTGACAAAAATGAGCAGCAGGCGAAAGGGGAAAGACGTGTTGGATTAGGGATCATGGGCTTGGCAGATTTATTGATCTACTGCGGGAAAAAATACGGATCGGCAGAAGGAAATCAATTCATTGATCAAATTTTCGAGGCAATGGCAGTCACTGCCTATGAGGCATCCATTGAATTGGCGAAAGAAAAAGGCAGCTTTCCCTTCCTGATTGGAAAAAATGACCAAGAGACGCAAGCGTTGCGAAAGAAATTTATCGATACAGGATACATGAAAAAAATGCCAGCGCACATCCGCGAAGGCGTGCTGCGATTCGGTATTCGCAACTCTCATCTTTTGACTGTTGCGCCAACAGGATCGACAGGCACGATGACGGGAGTTTCAACTGGTTTAGAACCTTATTACTCCTTTTCTTATTTTAGAAGCGGTCGACTAGGTAAGTTTATTGAAATCAATGCGGAAATCGTTGACGAATACCTGATGGATCATCCTGAACGAACCAAAGCGGAGTTGCCGGCATGGTTCATTTCCGCTATGGAGTTGACGCCCGAAGAGCATGTCGGTGTGCAATGCACCATACAACGCTGGGTGGATAGCTCCATTTCAAAAACGGTCAATGCACCAAAAGGATATACAGTAAGCCAAGTAGCCAAGGTTTATCGAGATCTTTATGAAGGAGGAGCCAAAGGAGGGACTGTCTATGTAGACGGCAGCCGAGATTCACAAGTACTTACCTTAGAAGCGGTTGAAAATGAGCTGACCGCACAAGTTGAACCGCTGCCTGTCGTTCAAGTAAATGAACCCGTCGCCTCTGGTGAAATCTGTCCCATCTGCCATGAAGGAACCATTGAGGAAATCGGTGGCTGTAGTACCTGCACAAACTGTAAAATCCAATTAAAATGCGGGCTCTAAGAAAAAACGAGAGTGATAAAATAATTCTTATCCGTATACTGGATAGAAAAACGATTAGTATTTTGACTATTGGAGAGGAAGAAATAGATGAAAAAAGTATTTGTCGTATTCCTGCTAGTGAGCACACTACTCGTCGCTACAGGATGCCAACAGGCAAGTGTAACGCCAGAAAGCACGCAGCAAAGTTCCTTGAAGCAAGAACAAGGAACAGCTACGATCGTCATCCAAAATCAAGAAGCTGTGACCTCAAAAGAAGTAACGTTCCGAGAAAATGAGTCGCTGCTGGAAGTAATGAAAGAAAACTTTGCGATCAAAGAAAAAGATGGCTTTATCACCTCGATCGACGGCATCAGTCAAGATCAAAAAGCCAATCTATTTTGGGTCTATACCGTCAATGACGAAATGACCGATAAAGGGGCACAAGCGTTGATTTTAAAGAACAATGACACTATCACATTTGATTTGAAAGCATTCTGATTTGCTTGATTCTAAGGATCTTTATTGGTGCAAAAGAACTTGCATATAAAGATCTTTATCTATACAGATAGACTCTTGCGTTGATTTTGGAGGCAGTTTTGCATTCAAGTTCTATTCAAGAGTCTATTCTTGTTTTTCTATCAGGGGTTGGGTGGTGGCTTAGTTTATTTTAAAATTGGAATAATAGAAGTAAAGATACCATTACATACATAAGTTTTAGCCATGATGTTTCTTTCGTATTTTGGCTTTCGTTCCTATTTTTTGTAGAAAATAATTTTTTTATAGTAGAGTGGAAATGGACAAAAATTTGATTTATCCGTTAGCTTAAGTGGCTAACGCTTCTATTCTCTAATATATGGTTTTACTTACTATTTTTCTTGCGATTGTTTCCCAATCTGCTTGTTGTTCATAAAAACAATGTTATCATTGTACCATCAGATGTGGTGGCGAACAGTGGTCTAAAACACGAGCGGTGATTACAAATAAGGTTTTTTCGTTCTCTTTGTTTATTGATCAGAAAAGGTAGGAGGAGAATAATGGTTGAGGTACTTTTGATGTGTGGCGTTAGTGGTGCAGGCAAAACCACTTACTCAAAACAAAAAGAGCAAGAAGGCTATGTAAGACTAGCAATAGATGAATTGATTTGGGAAGATTATGGCGTTTATGGTGTTGATTACCCTTCGGAGAAATATGCAAAAGTTTCTTCATTATCTTCAGTTAAATTGAAAGAGCTTACAGTAAAGGCTGTTCAAGAAGGAAAAAACGTAGTTGTCGATTCTAGTTTTTGGGCTAAAAGTCACCGAGACGCTTATAGAGAACTACTGGCAGCATATGATGTGACGATTAAAGTAATCTATCTAAAAGCTGATTATGATACTTTACGAAAACGATTAGCGATCAGAAATAAAGTCCAGACTGCAAATTCCGCTTTTCCTATTACAGAAGAAATCCTTCAACGGTTTTTTTCAGGATTCGAAGAACCGGTAAATGAAGATGAGGTAGTGATCGAGCAAAAGAATATATGAAGTAGCCTCAAAACTTTTTTTACTCTTTTTCAATACAGTTAGTCTTATTCCTGTGCAGGACACGAAGGACAGTCATGCTAGAAGCAAAATAGTGATTGGCAATTTCTTTTCTTGTTGCATTCTTCGATAGAAGAAATAATTTAGCGGTGACCACCCCAAATGAAGAATAAGAGCAGCTAGTACGAAATTTGTATCCAATTGCTGATGAGAGGAATTAGATCAGCCAAAATTGTAAAAGAGGGTAAGAAATAGGAGAACTATTTTAAAATGACGATCGTCCCCTCAGAACCTTCAGAATACAAATAGAATAAAATCAATTGATTGTATAGGTGAGTTATGAAAGTTCAGTATAAACTAATTTTTCTTATTATATTATTTATTTTGATAGGGTTAGTTTTAATTGGAGATCCTACAGATATTTTTTATATAGTGTTAAATTTTTCTCTTCCTGTGTTATTTATAATTTTTAAATTGTTTTTTTCTGATGTGAAAAACAGGAAATTGTTTTGGCAAAAAAGGTCGCCATACTTTGGAGAGCAAAGAAGAAAAATAAATAAAAACATTTTAAATCTATTTTTTATAATAGGATTAGTATGGTTTATGTATTTAGTTTATCAATACCTAAATTAAAAAAACAAGGGACATGACATAGGTTAACAAGTTATGCTCCTTGTTTTATGGTGTTACGATAATTAGTGTTAGTGTAATATCCATGGATTTTTTGAAGAATATATGGAGATAATATAAATAGGGGTTCGCGCCACGATTTACCTGTTCATTGGGTGTTAAACCCACTTACTAAAAGTTAGGTAATTTGAAGAAGTTAGATTTTTTATGCGAAAAATAAATTTATTTATGAGTATAGTAAGTGAAAATAGCGCTCAAATAGAGTATAATATGAGTATAAAAAACTCTTTTTTGGGGGTGCGTTATGAAGAAGGAAAAAGAAAGAATTCAGATTGCGGTTGAAAAAGATCTAAAAATGGAAGCAGAAGATATTTTACATGATTTAGGAATGAATCCCACTACGGCAATTACTATTTTTTATAAACAAGTCATAGAAAAAGGGGGATTACCCTTTGAGGTAAAACTTTCTGAACAAACAAAGCAAGCTAGGCGAATTGCTAAGTTAGCGAAAAAATCTACTAATGTGACGAGGATAGATGATAATAAGGCTTTCAAGGCTTGGTTGGATGAAGATGAATAAAATAGTTTCAATGTATGTGGCTTATGTGGGTAAACCAGAAGGAAAAAGACGACCAGTTTTGATTATTGAGAATAGTGAAAATGAAGTTCTTTTTTATGCGATTACAAGCAAGTTTGAACACAAATCAGAGCGCATAAAAAAGCTTTATTTCCATATCAATGATTGGCAAGATTCAAATTTAAAAAAAGAGTCTTGGATTGACACAGGAACGTTATTCGTTCTTTCCAAAGAAAAAATAGATTTTAAATATAAAGATATAGGGTAACTATCTCAGAAAGATTTGAATCGTTTAGAAGAGTTTCTTAAGGAGCGCTCTTAGAAGAATGAACAGCATTAAAAATACACTACCTTTTCATTAGGACTAGGTAGTGATTTTTTTGATTTCATATCTAATTTGTAGTGGTAATAGTGAGAAAAAAATTACTGTAAAGGTTTTTGAACTAGCGAAGCACTCACTGAATTTATACAGAAGATATTACTTCCACAAATTATCTGACTCAGTTAATTTATGGAGAAACGAAGCATTTCACGTGCAAAGAGTTCAGTCATCTCGTAGAAAAAAACTTTTCGAAAAGCATAGCTCTTACATACATCATTTAATAAGAAACTTTTTGACAGCAAGGCATTTCTTCTTATTCAATTGGCAATAAATTAATTATAAACAAAAAAATGGAACAGCATAAATGTTTTCGAAATGCTTTCGCACCAACATTTACCTGTTCCGTGGGTTTGGCACCCAATGGGCCGTGAGGGGCTCGAACCCGCGACCCGCTGATTAAGAGTCAGCTGCTCTACCAACTGAGCTAACGGCCCGTACCAAAAGTACTTCATTATCTTAGCACTCCGGTGTTTAAAAATCAATCATTCTTTTGAAAAAAATGTGCGCTTTTTTCAGTTGAAAATCAGGGGTTATCTTAAAAAAACACCATTGGTTCCCCAATTTCAAATGATAGGAAATTCTTAAAAGATTGATCAGATTGCTTTAAAAACTCAGAAAACCGTGATAAAATATATCTAGTTATCATAACTAGATGATTAGTTTACGATAATCTAACCTTCTGTTCGTCAAAATGGAGGATGACATGAAAAAATTACAAGCAGACATGAAAAATTGGGGCAATTCATTGCTGAAATTCCATCTGCCGAGATGGGAAGAGTTGCCAACCCTGGAACTGTATATGGATCAGGTAATCACTTTGATTGACCAATATTTATCACCGGTGATCCAAACGGAAAAGCATCCGCTATTGACCTCTTCCATGGTCAATAATTATGTCAAAAAAGGGATGATTCCAGCACCAGAGAAGAAACGTTACAATCAAAAGCATCTCGCATTTTTGATTGCGATCACGATGCTCAAGCAAGTGCTGACGATTCCTGAAATAAAGACGGGGATCCTTTTTCAAGGGAAAGTCGTCGGCATCAGAAATGCCTACAATGTATTTTGTGAAGAACAAGAAAAAGCGATCCACCTTGTCGGCAAAGAAGCAATGGGAGAACCCGAACAAATGACGTCGGAACCGATCCCAATTGAATTAGTAGCCATGAAAGGTGCGACGCGTTCCTTTGCCAACAAACTATTGGCAGAAAAAACGATTGAATTAGAAGTCATTTATTTAGAAACACATAAAGGAGAAGCCCATGAATAAAGAGAAAATTGCCCTATTAGTTGATTCAGGTACCGATGTTCCCGCACAGATCATGGAGCAATACGGCATGTATATGCTGCCATTGCAAATAATCTACAAGGATCGGACCTATACCGATAAAGTTGATATTACTGCGGAAGAAATCTACGAGCGCTTGCCGCAAGAGATCCCTAGTACCTCGTTACCTGACGGTGCTGCGATCGGGGAAATCTTTGATCGGATCAAAGCCGATGGGTATGAGAAAGTCTTTGCCGTAACCATCTCCAGCGGATTGAGCGGAACGTTTAACGTCGTTCGCCTGTTAGGTGAACAACGGACGGATCTTGAGGTTTTCGTACTTGATACGAAAAATATCGGAATCGGTGCAGGGCTGCAAGCGATTCGTGCAGCAGAACTGTTAGAAAAAGGCGTGACTTGGGAAGAACTGCGGGCACAATTAACGAATGAAGTGCCGAAAAACAAAGTCTTTTTCAACGTAGCTACCTTAGAGTATTTACAAAAAGGCGGCCGGATCGGTCTGGTTGCATCTATCTTAGGCAATGCCTTGAAATTGAATCCAATTATCTCTTGTAATGAAGAAGGGATCTACTATACGGTCGCAAAATCTCGTGGACGGAAGAAAAGCTTGGACAAAACCGTTGACTTGATCAAGCAATTCATCGGTGATCATCGCCATGTGCGTTTAGCTGTGGCGCAAGGTGATGCACTGCAAGAAGCCAAAGAAATGAAAGCACGATTAGAAGCCGAATTTCCTAAGGTCAAAGAAATCTTATTTGGACAAATTTCTCCCGCATTAGTCGTCCACACGGGTCCTGGGTTGTTAGGGATCGGTATCCAGCTTTTAGAAGAGTAAAAAAGAAAGGCCCCGTGCCTTTCTTTTTTTGTGCTTTCCTTAAGAATAAGGCCGCGGTTTTTGGGAAAGATGAAAAGCCCGTTTAAATAATGTATAATAAGTAAGAAACCAAAAAAAATTGAGGTGACATTTTTGAAAAAGATCCTAGTCGTGGACGATGAGAAACCAATTTCTGATATCGTCAAATTTAATTTAACCAAAGAAGGATATGAAGTATATACCGCCTATGATGGAGAAGAGGCATTAGAAAAAGTAGCCGAGGTCGATCCTGATCTGATTTTGCTTGATTTGATGCTGCCAAAAATGGATGGGTTGGAAGTTGCACGGGAAGTGCGCAAAACCCATGACATGCCGATCATCATGGTCACAGCCAAAGATTCTGAAATCGATAAAGTACTAGGCCTCGAGCTTGGTGCGGACGATTATGTAACCAAACCATTTTCAAACCGGGAATTGGTGGCCCGCGTCAAAGCCAATCTGCGTCGCGGTTCGGCAGCTGCGAAGGAAGCAGACGATAACGCCAACAGCGAATTAACGATTGGTGATTTAACCATTCATCCTGATGCGTACATGGTCACTAAAAATGGTGCAGCCATCGAATTGACGCACCGAGAGTTTGAATTGATGCACTACTTGGCAAAACATCTTGGTCAAGTGATGACCCGGGAGCATTTATTGCAAACGGTTTGGGGTTATGACTACTTTGGTGATGTTCGGACCGTTGACGTGACGGTGCGTCGTTTACGTGAAAAAATCGAAGACAGCCCGAGCCATCCAAATTATTTGGTTACTCGTCGCGGAGTGGGCTATTACTTGCGGAACCCAGAACAGGAATAAGCTATGAAAAATAAAGTTCGCTTTTTTCAATCGGTGAACTTCAAAATCGCCCTGACTTTTATCTTGATCTTATTGATTGCGATCCAGATTATCGGGGCGTATTTTATTCGCGAATTGGAAAGAACAACGGTCGATGCCTTCAAACGCGACATGGAGGCACGTGCCAGCACGTTAGTGGTAACATTAGGCTCTGAATTGAGTCGAATGGATAATGATGACGGTTTAGATTGGGATTCCATGAATGCTTCCTTGAATCGAATCTTAACGAGTACCAACTCATCGGAAATTTTGGAGATGCGGGTGGTGGATGAGCAAGGGATCATTCGTGCAACCACTAATATCAATGATCGTGGCTCGGTGGGAGAAAAAAATGATTACCGTGATTACGATACGAACCGAAGTGAAGTCCTCTATGATGAATCCAGCGGCCAGCGGGTGTTCAATATCGTGCAGTCGATCCAATCACCGACAGGGGATACCGTTTTAGGAACCCTTTATTTACGGAGCAATCTTGAGTCAAAATACAATGAAGTCAGTACGACTGCGGTCATTTTTGTGACAGCCTCACTGATTGCGGCAGTGATTTCGATCATTGTGGCACTATTGGTCTCTCGTTCCATCACCCAACCGATCGGAGAGATGCGCGAACAAGCGATTCGCATCGCCAAAGGAGATTATAGCCGCAAGGTCGCGATTCATGGGAAAGATGAATTGGGACAACTGGCGGAGACCTTTAATCAACTAGGGGAACGAATCGAAGAGACTCAAGAGGCGATGGAATCCGAGCGAAACCGCTTGGACAGCGTCTTGTCTCACATGACCGACGGCGTTGTTGCCACCGACCGACGAGGCAAAGTCATTACCATCAATGAGATGGCGATGTCCTTGTTAAATGTCAGCAACGAAGAAGCGATCGGGCAGTCGATTTTGACGTTATTGGAAATCGATGAAGAATACACGTTACGAAAGCTTTTGGAAAATCCTGAAGACATGCTGTTGGAGCGTCCTAGCAATGATTTGACGGGAACAAATCTGATCTTGCGCATCGATTTCTCCATGATTCGTCGGGAGTCTGGCTTTATTTCTGGGTTAGTTGCGGTAATGCACGATGTCACGGAACAAGAAAAAAATGAGCAGGAACGGCGAGAATTCGTTTCCAACGTTTCTCATGAGTTACGGACACCATTAACGAGTATGCGCAGCTACATCGAAGCGCTGAGTGAGGGTGCTTGGAAAGACCCAGAAATTGCGCCGAACTTTTTGAAAGTGACGTTGGATGAGACGGATCGAATGATTCGCATGATCAATGATCTGTTGAGTCTGTCGCGGATGGATAGCGGCAATTCGCAACTGCAGTTGGAATATATCAACTTCAATGAAATGGTCAATTTCGTGTTGGATCGTTTTGACATGATGGTGACGAATGAAAGCAAAAAATACTTGATTCGTCGGGAGTTCACTAAACGAGAATTGTGGGTGGAAGTCGACACGGACAAAATGATCCAAGTGATCGACAACATCATGAATAATGCCATCAAATATTCGCCAGATGGTGGGATCATTACGGTGAAATTGATGGAGACCCATAACAACATCGTACTTAGCATCAATGACCAAGGACTAGGGATTCCGAAAAAAGATCTCACGAAGATCTTTGATCGTTTTTACCGAGTCGACAAAGCTCGTGCCCGTCAGCAAGGAGGTACTGGCTTAGGATTGGCGATCTCACGAGAAGTCATCAAAGCTCATGGCGGTGCGATTTGGGCGGAAAGTCGAGAAAATCGCGGGTCAACATTTTACATCATGTTGCCGTATGAACCGTATGAGGAGGATTGGTGGGTATGAGAATCTCAGAAAAAATCATTCGTGTAGGCTTGATCGTGATGATCGCCTTGAGTTTTTATTTCTCCTATATGATTTGGCTGAATCCGACTGGGTTCAACAATGCCAGCACGGAAACAGATACCGGCGTCAATCCTTCGGTTCAAACCTACAAACAAAAAAGCGATTTGTTTTTGCCCCTGTATTTGACTTGGAATGACGAGGACGCGATCAAAGAAACCAACTCTGAAGCGGTGATTCGAGAGATCCAAGAGGTGATCAATGAGGCAACGATCAGTGATTTGACGCTGCGGACCTATGGCGAGGAACAAGCTTTTTCAAAAGCCCAAGAAGTCAATCAAGGGGTGTCCTTAAACTACTATACGACGTTTTACTTGAAAGATTATGAGAAAACCTTTGAAAAAGAGCTGTCCTTAGAGGACGAAAGTGAAACAGAGGATTTTCCGTTTTCCCGCATCCAGTTTGACTTTGAAGAAAACACGATCCAATTTGTTGATTTTACCCATCAACGAGTGGTGCGAGGCAAAATCGACTGGGACAAAAGCCAAGTAAAACACTTACTAGCAGACAACCCTCGGGAATGGACGACAATGGTGGCAGATGAAGAACGATCCAGCAAGCAATATTATACGCAGGATTCGATTAAGCTGAAAAAATACAGCTACTATTCTTCGACCCAATCTCAGAGCTTGTTTCGAGAAGCCTTTTTCAGCAATCCTAAAAACGTCAAGATCAATGATGAAAGTGTCGATACCTACTATTATGAAGGTGGGCAAAGCATGACGGTCTTGCAAGATCAGCAGCAAGTCAAGTTTGAAACTACCACAGACGGTTCCGATGAAACGGACCTGGCGATGTTGAGTGCGGATTATATTATTCGTTTAGGCAACAATTTTGGGACGATTCGCTATTTTGATCAACAAGACAAGCACTTGGATTATCGGGTCTTCGTTGAAGGCTATCCAGTCTTTAGTACTGGTGGTCAAGGGGTGATCAGTGTGGCTTTTTCAGAAAGTGGTCAGACCGGCAGTCGGGAAATGACGATTTCTGCCAGTTTGAACGCGATTCAAGTGCCGATTCCTTCTGAAACCGAGATTGAATTGCCCTCTAGTTTGTCAGTCAAAAATGAGCTGATTGCGGCAGGGGCTGATCCGGAATTATTGCAACAGATCATCGTTGGCTATCAATGGGGGGAGATCAAAGATGCACCACTCGTTGATTTGACGCCTGCTTGGTATGTCAATTATGACTCGTCTTGGATCAGTTATGATGCATTAATGACAAAATTAGCAGAAACGGAGGAGAATTAATTGGATTTTAAACGAATCGAATGGATTTTTTTCCTCGCTTTTCTTGGTCTGAACGTCTTTTTATTCAATGTTTACAGTGAGGCTCGCAGCGAGCATCAGATGGTTTCACAATCAAACCAAACGATTCCTATCGAACAACGCCTCGAGTCTGAGGACATTCGGTATTCTGGCGAATTATCAGATGAGGTCTTGAGTGGCTATTATTTGAGCGGTGAACAGACGGATTTTGATGTGGAGTTACGAAATCCGCAACTCAATACGCAGTTCAAAAGAGGGTCGACGGTCAAAGGGCAGCAGTTGATCCATGTCTCAACCAATGGCTTTTACATCAGTGATGATTCCCAAACGGAAGAAACCGTCAATGGTTTTTTGCAACGAAAAGATCAAGTCCTGTTTGGGGATGAATATGACTATTTGGAAAACCTCTCTGTCTTGAACGCCAATCATCCGACCGTGGTGGCGGTTCAATCCTATGAAGGCATTCCTTTCAATGACAGCTCAAGTCGAATCGATATCACCTTAGAACAAACGGATGATCTATTGCAGATTGCCCGTTACACGCAAACACATATCTCCAATATTACGCCTCTAAGGGAAAAGATGACGGTTTATTCAGAAAAAGAAGCAGTAAATACGCTTTATCTAAACAACAAGCTGCCGAGTCACTCGAAAATTCTCTGGACGGAATTAGCCTATACGATGATTTTGAAGGTTAGGGAAAAAAATGTGTATATTCCTGCATGGTTTATTGCGTTCCAATTAGATGGCGATGACACCATCCAAATCGAAACGGTCAATGCCTTTAGCAATCGGATCATCACGAATAATGCCGTTCAAAAGGTAGAAAATCCATAAAAAAGCGGGTATAATGGAACTCGTTGAAACAACCAGAGAGGAAGTCACGTAAACCATGATGAAGGAAAATGCCTTTCAAGTAAGTATTCTAGCCAGCGGAAGCTCAGGAAATTCGCTCTATATCGAAAGCAATAAAAAGCGGATCTTAGTGGATGCCGGTTTGAGCGGCAAGAAGATCACTTCATTATTGGATGAAGTAGGGCGTAAACCAGAAGATTTGGACGCCATTCTTGTGACCCACGAACATCGAGATCATATCCACGGTGTCGGAGTACTGGCGCGAAAATACAAACTTGATGTCTATGCGAATACAAAAACATGGCAAGCGATGGATCCAATGATCGGTAACGTCGCTGTCGAACAAAAACATATCTTTGAAATGGGAAAAGTGCTGACCTTGGGTGACTTGGACATTGAGAGCTTTGGCGTCTCTCACGATGCTGCAGCGCCGCAATTTTATCGTTTCCATAAAGACGGCAAATCATTCGTGATGTTGACGGATACCGGTTATTGCAGCGATCATGTACGAGGCATTATCAAAGGCGCCGATGCGTACCTTGTGGAAAGCAACCATGACCTAGAAATGCTGCGAATGGGCCCTTACCCATGGAGCCTCAAACAGCGAATTCTTGGAGACCGTGGTCACTTATCGAATGAAGATGGCGCTCTGGTCATGACGGATATCTTGACCGACAATACCAAACGGGTCTATCTTGGTCATTTAAGTAAAGAAAACAACTTGAAAGAGTTGGCGCACTTAACGATGGTCAACACCATGAAAGAACATGATCTAGGTGTTGGAGAAACATTTGAAGTCTATGATACCGATCCTGACAAAGCGACGGAGTTATTTGCAATCTAATCGATCAACAAAGGATAAAATTGTCGGGTGGAGGCAGCAGGTATGTTTGATGAAGAAAAAATCAAGCGTCTGAACGAGCTTGAAATGGCTGTTTATAAGTACATTGTCCAGCATTTTGAAGAGATCGATCAACTGACGATCCGCGAATTGTCAGCTGCATGCCATGTCTCGACCTCGACGATTTTACGATGTATCACGAAATTAGGCTATCGCGGGTATTCAGAGTTAAAGTATGCGATCTGTCAAAAAAAGGAACAAGATGCACGAGCGTTTGATCTTTTCTATGATGCAACGATCCAAGTCAATACATTCTTAAAAAAAGTCAATAATGAAGATTACCGTAAGTTTATCCAGCCAGCGGTAGAACTGATTCTTTCCGCACGCCATGTGGCGTTTTCAGGTATCGGCACAAGTGGCATTCTGGGCACCTATGGCAGCCGCTATTTTGCTAATTTAGGCATCAATGCCTATAGCATCGTCGATCCCTTTTTGCCAGTACCGCCTCGTGGGATGGAAAATACGTTAGCGATCATTTTATCAGTTTCGGGAGAAACCATTCAAATGATCAAGCAAACGGAGGACTTCAAACGGTATGGGGCAAAAGTACTCAGCATCACCAATGATGAAAAATCGACGATCGCCCAAATGGCAGATTACAATATTTCCTACTATATGCCCGTCGTCAGTGGGGGAAAAGAAGTCGATTTGAATCTGACGACGCAAGTCCCGGTGATTACACTGATCGAACTTTTAGCCCATCAAGTCTACAAGCAAATCTAAGTGATCGTAAAAAAACAGCTTCGGCTGTTTTTTTTGTTGGAACATGTTTCATAACTTAGAAAAGCTATAGGCAAGGGGAATATTATCCATTAAGATTTATTTGTAAGCGAATTCACTGGCCAGTGGATGGAATTTTATTTTAGGAGTGATGTGAGATGAACGAATGGATCAATGAGAAATTATTACCCCCAATATTAAAATTTGTCAATACGAAAGCAATCACTGCATTAAGAAACGGTATGCTCTATACGATGCCCTTTTCAATCGTAGGATCGATTTTCCTGCTATTAGCAAACTTTCCCGTCCAGTCGATTGCGGATTGGGTAACGAATAGCGGCTTAGGTGAATACTTCAACCAAGCCTATGGCGCCTCTTTTGCAATTATGGCCTTTTTCGCCGTAATGGGCATCGCCTATTCATATGTAAAAGCAGAAGGTTACGAAGGACTCCCTGCAGGGATGATTGGTTTAGTTATTTTCTTATTAACTATGGAGTCAAGTGTGACGGATGCTGAAGCAAATGTGACCATCGCAAATGTCATTGATAAGACGTGGACCGGTGGACAAGGAATGATCAGTGCCATCTTAGTGGGACTTTTTGTGGGTTGGGGCTATACGTGGTTCTTGAAACGCGACATCCGAATCAAACTGCCAGAGCAAGTACCCACCAATGTCGCAAACTCATTTACAGCATTGATTCCAGCCGCTGTTTTGACGACCATCGCATTAGGCATTTATATTTTCTTTGATAAAGTTTTTCAAACAACCGTGGTCGAATGGATCTACACCGTGATTCAAAGTCCGATGCAAGGGGTGACGGATTCCCTTGGTGGTGCAATGATGTTAGGCTTCTTAGTGCCATTCTTGTGGTTCTTTGGGGTTCACGGTTCGACGATCGTGGGCGGGATCATGGGACCAATTTTACAAGCCAATTCACTAGCCAATACGGCTATTCTTGAATCTGGTAAAGCATTGACATTAGAAAATGGCGGACACATCGTGACCCAGCAGTTTTTGGATCAATTTATGACGGTAACTGGCGCAGGAATGACGATTGGGATCGTGCTATACATGGTGGCTTTTGCCCGTTCGGCGCAGTTCAAACAATTAGGACGTCTTTCCTTGATCCCGGCATTCTTTAATATCAATGAACCAATTATTTTTGCGACACCGATCGTCATGAACCCAATCATGGTATTACCATTTATTTTGACACCGATGGTTTCAGGCGTGATCACGTATTTTGCACTTTATACCAGTATCGTACCGCTATTTACTGCTGTGCAAGTTCCCTGGACGACTCCGCCGATCATTTCAGGTTTTCTAGTAGGTGGCATTCGGACCGCTATTTTACAATTTGTTGTTTTAGCAATCGGCTTCTTTATTTACTATCCTTTCATTCGTAAGGTCGATAGTTTGAACTATAAACAAGAAACAGAGATCGTTTAATACCAAGGAAGCAGGTTGAATAGAAATGAATAAACTAAGAAGCGATTTTTTATGGGGTGGCGCAGTCGCTGCTCACCAATTGGAAGGCGGCTATCGTGCGGGTGGAAAAGGCGTGAGTGTCGCTGATGTCATGACTGTCGGAGGCAACGGAATTCCTCGCCGAATCACGGAAGGGATCCAACCGGGCGAAAGCTATCCCAATCATGAAGCGATCGATTTTTATCATCGGTATCCTGAAGACATCAAGCTTTTTGCCGAATTAGGGTTGAAGTGCTTCCGAACATCGATTGCCTGGACCCGTATTTTTCCAAAGGGGGATGAGCGCGAGCCGAATGAGGAAGGCCTGGCCTTTTATGATCAATTATTCGATGAGTGTTTACGCTATGGCATTGAGCCAGTCATTACCCTGTCTCACTTTGAAATGCCTTATCATTTAGTGACCGAATACGGAGGTTGGCGTAACCGTAAGTTGATCGATTTGTTTGTCCGCTTTGCAGAAGTTTGTTTTACGCGCTATCAAAAGAAAGTGAAGTATTGGATGACCTTCAATGAAATCAATAATCAAGCAAACTATAAAGAAGATTTTGCGCCATTTACCAATTCTGGTCTGTTCTTTACGGAAGGAGAAGACCGAGAAAAAGTCATGTACCAAGCAGCTCATTACGAGCTCGTTGCCAGTGCAAAAGCGGTGGCGCTAGGACATGCGATCAATCCTGCGTTTCAAATCGGATCGATGATCGCGATGTGCCCAATCTATCCGTATTCTTGCGATCCCAAAGACATGATGGCAGCCGCGGTGGCCATGCAACGGCGCTATTGGTTTTCAGATGTTCATGCCCGTGGGCACTATCCGAGTTATATGCGCAGCTATTTTGAAAGAAAACAATTTGATTTAGATATCACCCCTGAAGATGAAGCAGCTTTGGCAAAAGGTTGTGTTGACTACATTGGTTTTAGCTACTATATGTCTTTTGCGATCAAAGGCAAGGAGAATGATCCAACCTATGACTATGATGAGAGCCAAGATCTGGTGGACAATCCTTATGTCGATGCTTCTGAATGGGGCTGGCAGATTGATCCCGTAGGCTTGCGCTATGCCATGAACTGGTTTAACGAACGCTACGAATTGCCGCTTTTCATTGTAGAAAATGGCTTTGGTGCGGTGGATACGGTGGAAGAGGATGGACAGATTCACGATGACTACCGTATTGACTACCTAAAAGCCCATATCGAAATGATGAAAGAAGCAGTAGCTTATGATGGCGTCGACTTATTAGGTTATACACCGTGGGGCATCATTGACTTGGTTTCTGCGGGGACAGGGGAAATGAAGAAACGCTATGGTGTGATCTATGTGGACAAAGACAATGAAGGAAATGGAACCCTTGCTCGTCGGAAGAAAGATTCATTTGCATGGTATCAGCAAGTGATTGCGTCCAATGGCACGAAGGTCTAAAGAAAAAAACGTTACGCAAAATTTCTGCGTAGCGTTTTTTCTTTAGGGCATTTGGATATAGCCGTAATGAAGCAATAACTGAATAATAATAACTAAAGTGTTCATTCCCACATGGGTGATCATGGAAGTCCAAATACTGCCGGTCAAAGCATAAAGCCCGGAAAAGAACAGTCCTAAGAAAATATAGACTAAGAGATGATTGTCATTGTGGGCAAAGGCAAAGGCTACGGCGCTGACCACTACACCAACCCAAACATTGCTGTATTTCCCAATGATGCCAACTAAGGCTCTGCGGAAGACAAATTCCTCCATAATTGGCCCACCGACCATTGCTGCGAGAGCAAAGAGTGGGTTTTGCACCACGATGGCAATGATGTTTTCGGTATTTTGCGAAGCGCTGACTTCTCCGAAAAAGGATTCGATAAAGATGGCTAGATTTTGCAACAAAATCGCTGCGACAATGCCGGTTAGCCCGTAAATAAGAATCGCTGAGACTTTGGTTTTTTTGTGTTCAAACGATAGCGGTTCTGTTTGTTTGAAATACAAGAAAAACATGATCGCTGCACCAGCTAAGTAACCGATCGTTGTTGCTGCTACTTGATGTCCGCTAGGGACGAAGGCGATCGGTAGAAAAAAGACGATGCCGTAAGTAAGAATCGTGGACAAAGAATATTTTGATAAAGACATAGTTGTTTCCTCACACTCCTTTGCTTCATTATAGACTAGGTTACTTCTAGAAACAAAAAATCCTACTATATTTATCAATCAATTAGAAATGCAAAAAAAATTTAGCAAAAGGCTTGCAAAAATTTGGGAAAATGAGTAATATTGAAACTGTAAGTTAGCACTCGATACAAGAGAGTGCTAATGCTAAATTCTATAACATTCATTGGAGGGATTTATCGTGTTAAGACCATTAGGTGATCGTGTGATTATCGAAGTCGCAAAAGAAGAAGAAAAAACTGTAGGCGGAATCGTGCTTGCATCAGCAGCAAAAGAAAAACCACAAACGGGTACCGTTATTGCAGTCGGCGAAGGACGCACGCTCGAAAACGGTGAAAAAGCTCCTGTTGCTGTCAACGTTGGCGAACAAGTAATGTTCGAAAAATACGCTGGCACAGAAGTGAAATATGAAGGAACAGAATATTTGATCGTTGCTGCAAAAGATATCATTGCAGTAGTAGAATAAGAAAAATAAAAAATACTTGAGGTGATGAAATCATGGCAAAAGAAATCAAATTTGCAGAAGACGCACGCGCTGCAATGCTTCGTGGGGTAGATAAATTAGCAGATACAGTAAAAGTAACCTTAGGCCCTAAAGGTCGTAACGTGGTTTTAGAAAAATCTTACGGTTCACCATTGATCACAAATGACGGTGTAACGATCGCGAAAGAAATCGAATTAGAAGATCATTTTGAAAACATGGGCGCAAAACTTGTTTCTGAAGTCGCTTCAAAAACAAACGATATCGCTGGTGACGGAACAACGACTGCTACGTTATTGACACAAGCAATCGTTCGTGAAGGATTGAAAAATGTCACCGCTGGTGCGAACCCATTAGGTATTCGTCGTGGGATCGAAATGGCAACAAAAGTGGCTGTAGAAGAGCTACACAACATTTCATCAATCGTTGATTCAAAAGAAGCAATCGCACAAGTTGGTGCTGTTTCTTCTGGTAGTGAAAAAGTTGGTCAATACATCGCTGATGCAATGGAAAAAGTCGGCAATGACGGTGTTATCACTATTGAAGAATCAAAAGGGATCGAAACAGAATTAGATGTTGTGGAAGGAATGCAATTTGATCGTGGTTACTTATCACAATACATGGTAACTGACAACGATAAAATGGAAGCAGCGTTAGAAAATCCATACATCTTGATCACTGACAAAAAAATCTCTAACATCCAAGATATCTTGCCATTGTTAGAACAAATCTTACAACAATCAAAACCATTATTGATCATCGCTGATGACGTTGATGGCGAAGCATTACCAACACTTGTATTGAACAAAATCCGTGGAACATTCAATGTTGTTGCAGTGAAAGCACCAGGATTTGGTGACCGTCGTAAAGCAATGCTAGAAGACATTGCGATCTTAACTGGTGGTACAGTGATCACTGAAGACTTAGGTCTTGAGCTGAAAGATGCAACCATCGATAACTTAGGTCAAGCAAGCAAAGTGGTTGTGGATAAAGACAACACAACAATCGTTGAAGGTGCTGGTGAAAAAGAAGCAATTGACGCACGCGTTCAATTGATCAAAAACCAAATCGCTGATACAACTTCTGACTTTGACCGTGAAAAACTACAAGAACGCTTAGCAAAACTTGCTGGTGGGGTTGCTGTGATCAAAGTTGGGGCACCAACTGAAACTGAATTGAAAGAATTGAAATTACGTATTGAAGATGCATTGAATGCAACACGTGCCGCTGTTGAAGAAGGCATGGTCTCAGGTGGGGGAACTGCCTTAGTGAATGTCATCAACAAAGTTGCAGAAATCGAAACAGATGGCGATGCAGCAACAGGTGTCAAAATCGTTTTACGTGCCTTAGAAGAACCAGTTCGTCAAATTGCTGAAAATGCAGGCTACGAAGGTTCAGTGATCATCGACAAATTGAAAAACGCTGACTTAGGCGTTGGTTTCAATGCAGCAACTGGCGAATGGGTAAACATGCTAGAAGCTGGGATCGTTGACCCAACAAAAGTGACGCGTTCTGCATTACAAAACGCAGCTTCTGTTGCCGCATTATTGTTAACAACTGAAGCAGTCGTTGCCGACAAACCAGAACCAGCAGCGCCAGCAGCTCCTGCAATGGACCCGTCAATGGGTATGGGCGGCATGATGTAAGCAAGCCTTGAGAACTCCTCTTTTGAGGGGTTCTTTTTTTGTGCGATCTAAAAATACTTCAACACAGAAAAAGACAAAAAACCTTTCTTCTTAGTATTCTAAGCACCAAAGAATTGGTTCATTGCTTGAATAAAAGGAGAAAGGATTGGTAGATATAAGCTATCTATTTGTCTTGTAAAGGCAGCGAGTTTTGTAAGGAACGTCAATCACAACCGTTCCCAAAATCCCTGCGCAAAACCAGTAATAAATTCGTAGAGAGCCGGCAGTATCACCGAAATACATAAGACGACAAAGACCATTTTCTGAACAGCAGTTAATTGTTGGAGGAAATGGTTTTTTGTGAACAATAAATACGCGATACAGATAACGGCAAGCAGCTGCAATAGATCAAATAAAATGGACAAGAAAATCACCTTTTCTGATTAGATTGAATGGACGATAGAATGATGGATTCTCTCAACATAGAGCAAAGCGTTGAATGATATGGTTCTGAGAAAGCGTGAAGATCAACGTTTATAAAGAAACGGTATTTCGACGCCAAAGAATGCGAAGATCCCGCTTAAAAGAAAGTAAGTCAATAAGCCTAGATAAAAAAGGACTTTCCAATTCAATTTCTTTTTCATTCGATCCACTCCTTTTGTGTATCATAGCATAAAAAAACGATAATATAAATAAATAATCCAAAGATGCAAATTTGCATTTTTTAGCAAGTGTAAGCTCTCTCAAGCTACATTTTCGCTATCTTGAAAAACCTGAGCTAAAATAGAATTAGGAACAAAATCATGGCTCACTTTGATTTTTAAATGAACAACGAGTCGAAAGAAGGAGACATTTCTTTGAAAAAACCATGGATAAAACGCAAAAAGAAACAAAACGAAAATGAATTATTAACGGAACAGTCCGTTCAAGTCGAGCAAAGTCAAATAGGAGAAGAGTTGCAAGAAGAAGCGGAGTTTACTTCTTTTTTTGCGGATGTCATGAAGCGAATGCCGAAAAAATCGGCTGCCCTGGTGATGAAAGGCTATGACGGATCAAAAGCCCAGGCGGAAAAAGTGTTAGCGAAAAGCAAGGATCAATTTGATCAGGTATTTGAGGAGTTTTTGGTTGGCGTAGATGATGAAACGCGAAAAAAAGCCCACCGCACGATCCATGCGGCTTCTTTGACGGCGGCGATCATCGGCTGTTCACCGATTCCCTTTTCAGATGCAGTGTTACTTGTGCCAGTTCAAATGACGATGATGGCCCGTTTGTATCGTATTTTTGGGCGAACATGGCGTGAAGGGTTAGCGAAAAGCATTTCGAAAGAGCTAGTCGTTGTGAGTTTTGGTCGCAGTGCCGTTGGCAATATCTTGAAATTTGTCCCAGCAGTCGGCACCGTTGCTGGAGCTGCAATCAATGCCAGTGTGGCTAGCGGTATTACCGAAGCATTAGGCTGGGTGACGGTCAAGATGCTGAATGATGGGGAAGATGTGTTTGAGCAAGTGATGTCCTTTAAAGGCCAATTTCACACGCTGTTCAATGCGTTGAAAGTTGGCAAGAAATCTAAGTGAGACAAACAGAAGAAGAACAAAGCAGGTCCAGACGACTTGCTTTTGTTGCTTCTTTTTCTTCACAGCAAATAAAAAAAATTTAAGGAGTGAGTAAAATGAAACAACGAGTGACACGGGAAGAAGTCAAAGAACGGTTGGTCACCGATGCGTATTTTCAAAAAGGTCGTTCCGCTTTAAAGACCCGCCAAACGATTTTGACGATTCTTGCTTGGCTGATGGTCTTGGTTCCCTTTGTCTGGCTGGCCATTCCGTTGACGCTGCCGAATCTGGCGGATCGGATCGCCTTTCGGACCTATTTAGAAGAAGCAGTCACTTTCGAATTTCTAGCGTTATTTTTAGGCATTTCTTTTTTGATTTTAGTTCTTACGTTTACTTTATTAACTTTGAGGAACAACCGCCGCTTCAAACGATTGCTTCAAAAGCAATCGATGCATGATGAAGCTGACTTGGAAAAACGCAAAGAGTTGCTAGAAGCATTTTACGAAGAACGCTTCGGGACGAAAGAAGAACGCCACGGGGCAAAATACTACGCAGTTGCACCGGAGCAAAACATCGGAGAAACGGAGATTCAAGAACTTTTCCGTAGAAATGGGGTGGGCTGATGGTTGTCAATTTTGATACTGGGTTCCCATGGTTGGATACATTTTTAACAGTCGTTTTGATGATTCTCTTCACGTATCCAATTTTAGGTGGCTTTGCTTGGTTCATCGGGGTGATCTGCAATCGTTTTTTGTTCCGTTATCGACAATTAGAGTGGATACCGATCCCCGAAGAGATCGAGCCGATGATCACGATTATGGTACCAGCTCACAATGAAGAAATCGTTATTGAAGACACGATTCATTATTTAATGAACAATCTGAACTACAGCAATTATGAGGTGTTGGTGACTGATGATGGCTCAACGGATCAAACTCCTGTGATACTAGACCGATTGATGGAACAGTACCCAAACCTAAGAGTGTTGCGCATCGAAAAAAAACAAGGAAAAGCCCATGCCTTTAATATTGGGGTAGGGTTTGCCAAAGGGGAATTGATCTTGAGCAACGATGCAGATACGGTTCCTGAACCTGATGCGTTATGGAAATATGTCAATTATTTCATTCGCCAAGACTCCATCAATATCTCTGCCATTACGGCGAATATGGATGTTCAAAATCGCACAACGATCGTAGGGAAATCACAAACCGTTGAATTTTCAAGTATCGTAGGGATTATCAAACGGACCCAGCAAGCCGTTTTCGGCGTCATCTATGCCTATAGCGGTGCCAATACGATGTATCGCCGCGCGGCATTGATGGACGTGGGTCTGTTTCGACAAAATCGAGCCACAGAAGACATCAGTATTGCCTGGGACCACCAATTCCGAGGTTGGCTGTCTTTATTTGCTTCACGAGTGATGTTTTTCATGGAGGTGCCAGAAACACTCAAGATGCTCTACCGACAACGGAAACGCTGGGCGAAGGGCGGTACAGAAGTATGGCTGACCAACTTTAAAAAGGTCTTTTTGCATCCTTTTGAAAACATTGGTCGAACCGCTATGTTTGTCGATCAAACATTAAGTATCATATGGTCATTCTTTTTCTGGCTTTCATCTGCCTTGTTTGTCTTCTATCTGATCTATTATGGTGCAACTGGGAATTACGAACGGATCTATCATATGTTTACGATGGCCTTTCTCTTCGTTTGTCTCGAGATGATTGCGGGGGTGATGCAGCTATTTACCAGCCTCCTGGCGGATGATAACCGCAGCAAGCTGAAGTATTTCCGTTTTGCCCCTTTTTACATGCTGTTTTACTGGATGATCAATGCCATAACGATCGTCACTACCTTTATTCCAGCCGTCAAAACCATCCTTGGATACGGCAGCGGCGTTTGGGTCAGTCCAGAGCGAACGGCGAAAAAAACCGAAGAATCTTAACGAATACACCTTCCCTGGATAATAAAAAACAAGTCTGAGTTTTCTTCAGACTTATTTTTTTGCCATTAAGGTTCAGAAAGATAGTAAATCTCACGATTTTGGTATGGATAACGAGTTTGCGAAAATTCGAAGGGTCGTCCGTCGGAGAGACGAGCAACTTGTTCTAATTCTAAGATCGGATCATTCGGATCGACTTCTAAATGTTTGATATCATAGGAATCTGCTTTGTCGGCACGGATTTTACGTATGGCGGGACCTATTTTGAGATGTAAGGAATCAGTGATATATCGATAGATCGAGTGTTCAAGGATCGCCATATCAATATCGGGAATGGTTTTGATGGGCATGATCGTGTACTCCAATTCAAAGGGTTCGTTATCAACATAGCGCAGTCGTACGATATCATAAACAGGTTCGTTTTCTCGCAAGGACAAGTAATCCATTTCGTTGGCTTCTGGAAAACGTACATTGAAACTAATGATTTTACTTTGCACTTTATGCCGCCCGCCATATCGGTTGACTAGACCGATATACTAATTGATCTGTCCTTGGTAGGTCGCTGAATTGACATAGGTGCCATGACCTCTTTTGGTGGAAATCAGGCCTTCTTGCTTCAGTTGATTTAGCGCTTTTTGGATTGTCATTCGCGAGGTTTGAAATCGTTTGGCTAACGCCGTTTGTTCCGGTAGTTTTGATAAAGCAGGAAAAACTCCTTCATAAATATCCGTCCGCAACTGATCAACGATCTCTTTGTATTTTGTCATAGTCATCACTCCTTATGTAAAGAAATTCATGGACTTGAGTTTTGTTTGAAGGGGATAAAAACAAGGTCTATCACTAAAGAATCCGCTGAAATTCACATGTATAGAAAAAGCTTTACATATGTTTTTGAAAAATTTACATGCCTGTTTCACCTAATTATAATAGGTTTTGTAAGCGAATACAAATGATGGAGGAATCAATATGAAAAAATTTTACTGGGGAAACAGTGTCAGCAGTATGCAGACAGAAGGTGGTTGGAATGAAGGCGGTAAAAGCTTATCCGTTTATGATATACGGGAAGCTTCGGAACAGGCTAGCGATTGGCATGTAGCAAATGATAACTATCATGCGTATACAGAAGATTTTGATTATATGCAAGATTTGGGGATGAACATGTATCGTTTCCAAATTTCTTGGTCAAGGGTCGTTCACGATGGAGATGGTGCCTTTAATGAAGAAGGGATCGCCTATTACGATCGTTTTATTGATGATCTGTTAGCTAGAGGGATCGAGCCTATGATTTGTTTGTACCATTTTGATATGCCTCTGCATCTGGCGAAAACCTATAACGGGTTCATCAGCAAAGAAGTGAAGGACGCATTCATTCGTTTTGGAAAAGAAATGGTGGATCGTTTTGCGGATAAAGTCCATTATTGGTTAACCTTTAACGAACAAAATCTTTTCCACCAAGACCATGGTTTTAAGATCAGCGGTTATTTAGAAGGGGAAGAAACGACAGAAGAATTGTATCAGATTTTCCACAATGTCATGGTTTGCCATGCAGAAATCTGTAATTATCTTCATGAAACAACAAATGCGAAGATCGGCGGCATGCTGGCGTATTCTGAGGCGTATCCAGCGACTTGTCGTCCACAAGACATCAAAGCAGCAAGAGAGTTTGATGAATTTGCGAACTTTACTTTATTAGATTGCTATGCGCACGGCAAGTATTCGGCAGCACAAGACCGATACGTGAAAAATCATCAACTCAATATGAATATTTTACCTGGGGAATTAGAAGCGATCGCAGCGCAGAAAAATGATTACATTGCCTTTAGCTATTATGCTTCTTCTACCTTGAATGCTGAAAAAATTCCTGAAGGAACGCCGCCGAATCGGTACATGACTTTTGGAAAACAAGACAATCCGTATATTAAAACGACGGAATGGAATTGGCAAATTGATCCGCTCGGCTTCCGTGATGTCTTAAATAAAGTCTATCAGCGGTACCGGTTGCCAGTGTTTCCGATTGAAAACGGGATTGGTGTCAGAGAGCATTGGGATGGCAAAGAACCGATTCAAGATGATTACCGTATTGCCTATCATCAAGAGCATATTCGAGCGATGTTTGAAGCGATGGTGGAAGATGGAGTGGTCTGTCTTGGGTATCTTGGTTGGGGGCTGATCGACATTTTGAGCTCGCAAGGTGATATGGAGAAACGATACGGACTCGTGTATGTCAATCGTGGCAACCATGAGTTGCGAGATATGAAACGTGTACCGAAAAAATCGTATGAATGGTTCAAAGAAGTGATCAAAACCAATGGTAGTACGATCTATACAAACCCATATACAGAATAGGAGGAACAAAAATGGCAGCAGAAAAGCGCACGTTTTTAGATAAATTTACAGAGTTTTCGGTCCGTCTCGGCAATCAGGTTCATCTCAAAAGTCTTCGTGATGCGTTTGCGACCTTAATGCCTGCCTTTATTATCGCAGGGATCGCTGTGTTGTTTAATAATGTCTTCTTTCCATGGTTTTTAGAAGGGGCTGCCTTGGCGCGAATGCAAGTGTTTGGCAATTCCATCACCAATGGAACATTGAATATCGCCGGTCTGCTGATCGCCCCGATGATCGCTTATTTTCTTTGCCGCAATAAAAACAATCCGAGCGCCATCAATGCAACCTTTGTGGCAACGACTTGCTTAGTGGTCATGTTGGCGATGGCTCATGCCGTGATGCCAGAAGGCGCTCAAGCAGAAGTGACCATCAGTGGTGTGATGCTATTTGACGATGTCGGGACCAAAGGGATGTTTTCTGGAATCATTTGTGGGTTAGTTGCCACGGAATTATTTATTCGACTGTCAGAAAACAAGCACCTAAAAATCAATTTAGGGGATCAAGTTCCTCCTGCCGTCAGCAAATCCTTCAGCACGTTGATCCCTGCTATTTTGGTGATTTCCTTCTTTGCCGTAGTTGCGACCGTGCTAGCAGCCTTTGATACCGACCTGATTCAAATCATTTCAACAGTGATCCAAGAACCACTGCGTTTATTGAACACATCGATTTTTGGGTTCTTGATCATCTATTCAACGGGCAATTTTCTGTTTACTTTAGGCATTCACCAAACCGTCATCAATGGCACCTTGTTAGATCCATTGCTGTTAGTCAATATGAATGAAAACATGCAAGCCGTGCAAGAAGGCGCTACGCCACCCAATATCTTAAATTCAGCATTCGTGACGGTTTTCGCACAACTAGGCGGGACTGGATTTACGATCAGCTTGATCATTGCAGTGCTCTTATTCGTCCGCAATTACCAACCTTTTCGGGATGTCGTCAATCTATCCCTAGCTCCGGGTATTTTTAATATCAACGAGCCAATCATCTTTGGTTTACCGATCGTCTTCAATTTACCCATGATCATTCCCTTCGTTGCAAGTCCAATTGTTGCGACGTTGATTGGCTACTTTGCTACCGCAGTAGGATTCATTGAGCCGCTTTCTGTGATGGTTCCTTGGACGACACCACCAATTCTTAGTGCATTGTTGGCATCAAAAGGGGATTTTAAAGTTGTTTTGGTTCAAGTGATCATCATCGTCGTCTGTGTAGCAATCTATTTTCCATTTCTAAAAATCGCTCAACGGGTTGCAATCAAATCTGCTGAATTGGAGCGGGCAGAATAAACAAAACAGGATGAATCCTATACTAGAGTGACCTACAAAAGTTAGAACAAAATTCTAATGTTTTGGGGGTCACTATTTTTTGAGGTGATTTTTTTACTAAGTTTCTATTTTGAACTTTAATTAAATGGTATACTATCCCAAAAGGAGCGACTATGAAACTTTCAGAAATGCAAAAAGCGATTTATCAAAACAAAATCGATCACCAATTCAATGTCACAAATATTGAAAAAGAGTTTTTGGCTTTATATGGTGAAGTAGGGGAAGCCTTTGACGCGTATCGGAAGCAACAAGAGGTAGGAGAAGAATTGGCGGATGTGGCGATTTATCTTCTTGGGTTAGCGGAAATCCTTTTCATCGATCTTGAAGCAGAGATTCATAAAAAAATGGCCGTCAACCAAAAGCGTCGTTATACGAGTTATGGCAATGGCTATGCCAAACGAATCGATAATTGATACACGCACAAAAACTAGTGGATTCCTCGAGTATAGGCCCTTACCGAAATAGAGATGGAAGCAGGAGATAGGATGGAAAAGAATGTAAGCATGCGTGAATTAACCACGGCGGATTTAGCAGAAGTCGTGGACCACTATATTGCCGTATTTTCAGCAGAACCATGGAATGACCAATTGACAGTGCCGCAAATCACCGACTATGTATCTTCAATGATGGCAATGAATACTTTTATTGGTTATCGACTAACAGACCGAGCATCGAATGAATTGATTGGTCTTTCATTAGGCTTTATCAAGCCCTGGTATCAAGGAAAAGAGTATGTGATCGATACCTTTTTAATTACTGGCACGCATCAAGGAAAAGGCCTTGGTTCCACTTTTTTAGAAAGGATCAAAGAGGATCTGCTCAAGAAAGAGATTCCAACGATCCTGTTAGATACCGAAGAAAGTATGCCAGCAGCGGATTTTTACAAAAAGAATGGCTTTAAACCGCTACCAGATAATGTGAGCTATTATTTATCTCTAGAATAATAATAGCTTGTCAATAAATAAAAAAGTCTGCGAAAAAATCGCAGGCTTTTTAGTTATGCACAGTTTCAACAGGTTTATCCACAATATGTTGTAGGAACATGTTTTCGCCTACTAAATATTGGGTGTGTGGTTTTTAGAAAAGGATTTCAAAGAGATTCTTATGGACCAATGAGCGTAAAAGTGAAAAAAGTACTGAACCGCTTATAGAATATAGCAAAATTTATCTAGATGAGAGGCTCTGTTGGTACCGATCATCTAATTTCTATCATCTTCGCGATAGGTCTTGCGATACTGTAGCGGCGTTAAACCAAATTTACGCTGAAATCTTTTGCTAAAGTAGCTCAAGTGATTGAAGCCAACGTGGTAGCAGATGGTTGAGATCGGCTCATCCGTTTCGATCAATAGGTTTTTGGCTTGAGACAATCGATAATCAATCAGATAGTTGATTGGGGTCAATGTCGTGTATTGCCGAAAAAGGGCGGTACAAGTACGTGTATTGATGGCAGCAGCTTTAGCGATCGCAGGAACCGTTAATGGTTCTTGATAATGCTCATGGACAAATGCCAGCATTAAGTAGATAGTTTCTTTCTTTGGTGAAGCAGGTCTTGCAGCCATTAGCTGTGAAAGGGCAGCTAAAAACAATTCATAGAGAGTAAATCGTTGTTCAATAAGCAGAGGCAGACGCACGGTTTGAACAAATGCTTGGTGTTGGGCGGTTAAGGTTAAGCGCCGATAGCTGCGGGTGCGATCGTGGACTAATTGTTCGATCGCTTCTTTAAAAACAGGGTCAGCAATAAAGCCTGAAGAAAAATCAAAGCAGCAATATCGGACGTTTTGTGAAGCTAAAACAGCACCATGGAGTACACGGCTATTAATAATGATCGCCTCATTCTTGCTTAGCAAAATTTGCTCGTCGTCTATCGTATACACGAAGCTACCTTCTTCGACCCATACAATTTGCAGCTCGTCGTGCCAATGCAGAGGCAATTGGTCGCCACGCCTTTGTTGCAAGCAACGTTGATAAATTGCGAAGGAGCGATTTGTAGTTGTATGTTTGGTCGTTTCTTCGTTTTCTTCTGTGCGTTCAAAGTACATACCGCACCACCTTTTTACAGAATAGTGTTAAAAACAATCAGGATATTGACAAAAGTTCACTATCTGATTCGGTATAATACTAACAAAGTAAAGTGAAAGACAAAAGGTGTTTTTATGAAAAAAACAGTTGGGATTGTTTATGCTTGTTCAGCAGCAGCTTTGTGGGCAGTTTCTGGCATCGCTGGACAAATTTTATTTACGAAATATAGTATTACAGCAAATTGGCTCGTTTCAACACGATTGGTTCTTTCAGGGTGTTTGTTGCTGAGTATTGGGTTAAAGGATCGCGCCCGTTTGATTTCCCCATTTCGTGAGAAAAAGGACTTCATTCAGCTGCTCTTGTTTTCTTTCTTAGGCATGTTTCTCGTTCAATTTACCTACTTTAAAACGATTGAGCAAAGCAATGCTTCTTTTGCAACGATTATTCAATATACAGGACCTTTCTTTGTTTTACTCTATGCTGCGATAGCCAAAAGGCAGCTCCCCTCTTTAAAGACATGTTTCTGGTTACTGGTAACCTTACTTGGTGTGACGGCTGTGGCATCAAAAGGACAGATTGAGCAATTAGCGACTTCCCAATCTGCGCTAGGCTGGGGGTTAGCATCAGCGATATCACTAGCTTTTTATTCTATACAGCCGCGTAAACTCTTGCAAAAATATGGGAGTTTACCAATTGTCGGCTGGGGGATGTTGATTGGTGGAGGCTTGGCGAATGTGGTTCATCCAATGTGGCAGATTGATAGTCAACTGAACGTTCAAGTGATTCTTTATTTGCTGGTGGTCATTTTATTTGGAACAGCACTAGCGTATTTGATTTTTTTAACAAGTTTACGCTATTTATCCTCAACACTTGCAACAGTTTTAACGGCAGTTGAGCCATTGCTGGCTGCTTTCTTATCGATCATTGTTTTTCATGATCACTTCACAGTGGTGGAGATACTAGGATTTATGGCAGTCATAGGGAGCATCATGTGTTTACAAAAAAAATTGTGAAAAAGACGAGATTCGCCAAAATCGGTGAAGTCTCGTCTTTTTTATAAATCAACAGAAAAAGAAAACGCAGGAGTCTACGCTTTCTTTTTCTGTTCTTCTTTTTTCTTGTCTGTGGTCGGTACGGAATCTAGGGCTTTTTTGAAAATCTCTTCTTTTTTCGTTTTATAGTTATGTTGTCGTTCAGCATAAATTTTTTCTTTCGTCTTTGTTTTCATACTCGGTCACCTCTTCCTTTTTTTTAAGTATAGCATGATTTCACAAACTTATGCAAATCCTTGGTTTTCTCCTTGGTGTTATAATCTTTCTCGTAATATACATTGTGAAAATATTTCTTTTGGCAGAGATGAGGGACTTCTCTATCAAGAAATTCGCATCCGGTTGGAGTCGATGTAACAGGATCTCATCTTAGCGTCGATCACACAGCTGGAAGCGGCGTTCCTTTTGAAGCAACTTTTTCACAGAATCCCTCGTGTAAAAAAGGAATGATAAATGGGTGATTTTAGTATCGATTTTTGAAAAAGGGGATCTGGAAAGAAATGTTATTCAAATAACAGTCTTGTTTTTCAAAAAGTGGGTTTGTTTGCAAAAAAAATCCTGTTTTTATTCGCGAATTAAAATAACGTTGAATGAAATAGCGTTTTTCTGTAGTTTATAGAAATCTTTGTAAATAGAGTGCCATTGAGCAACACCAAAGAGAAAGTGATCAAAAATAATAACGCAGGAAAATAAATGACACGTTTTATTAAACGTAAATTAAAAAAATACAAAACGAAAACAATATCAAAAAATATTAATTTTTGTTAAAATGGGGTACAGGGGGTGTTTTATTGGAATCTCGGAAAATCAAACGTAAGCGTTTAGTGAAACAAAAACGGTCCCTTTTCGTACAAAAAGGATTGGGTATCACAGCAGCGTTAGCATCGACTTCAGGTGTCTTTACGTCTCTTGCTCATGCGACCGAAACGACAAACGCTTCGTCATCAACCAACACAACTGCTACTCTTGCCAGATCGTCAGCTGAAACGGCGATCAATCGACAATTTAAAACAACAGCTTCACTGAATGTTCGTTCAAATGCTTCAACAAGTGCCTCTATCGTAAGTGGCGTAGGAGCAAATACAACAATCACTGCGGTGGCTCAAAAGAACGGTACCTCAGTGAATGGCAATACAACATGGTATAAGCTATCAACAGGCGGCTGGATCTCAGGTGCTTATGTGAAAAGCACCTCAGGCTCTTCTTCTGCCAATACTGGCTCGTCCAATTCGTCGTCTTCATCGGAAAAAGCAATTTCGAAATCAGTGAAAACGACTACTGCATTGAACGTCCGTTCAAATGCAACGACTAGTTCTAGTGTCGTACGTGGACTAGGCAGCAATGCGACGGTGAAAGTCGTTGCACAAAAGAGTGGAACGTCGGTGAATGGCACGACCACTTGGTACAAATTGTCCACAGGCGGTTGGATCACGGCGGCCTATGTCAAAGATGTTTCCAGCAGCTCGACAGGCAATAGTTCTTCTGGCGGCAACACAAGTGTTTCTGCAGAAACGGCTATCAACAAGAACGTGAAAACAACAGCGGCATTGAATGTCCGTTCGAGTGCCTCAACAAGCGGGAGTGTCGTTGGCAGCCTAAGCAACAGCACGACGGTGAAGGTCGTTGCCCAGAAAAATGGCACATCCGTTGGCGGCACCAATGTTTGGTACAAAGTATCGACTGGTGGCTGGATCACAGCGGCATATGTGCGTGACGTCACGTCTAGTTCTGGAAATACAAGTAATAACAATAATTCAAACACAGGTTCAAGCAACACTGGTTCATCAAACGGCTCAAACAATGCGAGTGAGCAAGCTATCAATAAAACGTTCCAAACAACCACTGGTATGAATGTCCGCTCAAATGCATCGACTTCTGCAAGTGTAGTCAGCAGTTTGGGCAGCAATGCTACCTTCAAAGCAGTCGCTCAAAAACAAGGTACGTCAGTCAATGGCAACGCCACTTGGTATAAGTTATCAACGGGTGGCTGGGTATCTGCAGCGTATGTGAAGGAAGTCAGTGCAACGACTCCTGGCAACAATAACAACGCAGGCAATTCCAATGTTCCGATGAGCGTGAACGGAGCAGCGATCGTTGCAGAAGCTAGAAAACATATTGGCACTCCTTATCAATGGGGAGGCAAAGGACCAGATGTCTTCGACTGTTCTGGGTTTACACGTTATGTCTTCTTAAAAGTGACGGGCAAAAACATCGGTGATTGGACAGTCCCACAAGAAAGCGCAGGGACGATCATTCCTGTCTCGCAAGCACAAGCTGGCGACTTGCTGTTCTGGGGTCAAAAAGGGAATACCTACCACGTAGCGATCGCTACCAGTAATACAAGCTATATCCATGCGCCAAGCACGGGTTATACAGTCACCGAAGCACAATCAGGCTTTTCGACTGCTAGCTTCGCTCTACGAGTGAAATAAATGTTTCATTGAATAGGCAAAGGGTTTGTCCTTTGTTAGAAACGCCCCTAAGAAAGCTGCCATCAGTTTTCTTAGGGGCGCTTTTGGGGTTGGGCGCAGATCTTTTTAAAAGGTGGGGCTTTGCCCTGTTTTTTTGACAAAAAGGCCGATTTGTCAAAATCACTTGTTTTTACTAGTACAAATTTTTGTCAAAAAAAATAGTTACTGATACCATAAAAACGTACCAATATTAGGAGGGATCTACATGAGATATACGAACGGAAATTACGAAGCTTTTGCAAGAAGCAGAAAACCGAAAGATGTCGAAAAGAAAGAAGCCTATATTGTTGGTGGGGGATTAGCAGGACTTGCTGCGGCAGTCTTCTTGATCCGTGACGGCCATATGGCGGGTGAGAAAATCCACGTCCTTGAAGAACTTTCTTTATCAGGCGGTTCATTAGACGGAAAATTCATTCCCCATGATGGATTTGTGACCCGCGGCGGTCGAGAAATGGAAAATCATTTTGAGTGTCTGTGGGATCTATTTCGCTCGATTCCATCTTTGGAGGTGGAAGATGCTTCGGTGCTAGATGAGTTTTACTGGTTGGACCACGATGATCCAAATTCGTCTAACTGTCGGATCATCCACAATCGCGGCCAACGAGCAGCAGATGATGGAGAATTTACCTTGTCTGCGACAGCACAAAAAGAATTAACCCAATTATTTATGACTTCAGAAGATCAATTGATCGGGAAAAAAATCGAAGATGTTTTTGGCGAAGAATTCTTTGAATCTAATTTTTGGCTATACTGGTGTACGATGTTCGCCTTTGAAAAATGGCATTCGGCGATTGAAATGCGCCGCTATGTGTTGCGTTTTGTGCACCATATCGATGGCTTGCCTGATTTTACTGCGTTAAAATTTACCCGTTACAACCAGTATGAGTCATTGGTCAAACCACTACTTGCTTATTTGGAAGAACAAGGAGTTGACTTCCAATATGAATGCACCGTCAGCAATATTGATGTTCGGATCGTGGGCGAGGAAAAAGTTGCTCAAAAACTTGTGCTAGAAAAAGCGGGGGCAATCGAAGAAATTCCTTTATCAGAAGATGACTTGGTCTTTGTTACCAACGGATCGATCACTGAAAGTTCCACGCAAGGGGACCATTATACTCCAGCGCCTATCTCAAAAGCACCTGGTGGCAGTTGGCGTTTATGGAAAAACTTGGCGGCGCAATCGCCTGAGTTTGGTCATCCAGAAGTCTTTTATGAAAACTTACCTGAAGAAAGCTGGTTTGTTTCGGCAACCGTGACTTGGCAGAATTTTGATGTGGAACCTTATTTAGAAAAATTGACCCATCGCAAGTTACGAACAGGCAGAATCGTCACTGGCGGGATCATCACCATCAAAGATTCCAATTGGATGATGAGCTTTGCGACCCATCGCCAACCGCACTTTAAAGAACAAAAAGACCAACAAACGATCACATGGGTGTATGGCTTGTTGTCAAATACACCAGGGAACTACATCAAAAAACCAATTGAACAATGTTCTGGACAAGAAATCGTGCAAGAACTGCTTTACCATTTAGGCGTGTCAGAAGCAGAAATCCAACGCATTTCAAAAGAATCAAGTGTGGCAGTTCCAGTCTACATGCCGTTTATCACTTCTTACTTCATGCTGCGTGAACCAGGGGATCGGCCATTGGTTATTCCAAATGGCTCCAAAAACTTAGCTTTTATCGGTAATTTCGCAGAGACTGAACGAGACACTGTTTTTACAACAGAATATTCCGTTCGGACTGCAATGGAGGCTGTTTATCAGCTATTAGATGTGGAACGTGGGGTACCAGAAGTGTTTGCTTCCGCTTATGATCTACGTACTTTGGCCAAAGCTGTCTATTATCTGACCGATAAGAAAAAAATTACGGAAATGGAGCTGCCGTTTATCGAACGGAAACTCTTGGAAGGCTTCGTTAAGAAAACCGAACATACCTACATTGGCGATCTGTTGAAAGAAAACCATTTGATTTAAATAAAACGCAACGACAACGAGGCGAAAGAAGCTGCTCGTTGTCGTTGCGTTTTTTATTTACTTTTTAGCGCAGTTTGAACGAATCATTATTTCTCAGATAAAATCCGAACTTGGATCTCTGTCAAATAAGCTTGCGCGTTGCTAAGGGTCGTTTCGTGGATCGATCGTTCATAGAAGTAGTCATCGATTTGCCATTGGTGCGTCGCAATCAGCTGCTTGAGTTTTTGATAAAACTGTTTCAATCCTTCGTCATCCCCCTGATAAATGGCGGTTAAATAGCATCCTGCTGGTTTCACGAAGGAAGTCCCTTGCGGCTCTTCTTGCCGCACGTAAACGTAGTCGATGTCTTGCGTATCGTCTTTGTTCGTCCGAATCATAAAACCATATTCGTTATTCGAGAAAAGATACGGCTGTGCCATCAAAAGGTCGTAGGCTTGGGTGATCATCTCTGGGATGGAGCTGCCGTTTAATCTAGGACTGAGGGAGAAATATTCCTCTGGCTGTTCCTTCAAGGTAAAGGGGGAAGTTTTTTCTGCAGCCAGGCGCAAATCCGCAGCTTTTCGTTCGATGATTTTTTTGATGTTGGTCAACTGCTGAATTTTTTCATCGATGGTTTGCCGCTTGGCTTCCAATAAGTTTCTCATGGTCTCGGCATCCCCCTGCAGCGCTGTTTGGATCTCTTTTAAGGGCATCGATAATTCTTTCAATGACAGGATCAATCCGAGATCCAAAAGTTGATCAAGGGAATAATACCGATACCCGTTCTCGTCTTTGCTGTTTGGTTGAAATAGCCCAATCTCGTCATAATAGTGGAGTGTCCGAGGATTGATCCGCGCGAAGCGTGCCATTGCCGATACTTTTAATTTGGTTTTCATGAAGATCCTCCTTGACTTTACAGTTACTGTAAACCTTATACTAAGGATAGTCAACTACTGGGAGGAAGATAGAATGAATAAAAAAGTAACGTATCGACCATTTAAACGAGAAGATCTGCCTGCGCTTGTGCAAGTGATTATTGATAGCTGGAACTACGACAAGCAATTTGACAAGAAGACCGCCAAGCACTTTGCTCATGTCTTTTTGTGTTATGAACTTGCCCGTGCGACCTATTCGCGGGTGGCTCTTTTAAATGGTGAAGCTGTCGGCATCTTATTAGCAGACAGTAAAAGAGGAAAGAAGCTTCATCCAATGCGCTATTGGGGGAAAACGATTTGGCATGCTGGCTGCTTAATGCTTACGAAAGAAGGGAGAAATACGCTGTTGCATTATGCCAAGGAGGTGGCTGAGTTAAATCAAGCGATGTTGAAAGATTTACAAACTCCTTTTCAGACCGAAGTTGGTTTGTTTGCCGTTAGTCCCAAAACACAAGGATTGGGTGTAGGCAAGCAGCTCTTTACTTCCTTTTTAGCGATGGTCCAGCAGGAAAAAACGGCTCCGTTTTTCCTTTATACCGATACCACCTGTAATTACGGTTTTTATGAGCATATGGGCTTGAAGCGGGCAGCTGCTGTGAAACGCTGGATCAAAAAACCGATGAAGAAGGAAATCGAGTTTTATATCTATACTTCCTAAGAGTGCAGCGATGCACTCTTTTTTCATTGGCTAGTATGGTAAACTGGAAGCAAAGAAGGTCAAGGAAGCTGTTTTCGTTTTATGGAAACGGCGCTTGTTTTGGTCGAAAGCGATGGCTCAATCCGCTTTCGTAAAAAGGATGGGGAATGGGAAAGGATGGTTTATTTGGAAAAAAAGCAGATAGGGTTTATTTTAAGTGATATTGATGGGACGATCTTGGATCATAAGCATCAAATCGATCTGGATTTGATTGAAGAAATCAAACGATTGAAGCAGCAAGCGATTCCTTTTGTTTTGGCTTCCGCTCGCTCCCCGAAAGGAATGCTACCGATAGCTCAAGAATTAGGGATAGAAGACTGGCCCTTGGCTTGTTACAACGGTGCCCTGATTGGAGGGTACGATCAAAAGGGCACACTGGTACCGATTTTCAGTCATGAGGTCAAAAAAGCAGAAGCAAAAACTTTGGTTGCGCGCATCAAAGCTGATTTTCCTGGTGTTTCTATCAATGTCTACTCTGGTGATCAGTGGTATTGCGAAAGAGTGGACCAATGGGCACGAGCAGAAGCGGCGATCACCAAAGAGACTCCTGTAGAAACTTCATTAGAACAACTGTTGGCACAAGAAGCTTTTGAGGTTCATAAGTTTCTTTTGATCGGCACAACGGCAGAAATCCAAGCGCTCCATGCTGCCTGCCAGAACGCTGGATTTTTAGAAAGCGCCTTTTACTTATCCAAAGAGAATTATTTGGAAGTCACTCATCAAGCTGTGGGAAAAGATAAGGCGCTAAATGAATTGGCGGCCTATTTTCAAGTGCCGCTGGCGCAAACCTTAGCGATTGGCGATAATTTTAACGACCTGCCAATGATTGCTTCAGCTGGTATTGGTGTTGCGATGGAGAATGCGCCCGAATTGGTCAAAGCAAAAGCTGATTTTGTGACGGCTAGCAATACAGATCATGGGGTTACTGATGCGTTGCGACGATTTGTCACAGAATAGATAAAAAAACTAGGTTTTTTGAACAAATTGATTGACTTTCATTTCTACTCTCCTTAAACTTTTAGCTATACCTAAAAAGGTAAGTGTTTGTTGGAAAGAAGGAGAAAAATGAATAAGAAGATCGAGAAGACATTGACCAAATTTGCCGAGCCGTTGGGGCTCTCCGTTGATACTTCCACTGGGGTGATTTATGGAACGTATCATAGTTATAAACTTTTTTTAGTTCAATAGAATAACAATAGTTATTCTCTAGTGGCTCACTTTTCACTTAGCAAAGATGGCGAACTTCCCAACCAAGAAGAAGTCAAAGAAGTTTTAAGTGAGTCAAAAGAGATCATCGACTGTGTGATCCAAGGATATCAAGTTGCCTATACTTTACGCGGAGCGATGACTGCAGGGAAAACTGTGGACAAGTTGCGTACTGCGTTGGACCAGTTGACGAATTTTTTGAAGACCAAAGGCTTCCAAAATGCTTGTACCTTCTGCGGCGCGGTCACTGAGCCGGTTTCGCTGTACGCTATTGGCGGCGCTCCCGTCATTGCCTGTGAAGCTTGCTTTAAGAAACAACAAGAAGCAGTCCTTGCGCAAGAACGGGAAAAAGGGCAGAAAAAAGAAAATTGGTTAGCTGGAACCGTGGGTGCGTTTCTTGGCTCACTGATTGGTGCCGGCGCAATTATTTTATTAGGACAACTGGGGTATGTTGCTGCATTGTCTGGGATCGCGATGGCGATCTGTGCCATCAAAGAGTATGAATTATTAGGTGGAAAACTCAGCACAAAAGGTATTATTAGTAGTATTATCGTCATGATCATCATGGTCTATGTCGGGAATCGTATCGACTGGTCGATCAGTGTAGCGAATTATTACACGGACGTTGATGTCTTCTATGCCTTTCGTATTTTACCTGATTTGATTCGTGAAGGATATTTGGAAGCGAGTCAGTATTACGGGAACTTAGGTCTGGTCTATCTCTTTACGGCGATTGGGGCTGTGCCAACTATTATCGCTACGGTACGAGAGGGGAAAGTGACACGTCAAAGCTATAAAATGGAGTAATCCACGTTTCTATCCAAAGATAAAAAAACACAAAGCGAGATCTTGTTCGCTTTGTGTTTTTTGTTTTTGTGTCATAAATAATAACGTGCAGTGTTAACATAAAAAATAAATAATAATAAAATGAGAAAAATAGCTTGCTTTTATAATTAATATTTATTAAAATCTTATTTACATTCAGAGTTTTGTAATAATTCTGAAAATTTTGGATTTTCATAAGGGGTAGGTAAGATGAAGAAAAAATGGGGATATGGTGTCGTCGCTGTTTGTGGAATCGTATTAGCAGGTTGCTCAACAGGAGGGACATCAAGTACAGGTGAAAGTTCAAGTGGTAGTGGGACAGCAGCTGCCGAACAAATTTTTAATGTTGTGGTTCAACAAGAAATGCCGAGTGCCGATCTATCCTTAGCCACCGATACGATCAGTTTCAGTGCTTTAAATAATGTGTATGAAGGGTTGTACCGCTTAGATGCTGATAGTAAGCCCGAACCAGCAGGTGCCGCCGAATTAGCGGAAGTCAGTGAAGATGGTCTGACCTATAAATTGAAATTACGAGAAGATGCCAAATGGTCAAATGGAGAACCAGTAACAGCAGCGGATTATGTCTTTGGCTGGCAACGCACTGTAAGTGCGGAAACAGGTTCTGAGTATGCGTACTTATTTGCGCCCGTAACCAATGCCGAAGCGATAACAGCAGGTGAAAAAGATGCCTCAGAATTAGGGATCAAAGCAGTCAGTGACTATGAATTAGAAATCACGCTGACGACGCCTACGCCATACTTCCAATACTTATTGGCGTTTCCATCCTTCTTCCCACAAAGCCAAGCAGTTGTAGAAGACAACGGCGATCAATATGCTTCAACAAGCGACAATGCCGTTTACAATGGACCCTTTGTGTTAGCTGGCTTTGATGGGCCAGGAACCGATACAGAATGGTCATATGAAAAGAATGACCAATATTGGGACAAAGAGACGGTGAAACTTGATACCATCAATGTTAGTGTCGTAAAAGAATCATCAACTTCCTTGAATCTATTCCAAGATGGGCAAGCAGACGACGTCATCTTAACAGGAGAATTGGCGCAGCAGATGGCCAATGATGAAGCGTTTGTTTCAGAACCATTAGCCCGTACTTCCTATATCGAGTTGAATCAGCGAGAAGAAGATTCGCCATTCCGCAATGAGGATCTGCGTAAAGCAATCTCTTATGCCATCGATCGTGATGCATTAGTGACATCGATTTTAGGGGACGGTTCATTGGCTTCCACAGGATTGATACCAAAAGGAATGACCTTTAACCCAACTGATAATACTGATTTTGTCGATGAAGCGGAAAGTGTCATTGAATACGATCAAGAAAAGGCCAAAGAACATTGGGAAAAAGCCAAAGAGGCGTTAGGAATCGATTCCTTGAGCTTTGAAATTTTGGCTTCTGATACAGATTCAACCAAAAAGGCCATTGAGTATATTCAAAGTGCGATTCAAGACACGCTGGATGGGGTGAAAGTTAGCCTAAGTCCTGTTCCTTTCTCCGTTCGTTTAGATCGTTCAAACTCAGGTGACTTTGATGTCGTCATGGGTGGTTGGGGAGCTGACTATGCGGATGCTAGCAGCTTTACTGATTTGTTTGTTACCGACAATTCCTACAACCGCGGTCGTTGGACAAGTGAGGAGTACGATACAGCAGTGAAATCGTCTGCCACGACAAACGCTGGCAATCCAGATGCTCGCTGGCAAGACTTGTTAGATGCAGAGAAAATCATTATGGATCAACAAGGGGTCATCCCTGTGTACCAAAACGTTGAAGCTCATTTACGTGCACCAAAAGTAAAAGGGGTCGTATCACACGGTGCTGGTGCGCAATATGACTACAAGTGGGCAGTTATTGAAGAATAAGCGCCTAAAGAAGAAACTGGTTTTGCGTAAGCAAGCCAGTTTTTTTTCTTGGGCTTTGTTCTTACTTACACAATGTTAGTAATGAGAGCGGATGCAATTGTTTATAAAAAAACAAAAAAAGTTGGCAAGGGATCAACGATCGACTTGCCAACCTCGTTTTTTGTTCATCTATTTCACAGAAATCCAGTGAAAGATTATTCGCTAACTGTTACGTCACCTGTTACAGAAGCGCCATCTTCGTCAAGTGTTGCTGAATCTTGGAATTCTTTTGAAGTGAATGTTACGTTACCTTCAACTTTTGCACCGTTCAATACAAAGCCGTTAGCATTCACTTCAACGTCACCTTTGATTACACCGTGAACGATGTTGAAGTTTTCTGAGTTAACGATCAATTTAGGAACAGTTACTGTGTATTCAGCTGTTACGTTGCGGTCTTCATCTTGTGAGTACAATGCAAATTTACGGTAGATATCAGCAGAGTCGTCACCTTTGTCGTGGAATTCGCCATCAACGGTTACATCGTTATCAAATGTCATGTCGCCAGTTACAGCAACGATCCAGTTACCATCTGCGCTCAATGCTTTTTCGATCACTGAAGTTTGGTCACTGATAGAAGCAGTTGAAACAACGTCATCTGATGATTCAGTTGATGCAGCAGTTGAAGCTGCTGTTGATGATGATGAGCTTGCAGCTGTATCGTTATCTGAACTACATGCAGCTAAAAGAGTGCCTCCCATAAGCAATGATGCAGCGATTAAAGTGATTTTAGTTTTTTTCATGTTTCCTTCTCCTTTGTATTCCCATAGTTTTCTTAAAAACAAAATGATTATACCATACCGAGGTGAAGTTTGTGAAACAAAAAACATAAATGAGGAGAAATTTAATAAATAGCAGCCTAGGATTAAAAAAATTTCAAAGAAACTAGGAATAAATGAGTGACGCTTACGAATGAATGAGACATCTTATTCACAAAGAACCCTCCATTATGGAAGAAATGCCCTTCTTCTATAATGGAGGGTCATTACTACATGCGCTTTCGATCCGTCAACTGCTTGAACTTCGATACGATCAAATCCATGATGAACTGATACATAAAAGCATGGGTTTGAAAATGGGTTTGGTGAGGGAAGATGATTGCTTCTTGGACAAAGGGCAGTTCCGAGATCTGTGGATTAGCGGTGATCACGATGACTTTGGCTTTGGTTCGATCGAAGAAATCTTTCCGTGGTGTTCCATTTCGAATTTGCTGTTTCGTTAGGTAGTCACCGGAGTTGGTAAAAATGATAAACAGCGATTCTTCATCAGCGGTCTTGATGATTTCTTCCTGTACAAGATCGTCTTGGAAGGTCCGAATGAACTTGCCGTTGTATGCTAGTTTGATCTGGAAATCAATAGCAGCCGATTCTGAGAATAAAATTCCAAAAGCAAAGACATTTTTATGCGTCACAATGGCTTTTGCGACCCGTTCGATGGCTGGCAGATCAAGATGATGACGCAGATAATCGATGTCTTGTACAACTGCGTCAAAATAGGAGTCTACGCCCTCTTGCTCTAAGGCAGACAAAATATTCGAACGATAATTCAGGGGATTGTTGAAGCGGTTTTCGATAAAGGCAGCGTTGTCTTTTAGATCGCCATAATCATCAAAGCCCAAGGTGCGAGCGAATTTTGAAACGGTTGACTTTGACACATGGCAAAGAGCAGCGAATTCACCAATGCTTAGAGTTTGGATCTGATCATAATGGTTGATCATGGTCAAACCGATATAGTAGTTGGTGGAATCAGTGGGTGCATTATTTAAAAGATTCAATAAACGAATGATTAAGAGGCCCATTTTCTTTCCTTTCTTGTAAGCAGTTTCCAAATTGCGAACTTTCGCAGGTGAGAGAAAAAAATCTGCTATAGTAACGCCATAAAGCGCTTTATAAATCAAACACGGGAGTGAGTCATTTGGCAAAAGATTATTCAAAACTTGCTAGTGAAATTATAGCACAGGTCGGTGGGGAACAAAATATCGTTAGCCTGTATCATTGCATCACTAGATTGCGTTTTAAGTTGAAAGATGTCGAGTTGGCACGAAAAAATAAGGATAAGATTCAGCAGCTTGATGGGGTATTGTCTGTCATTGAAGGAAACGGCCAGTTTCAAGTCGTGATCGGTAATCATGTAGCGGATGTTTTTCAAACGATCATGAGTAAGTATTCGATCCAAAATGCTTTGGAAAGTGATGGGGATGCCGAAGAATCAACAGAAAAACAAGGCAATGTATTTATCCGATTCTTCAATGTATTGTCTGCGATCTTTAATCCAATCATTGTTGCTCTTGCAGGGGCAGGGATGTTGAAAGCTTTGCTAGTTGTTTTTACAACCTATCATTTGATGGATGCGGAAGGAAGCACCTATAAAATATTAGCTGCTGCTGGCAATAGTGTCTTTTATTTCTTGCCTTTATTTTTAGCGATCAGTGCAGCGCGGATTTTCAAAGTCAATATGTTTATTGCTTTAGCAATCGTTGGGGCGTTGCTGGAGCCGAATTTTACAGCAATGGTGACGGAAAACGGTGTGACGGTCGATTTCTTTGGCATCCCAGCTGTGTTGATGGGGTATTCGGGTACCGTGATTCCAGCGATCGTTTCGATCTATATCTACTCGCATTTGGAACGACTACTCAAACGGATCATTCCTAAGAGTATCGAGATTTTTGCTCTATCACTAGTAGCTCTTTTGATCATGGTGCCTTTGACCGTTTTGATCATTGGACCGGTCGGTGTAATGCTTGGAGACGGTTTAGGCAATGCCATGAACTTTATCAGCGACAAGAGCGGGCTGTTGGCTGGCTTGTTGATCGGTGGCGGTTGGACATTCTTAGTAATGATCGGGATCCATTGGGGAGTTGTACCGATCATGGTCAATAACCTAGCGGTATATGGCTATGATACGCTGCGCCCGATGATCGCAGCAGCAACATTTGCGAGTGCTGGGGTTGCTTTAGGTGTATTTTTACGCTCTCGCAGAAAAGAAACCAAAGGCCTGGCGCTATCTTCCTTGCTTCCAGCATTGCTTGGCGGAATTACAGAGCCAATCGTCTATGGACTTTCGGTAAAATTTAAAAAGCCGTTGATTGCTCAAACCATCGTTGGTGCCCTTGCTGGTGCGTTTATGGGAATGATGCAAACCAAGGCCATCGTCTATGTTTTCCCAGCATTGACGACATTGCCAGCTTTCTTTGGGGACACCTTTGTGTACTATTTGATCGGCATTGCCTTTGCGTTCTTCGGTACTGCTATTTTGACCTATGTATTAGGATTTGAAGAAACGCTAGAACCTGTTTTAGAAGAAGGTGCAGGGCTGCAAGTGATGACACCAGTTGCTGGTGAAACGATCACGCTTGATGATGTCAAAGATGAAGTATTTTCTTCTCGAGCAATGGGGGATGGATTAGCCGTTTATCCATCAGCCGGCGATATTTATGCGCCACTTACTGGTACGGTTGTGACAGTTTTTCCAACTGGACATGCTTTTGGGATCCAATCAGCTGCTGGGACGGAAGTGTTGGTGCATATCGGCTTAGACACGGTTGATTTAGCAAAAGGCGTGTTTGAGATTTCGGTGAAACAAGGGGATCAAGTCGTGAAGGGACAAAAAATTGGCACCTTTGACTTAGCAAAAATTATTGAAAAAGGATATGATCCGACAACCATGTTGGTCTTTACCAGTGTGATCAAAGAAGATGCATTGACAGTTGTGGATCAAGCGAAAAAAGACGTTACCGCTTTGGTAGCAAATGATTTATTAAAAGGAGCGATTTCATGAGTGTATTTCCAAAAAATTTCCTATGGGGCGGCGCAATCGCCGCAAATCAAGCCGAAGGAGCTTATTTGGAAGGAGGAAAAGGATTAAGTGTAGCGGATATTTTACCAGTTGGTGAAAAACGTATTGAGCAAGTTTCACTGCAGCTTGAAGAGGATAACTTTTATCCGAGCCATGAAGCCATCGACTTTTATCATCGGTACCCAGAAGACATTGAACTTTTTGCGGAAATGGGCTTGAAGTGTTTGCGTACCTCAATTGCTTGGAGTCGCATTTTTCCGAATGGGGATGAGACGGAACCCAATGAAGCAGGTTTACAATTTTATGATGATTTATTTGATGCCTTGAATGAAAAAGGGATCCAACCAGTTGTTACATTAGCTCATTTTGAGACGCCACTGCATTTGGTGACGAAATATGGTGGTTGGCAAAATCGTGTACTGATCGATTTTTTTGATCGGTATACAAAAGTGGTTTTTGCACGCTACAAAGGGAAAGTGAAATATTGGATGACTTTCAATGAAATCAACCATACCCATACGATCCCGTTACTCGCAGCAGGTATCGATGTATTTTCTTTCGAGACTGAAGAAGAAAAATTACAGGCACTTTATCAAGCAAGTCATAATATGTTTGTTGCAAGTGCCAAAGCAGTTCTGAATGGGAAGGCAGTAGATGAAAACAATCAGATTGGCTGTATGCTGTCACTGAGCCCGATTTACCCTGCAACGTGCAACCCGCAAGATGTTTTTGAATCGTATCAACTGCGCCGTCGTTCCTTGTTCTATAGTGATGTGCAATTGCGAGGCGCCTATCCGGAATACTTCGACCGCATCGTGAAGGATAATCATCTGTTGCTGGACATTACAGAAGAAGATCTAGCGATCATTAAAGCGGGGACCTGCGATTATTTAGGCTTTAGTTTTTACCGCAGCTCATTGCATGAAGCAGGCATGAAAATTTTAGGCAATACTGGCGGATTACTAGGGAAAAAGAATCCTTACCTAAAAGAAACTGCTTGGGAATGGCCGATCGATCCGCTGGCATTACGCTATGTTTGCAGCGAATTGACTGATCGCTATCAAAAACCATTATTTATCGTTGAAAATGGAATTGGTTTAAAGGATGTTGTCAATGAAGATGGATCGATCGTCGATGAAGAACGGATGGCCTATTTAAAAGACCATGTAGAAGCAATGGCGGAATCGATCAAAGATGGCGCAACGATTCTAGGCTATACATGGTGGGGACCGATCGATATCGTTTCTGCGGGGACAGGAGAGATGGAAAAACGATACGGCTTTATCTATGTCGATAAGCAAAATGATGGTAGCGGAGATCTTTCCCGCAAGAAAAAAGCTAGTTTTGCGTATTATCAGCAAGTGATCGCCACGAATGGGGAAGCGTTGGCGTACGAATCATTTTTGAAAGGCGGCAAGTAAAATGAAAAGTTATTTTCCAAAAGATTTCCTCTGGGGAGGAGCAACGGCTGCCAACCAAGTTGAAGGAGGTTCTGGAATCGATGGAAAAGGCTTGTCGGTTTCTGATGTCTATCTATTCGATTCCTCAATGCCGAAAGAACGATGGACTGACCAATGGCATATGATGACTCATCAGCAAGTTGCAGAAGCACAGGATCCAAACAGCACGAAATACTATCCGAAAAGACAGGGAATCGATTTTTATCATCACTTTAAAGAAGATATTCGTTTATTTGCTGAGATGGGCTTCAAAGCCTATCGGATGTCAATTGCCTGGACACGGATCTTTCCAAAGGGGGATGAGGTAAAGCCAAACGAAGCTGGATTGGCATTTTACGACGCAGTCTTTGATGAGTGTTTGAAGTATGGGATCGAACCAGTGGTATCACTATCCCATTATGAGATGCCTTTGTATTTAGTGACTGAGTATGGAGGATGGCCAAACCGGCAAGTGATCGACTTTTATGTCCGTTTTGCCAAGACGGTGATTGAGCGATACCAAAAGAAAGTCAAATACTGGGTGACTTTTAATGAAATCAATTGTGTCAAACACCATCCATATGTTAGTGTCGGGATCATTGAAGAAGGTCATCCTAATATTGAACAAGACAAGTACCAAGGGGCGCACCATCAATTTGTCGCCAGCGCAATCGTGACTGACTATTGCCATCGATTGATTCCCAATGCCAAGGTCGGCTGCATGATCAGCTATCAATTATTAACGCCGTACAGCTGTGATCCAGACGATGTCCAAAAAACAGTTGAAAGTCAACGAACCTCACTCTTTTTCAGTGATGTGCAGGCAAGAGGCTATTATCCAGCATATGCCAACCGCATGTTTGAAGAAAAAGGAGTGGAATTGGTGATCGAACCAGGAGACTTAGAAGTCATCCGAGAAAACCCGGTTGATTTTGTTTCATTTAGTTACTATATGTCCAGTGCAGTCAGCGCACATCCAGAACGATTGGAAAGTGCTGTCGGGAATCTGATCACTGGTGGGATTAAAAATCCCTATTTGCCAAGCAGTAAATGGGGCTGGCAGATCGATCCCAAAGGGTTGCGAACAGCATTGAATCAACTCTATGACCGCTACCAAAAACCTTTGTTTATTGCCGAAAACGGTTTGGGAGCAGAAGATGTCGTAAACGAAGATGGCACCATCGATGATTTTTATCGAATCGACTATCTGCGTCAGCATATTGAACAAATCAATGAAGCGTTGCATGATGGCGTCGAGGTCTTTGGCTATACGGCATGGGGCTGTATCGATATCATTAGTGCCTCAACCTCACAAATGTCGAAACGTTATGGCTTTATCTATGTTGACCAAGACGATGAAGGCAATGGCACAAAGAAACGCATCAAGAAAGCGTCATTTGATTGGTACAAAAAAGTAATTGCTTCAAACGGCGCAACTCTTTGATTTTTGATTCTTCCAGATAAAGCAATTGCTAGGTTTAATCATAAGGTTTCTTAACAATTTACCTTTTTATCAAGAAAAAAAGCCAACTTTATTTGCTATTTTATTTTAACCATGCTATGATGAATAGGTAAAGTTCTGATATGTTAATACTTGTTTATCTTTTCTATTGATACACACTTCAATTACACATCATTTTCTATTACAAACAAATAAACACAGTCGATGTGTAATATGGAGGTATACGTTTATGAATAACGGTACAGTAAAATGGTTTAATGCAGATAAAGGTTTTGGATTTATTACAGGTGAAGACGGCAATGATGTATTTGCTCACTTCTCAGCTATCCAAGGCGACGGCTTCAAAACTTTAGAAGAAGGTCAAGCAGTGACTTTCGACGTTGAAGAAGGCCAACGTGGCTTACAAGCAACAAACATCGTTAAAGGTTAATTGACGTTAACAAGCGAGAATCCATTGGGTTCTCGCTTTTTTTTGCTTTAATTTACATAATTATTGAAATGGATAGGGTTTTGATGATCTGCTACAAGAGAATAGTTGCAGGTTTTGAGGACCTGACATGGTAAATAGTACATCTTTGATTTCACTATTCAACTAGCCCTAAGCGTTGCGGTTTACTTACCTATGATTTCTCATTCGATGATAAGCGTATAAAAAGAAAGAGGGGCTGTATACCGTATTCAATAAATTAATAAAGTGGTTGAATAGGTTTAGTGGCGTTGCTACCATTAAAGCGAAACATGCTACGATTCAATATATGGTACCCCGTACTTATACAAGAGTAATCGATGTGAAAGATCGATATTTCTTATTCGTTTCATCGATATTGTCTTGAATGAATTGTAAAAGTAGAATATATTGGTACAAATTAGCTGCTTTTTTTATTGGAGATGGGAACAAAGATGATTACATTTCGAGGGAGATTTATATGAAGCCAAAAGAAATACTTTGCCAATGGGTTGATGCGTTTAATCAGGCAGATGTAGAATGTATTTCAGAATTATATGATGAGAATGCAATAAACCACCAGGTTGCTAATGAGCCAGTTGTTGGGAAACAAGCGATCAAGCAGATGTTTGAGCAAGATTTTTCTAACGCAAAAATGGTTTGTATCGTTGAGAACATTTTCGAAGATGGACAATGGGCAATTTTAGAGTGGCGTGACCCCTTAGGTTTGAGAGGTTGCGGTTTTTTTCAAATAGTAAATGATAAAATTTTATTTCAAAGAGGCTACTGGGATAAATTATCTTTCTTAAAACAGCACGACTTGCCTATTGAATAAAAGGAATTCCCTTATAGGAATGGTTAGCAGATATGCATGACAGGAAGGTTAATCGCTTCACGTAAAATTCTTAAAGGAGCAACACTGTTTGAAAACAATACCTTTTGTTTTAAGTAATGATTAAGAATAAGTTAGTTTACTTCCGTCGGCGCCTAGTTGCGTGGTATAGTTATTGATAAGCGACAAATATTTTTGTACCACACGTTACTTGTTTTGAAGAAATTTATTCAAACCTGGCGTAACTTCAGAGTTACAAGGATACAATAGAGGTTAGGGATTGTATCGTTTAAATGAGAAATAAATAATAGTAGTAATAGTATGCTGCACTTTCAAAGAATAAATATTGACTCGTCAGATAGCCTTCTCGTTTACCCAAACGAGAGGGCTATCGTTCATTAGAAAAGAAAAAGTGTCTTTTTCCTAAAAGAAAGGAAGAAGACACTTTTTGGCTTTATTCTGCTGTGAGGGGGATCGTCAGCTTGCGATCATCGGTTTGATCGTCCAGCATTGAATCGACATATTGCTTCAAAAAGTAAGAATAGGTCGCTAACCACTGATACTCCTTGGAGTCTTTGATAGCAGCTTTTTCTTCGGCTGAGTAAGTATCATTGCCAGTAAAAAGGGCAGTGTTCAGCTTCGTGACAAACGTACAAAGTTTTGTCATCTGGGCATCTGACAGTTCAGACACTGCGGACAATTGGTCACGGACCAGTTGGTCGGTGTCTTTTTCAAAAATACTTTTCTGGTAGTTTTGATAGTTCAGCAACTGTTCATCAGTTTGCTTCGTTTCAGCCGCCCAAGCATCGAGATCAATCTGGCGTGCTTCGTAGTTGATTTCCTTGTCAGAAAGAGAAAGGACGCCGTAGCCTAATTCTGCCGTTGAATAAGACCCAGTGACTGCTTCATAAAGCGAATCATTCCCTTCGTTAATGTCTTGAATGTGGATATGACCAGAGAAAACGGCTGGCACGTTGAAGCGTTCCAACAAAGCGACAGTCTCAGAGGCGTTGTCAAGAACATAACCGTCTTGTAAGAGTTCATTATGACCGAACAAGTTATGGTGCAAAAAGACCAGTGGTACTTGCTCCGCTTCTTTCGTCAGGGTTAATTGCTCCTCCAACCAAGTTAGAGTAGCCGGTTTCAACTCACCATTCGTAGTAGGATCATCCCAATTAACCTCAGAATCGTAGATACATGAATCGAGCAAAAAGAGACGATACTTGTCGTTTAACTGAATGCTGTAGCTAAGGGAAGACTTGTCGATAATGTTGGCTTTTTCGTAACCTTCAGCAAAAATCGTTTGAAAATCCTCAGGACTGATTTGATCTGCGTAGTATTCCTTTTCACCTTTAAATGCTCGCGCCCAACCATTGTAAATCTCGTGGTTGCCAGGTAATGCTAAAACCATAATGTCAGCTTCTTGCAATGGTTCAAGCAATCTTGCCAACTCTTGAGCACTTGCTTTCTCGCCATTGAGCGTCATATCACCGGTCAAAATAATTCCCGTGGGTTTCTCTTTTAAGGCTTGAGCGGTGAAGGCCTCGATCGATTGTTCTTGATACGTCATCTCTTTGCCAGCAGCTCCCTTTGTGAAGGTCTGAAAGGCTGCGCCGTTATCATGGAGCGTGGAGGAAAGAAAATGAATATCACTTAAGAGCCAAAACTCACTGTTGCTCGCCTGTTGCAATGGAGTATCGGCTTCATGCACCTTACGAAATTGAAAGAATAACAGGAAACAGGTGACAAAAAGTGTAAGTAGTGCCAATGGCCAAAACCATTTTTTGTGTGTACGAATCGCGATTCCCTCCTCGCTTGTTTTATTTATTATAGAAAGGAATAGGGATCTTGTCACATAAATGGTCTTTTTTTGAATGATTTCTTGTTTTCATAGTTTTTCTTAATAAAATAATCGTGATCAAGTTATAATCCTTGAATAATTAGCCTTAATTTTGATAAAGATAACATGAATTGAATTTATTTTAGATGATGAAAATGAAAAGAAAATGCGGTAATTTATTCAGAAACGTTGATTTAACGGTCTTTAATTGTCATGTTATTTATCGTTGAGATAAAGGGAGTGTTAGATTGAAACATTTTTGTAACATTTCCTTTATCTGTGTGTCATATCATTATGGTAGAATTCATTTGTCGTTAAATCGAACATTAAACTTTCTTAGACAAAATTAAGTTTTTATAAAGGCAGTTCATCTGTCAAATCAACCAGCTAGTCGGAGGAAAAACGAGTGAAGAATAGTTTGTTATCAGCATTAATGGTGTGTTCACTAACATTAACAGCAGTTGCAGCACCTGCATTAGCATTTGCAGATTCCATTGATGATCAAATCGAGCAGCAAGACCAAAAAATCAATTCTCTTAAAGGTCAGCAAGCTGACGCCCAATCACAAATCGATTCTCTAGAAGCAGAAATTGAAACAGTGAGTGCAAAAGTTGCTTCATTAGAAGCGAAACAAGTTGAGTTAGGTCAAGAAGCTGAGAAATTGCAAGACAAAATCGCAACATTGAAATTGCGTATTGCCAAACGTGAAGAAGCAATCCAAAAGCAAGCCCGTGATGTACAAGTTAACGGTCAAAGCACCAATTTCATTGATGCTGTTTTAGAAGCAGATTCTTTAACGGATGTTATCGGTCGCGTACAAGCGATGACAACGATCGTCAATGCAAACAATGATTTAGTTGAACAACAAAAACAAGACAAACAAGATGTTGAAGACAAAGTCAAAGAAAACGAAAGCAAGATCCAAGAAGTTGCTGCGAACCAAGCAGAACTTAGCCAACAAAGAGATGCCATCGCAGCAAAACAAGCTGACTTAAATGTCTTGAAAGCAAACTTAGCAGCAGAACAAGCGACTGCTGAAAAAGACAAAGATGCATTGAATAAGAAAAAACAAGAAGCGGAAGCTGAAAAAGCACGTATCTTGAAAGAACAACAAGAAGCTGCTGCTGCTCAAAAAGCAGAAGAAGAAAGACAAGCTGCTGCTTTGAAAGAAGCACAACAAGAAGCTGCTGCTCAATCAACTGAAAGCACGACAGAGAATACAACAGCTTCTACTGAAACAGCAACAAGTAGTTCTTCAAGCAACACAAGCTCAAGCAATACCAGCAGTTCTAACAGCTCAAGTTCATCGAACGCAGGCTCTTCAAACACTGGTTCAAGCAATTCAAGCTCAAGTAACTCAGATTCAAACTCTTCATCAAACAATAATTCTACAGGAAGTATTTCTACTGGCGGTGGAAAAGATCATTCAAGCTCAGGTAACATGTATGCTTGGGGTCAATGTACTTGGTACGTGAAAAACCGCGCTCCTTGGGTAGGTACTTACTGGGGTAATGGTGCACAATGGGGTGCGTCAGCTGCAGCTGATGGATACACTGTCAATGGTACACCAGCAGCCGGTGCCGTTGTAGTCTTTGCCGCTGATCAATCAGTTGGTGGCGAATGGACTGCTGATCCAACTTATGGACACGTAGCCTATGTTGAATCATACAACCCATCAAACAATACCATCACAATCTCTCAAGGCGGAATGGGCTTTGACAGTCCTGGTGGACCAAACACTGCAACAATGAGCGCATCTGGATATACTTACATCCATCGCTAATCAATTCAAAAGCAAAGCATCAACGCAATCGCGTTGATGCTTTTTTATTTGATCGATAGCTTTCTAAATCAGTCAGATAAGAGAACTACTCAGAGAGGCAAGACAGGGTTCTCTCAAATCTTATCAAGATTCTATAGAAAATAGGAGGTTTTTCGGGCTCTTTGTCAATAAGGACTGATGAGTTGTGCAAAATCAAATCTGGGTCAGAATGAACCACATTCTGGCTCAGATTTTTTGTTATCTTACATTGATTAATTGATTGATCAAAAAGATTCTAATTCTCATGTTCTCGAATGATTTAAATCCGTAGGATACTCGTTTCATTGTCTTTATGTGGGTATTCTTCGCTTCAATTTTTCCATTGGAATAAGGATAGATCATTGCGTTGGTGATACCTTCTTCATAGGTCAGAAGGTTTTGAAGCTTCTCCCGAAAGCCGTCATCTAACGTTTCGGGAAGTTCTGCCAATAAGGAGAAAAATAAGTCAGGGTCTTTGTCTCGAAAGGCTTCAACTAATTCATGAAAAAAGGGATACGCCTCCTTTAGGGGCGCAGAAAACTCAAGCAATCGATCAATCATCATTGCTTCAGTGAGAAATGGGTATTTTGGTGCTCGGAAACTTTTCCATGTTTTGTACTCATAATGGTTGATGCTTGCACGATTTTTTAGCAAAAAGCGCCAGTTCTTTTTCAGTTTTTCTGCCTGGCTTTTCTGTCCTGCTTTACGAAGTTCATTCATTTCACGGATACGCAACTCATTGAACGCTTGATTCATGTGATTGACAATATGAAACCGATCAATCACTATTTTCGCATTTGGCAGAACACGTTTGGTGAGCTGGAAGTAGGCAGCGTTCATGTCTGTAACCAAGAATTCTACTTCTTCTGGATTGGTACAACCTAAGAAATAGCTTGTTAATCGGGGTAATTTACGCGTAGGCAAAACATCTATTAATTTTCCTGTTTCGCCATCTGCACAAATAAAGCTCATCTTATCTTCTATGGAAGTGTGCGAACGAAATTCATCAACCATCAATACTCTGGGGAGAATCTTCTTAGACTGCTTTGGCAAATAGCTTTTAAACTCTTTTAATGTACGAATAACGGTGGTCAAAGATACCTGACAGCTTTTCGCAATAAAAGATAAAGATACTTTTTCAGTCAGTAA
>NZ_JBLGTY010000017.1:0-79450 GCF_047470845.1 Candidatus Enterococcus avicola | reverse complement strand
CTATTTCGTCCACGCGTAGAAACGCGCGGTTTTTTTGTTTCGTACGCTACGCGAACGAAACTGACTAAAGTCAATAACAAAAAACAGATGCTGCTACGCATGATGCATAGCAGCACCTGTTTTTGCATTCCTCAAACGAATTCGTCCAATTGGTTGCACGAATCAAACAAAGGTTCAATCATTTCCTCATAAAAGAGTCAAAAAGAGCAGTGCCACCGCACTGCTCTTGCGTTACTGATTCATTCAAGGGTTACAGCTTCTGAAACAAGGTTGGTGCTTGATCAGGAGACCAAGTGGTGTCCCCGTAATTTGAGTGGGTGTTGATCACGACATAGTTGCTGCCTTTATGGCTCACGATTTCACCGCTTGTATACACTTCTGGTGCAGAGAAAGTACCTAGTTTCCACACACGGTATTCTGACTCCCCGCCTCCAGGTGTTTCCGTTTCTTCTTTGGCATTGGTTTTCACGCTCAGCTGGTTACTAAAGGCGGATTGTTCGCCCGTTTTGCTGATTGCTTTGATTTGGTAATTGTAGGTCGTGTCCGCTGCTAGATTCGTGTCTTCATAGGTTGTTCCTGTGGCTGTAGCGATTTTGACGCCATTGCGGTAAACGTCATATCCAGCGATTCCATTTGTATGAGTCGATGCTTGCCACATTAAGGACACGCTGCTGTCTGTCACGCTCATTTGGTGCAGGTTGCCTGGTGTCGAAGGGGTTTCGACTTGATTGTCTGCTGAGGTAGTCACTTTCACTGCAGCACTTTTTTCTGAAACTAACGCCGTAAAGCCGACTGCTTCTACTTGATAGCTATAGGTTGTGTTGGCTTTTAATTGCGTGTCGATAAAGGTTGGCTCAGTAGTCGTTGCCACTAAGGCACCATCACGATACACGTTGTATTCTTTCGCATCGGTTTGACCGTTCCATGCTAAAGCCACCGTGCTGCTAGTCACTCGTTCTGAACGGACACTTGCTGGTGCTGCTGGTTTTTCGGGAATGACTGTTGAACCGGAAACGTTAACGTCGATCACATTATAAAAGGCATTTGGCGTATCGGCAACATCCCAGACCGCTAAAATGACATGGTAACCAAGACGATTTTCTGGAATGGTAATGGTATGGCTTGGGCTATTGCTGGCAGCCGAACCATCGTGATTCACAGTAGCGATCAATTCCAAGCTATCTCTTGAAAGTGGCGCGTTTTGATCCCATCCTGGTTTCGTGATATAGTAATGCCATTTTGTGGTCTTATGCGGCGCTGTATAATGCCAATTGACCCGCAATGGTCCTTGATTGATGTCTTGTTTGGTCCAACGATTGGTTCCTTGTTCATCAAGAACAAAGTCCCCGATTTGTCCGAGTCCACCATCTGCTGAAGCGATACGACCATCTACTGGTCCTGCTTCTGGAAAGCCTTTTTTGGTTTCCAATGATTGTGGGTTTGAAATGACATTGCCATATTTCTCAAACGCAGCGCTCCACCCTAACGTATTGCGATCCAAAGACCCTTGATAGCCCCGACTGACCGGTGATTCCACATAACCATGAGCAAATACTTGTTTCCCCGTGAAGAACAAGGACCCTCCAAGTAAGATTGCCACCCCGACCGACCATTTTACCAATGCGTTTTTCATACTCTGCCTCCTAAAATTTTTTATCATCGAATAAACCAAACCTATCAGCTTATTCCTTGATTCCGATCCGTTGAAAAGCAAACCCTACTGACAAAAACATTTTGTTTATATGTGAATTATAAATTATCAAATCATTATAAGATTATAATGACTAGTTTTCCGTCCTTTCAGTGAGAAATACAAAAAAACTTGAAACGATTCTCCTCCTAATCGCTTAAGAGGATTCGTTCCAAGTTTCTTTCTTTATATACGATCTTTTTCAGGAAAAAACAGCCGCTTATTTCCCGTTTTCTTTCACATAGTCAGAGGATTGCGCGCCTGCTTGGCGACCAAAGACCATAATGTCGGCTACAGCATTGCCGCCGATTCGATTTTGTCCGTGGATACCGCCGGTCACTTCACCTGCTGCATACAAGCCAGTGATTGGTGTGCCATCTTCTTTCAATACTTGGGTCTTCGTATTGATTTTGACGCCGCCCATTGTGTGGTGGATCCCAGGTGCGATTTGAATCGCATAGAATGGCCCTTCCGTCAGATCATAGTCCATCGCCGTTTCACGACCGAAATCTTTGTCGGCTTTGTCTGCCACTGCTTGGTTCCATGTATCTAAGGTTTTCTTCAAGGTTGCTGGATCGACATCGATTTTTTCAGCTAAGGCTTCGATGGTATCGGCTTCTACCACTACACCTTGTTCTTTGTAGTAATCGACTTGTTTGGCTCTACCTGCTAACGCATTGTCAAAAATTAAGTAGGCATAGCTTTCTGGCAGATCTGTGATAGCAGCAGAAACATTGTCGCGGGTTTCTAATTCATTGTAGAAACGTTCCCCTTGTTGGTTCACCAAGATGGCGCCTTCTCCACGAACGGTTTCACTGATCAACATGCCTGTATCTTGAACCACAGTTGGATGGACTTGGATTTGATCCATATCAACCGTTGCGCCGCCTAATTCTTCGATCATCTTGATACCATCGCCTGTACTTCCTTCAGAAGTCGTGCTGACATAGCCTTTCAGATCTGGACGGTATTTTTCGATCAGTTCTTTGTTGGAGCCAAAACCACCAGTAGTAACAACGACCGCATCGCCAGCGATTTCTTTTTCTTCGCCATTGATTTTTACGTTGACGCCAGTGACTTTGCCGTCTGTTTCATTGATTTTTGTCACATCAGCATTTACAAACAAAGGAATTTCTTGCTCATGAATGTTTCTCAATAGGCCATCCACCAAATACGTACCGACTGCTGAACCGTCGTGAGGACGATGGATCCGTTTCACACTGGCACCGCCGCTATAGCTGATATTGTCTAAAGTGATCCCCATTGAATCCAACCAATCAATTGCTGAAGCAGAGTTGTCTACTAAATAATGCAGCAGATCTTGATCGTTGGTTCCTTTGCCGCCTTTTAGGGTATCTTCAAAAAATAGTTCATTGGAATCTTCAATGCCTTGGGCTTCTTGGAACTTGGTTTCTGATGCGTTCATTCCGCCAGAAGATTTCAAGGTATTTCCGCCTGCGATCGGCATTTTTTCTAAAATGACTGGATTCATTCCAGCATCTTTAGCCGACAAGGCTGCTGCCATCCCTGCACCGCCAGCACCAACGATGACGATATCATATTGATCTTTTAACTCTGCTGGATCGGTATACTCTTGTTGGGAAGCACCTGAAGTGACTTCACTTTCTGAAGAAGAGCTTGCCGCACTGCTGCTGGCTTTTGTTCCGCCATCGGCGCCACATGCACTAAGCAACAATAATGAGGCTGCCCCAATCACCCATTTTGACCATCCACTTTTTTTCATTTGTTTCCCTCCGTTTTTCTTGCTCTTTTCTCCTCACTGATCCCCGTCATATACGATGAGAAAAGCAGCATTTTTCTTGCGAACTCCGCCTAACTTGTTACTTTATTAACAATGGTAAACCTCTTGCGATCGGACTATTTTTCTATTCGATAGCGATAAAAACATTGTTTAAGCAACATTTCAACAGCGTTCTATTTTATTTAACCATTGTAACAAAAAAAGAAACTAAGTGTCTCGTAATAATTTGTGTATATTTTAACTATTCATTCTCATCGTTTTCTAATTTTATCAAAAAAAGATATTATATTTTCCTCGCTACTTTCTGCTATTGAAAGCTATCACAAAAGACATGCCCATAGAAGGATCGTTAAGCACGCGGTCAAAAAGATATGGCCGCGATTGTTCTTTCTCTGTTCTTTTCCCTTTGTCCTACGCCTTCTTTTGTATAATAAAAGAAAAAGCAGAAATGGAGTGCCGAATGGAAAAATTGACCCGAATGTTCGAGCGAGTGATCAGTATTTGCATTGATAGCATGTTGGCGATCTTAGTCGTTGTCGTCTTGATTTTTATGGGAAAAGCGATTTTTATGATCAGCACGACGCTCTTTCCCTTAAGTGAAGCGCCCCACCTGTCCTTTTTGATTGAAGAAATTGCCACGTTATTCATTTTATTAGAAATCATTTTGATGTTGCTGCGGTATATGAAGGACGGACACCATATTCCCGTCCGTTACTTGATTCTGATCAGCATTACTGCGATTTTGCGCGAGTTATTGTTGACGCAAGGTATGGCGAACGATGCCCTATTTTTTGCTTTAGCGATCTTTGTTTTGGTACTCGTCTTGCTAGTCCTGCAAAAAATCAATGCCTTCCAACATACCCAAGAAAAAGACCACTGAAACCACCCCATTGGATCAGTTGGTTTCAGCGGCTTTTTCGGGATCAGTTAGAGGGATACCAATATAGAAGGTGGTTCCTTTAGGCGTACTTGTAACATCAATCAACCAGTCGTTTTTTTCCACGATCGAAGAGACAGTGAAGAGTCCTAGACCAGTACCGCCAGTGGCACTCTTGGTCGTGAAAAAGCGGGTAAAGATTTTTTCTTGGATCGCTTCTGGTATGCCAGGACCGTTGTCGGCGATTTCGATCAATGCAAACTCCTGTTGTGCGGAGAAAGCTTGCATACGAAACAGAAAGGTGGCGCTTTCTGTCGAAGTGCGGCTCAAGCGAATGCTGCAGTCGGCATTTGCTTGGTATACATTCATCAACAAATTGTAAATAATGACTTGCAGATCGATCTTCTCGTAGACAGCATATCCTACTTCTTGGATATCATACGTAAGGGAAAAGGCTTTTGGCAACAGTGCGCGCATAGTATCGATGGCCTCTGTCAAGGTGGCGGCGATCGACTGCACAGTTTTATCGGCACTTTCGAGTTTTGAAAAACGCAGCACATTGCTAGATAACTCTTTGCCTTTTTCTGCTGCTTTGCAGACTTCTTGCAAGTCCTCCATCAAGACTTCATCGTGTTGGTTTTCCTCGATCAGCAATTGCAGATGACCAATCATGGGCGTCAAAAAGTTGTTTAGGTCATGAACGATCGAGGTCGTTAATAAGCCAATGGTTTCCAGTTTTGATTCTTGCAAAATGTTTTTTTCGATTTCGTGCTTTTCTTTTAACAGCCGTTGTCGTTCTTTCAATGCTTGGTTTTCGACATAGGCTTGATTGCGTTTCATGTAGTTTTTGATCAGGACCGTCAATAAAATCATAATGACAAACAACAAACCTAGTAGGCCGATCAAAATCAAGTTGTCTTGTAAAAAGAGACCGCTTTGCTCCAAAAAATCAGCATTGCTAGCGACGATCAGCCGACTGTCGCCGATGGTGATCCATTGATAAGCAGCCAATTTCAGCACTTTTTGCAGTGTTTCTTCGTTCCACCAATAAGAATAATAGACGGAGGTGCCTTCTTCATTGTCGCTTTGTTCTTGCTCCAAGCGCTCAAGATCGGTGAAATCCAGCTCTGGAAATTCTTTTTTGCGGCTTTCAACGATGGAAAAACCAATTTGTTCGTCCGATGGGTGCATAACGATCCGCATCTCGGCGTTTTTGACCATCGTATAGCCGGAGACATTGCGATCGGTGGTAAATTCATGATGGTACATGCGCTGTAGATTCAAAGGCATCACAAGAATCGCTTCTTTGTCGTCAAGGGTTAAGGACTGATACACATTTAGATAGGCCTGCTTGCCATTAAAATAGACTTGCCCATTTTGTACCTGCCGTCCTGCCAATACTTTGTCTAAGGATGGGTCTTTGAATAACAATTCTTGCACCGGCGGGTCTTCTGGTTTATTGACCACCGTTGCGGTATTTTGAGCGATGACCTGACCTTGTTGGTCGATCAAAAACAATCCGACCATGGCATTGTTCGCAGAATTGATCACTGGTAACGTTAAGGGGCGCTGCAAATCAGCCAAGGCGGCGCCTTCGAGGTGGTCATCGGCATAATTGGTAAGAGCCATGTGGTACGATTCGATACTGCGGCTGATCAGCTTGATCGCCGCTTGATTGACCGTTTCCAACTGCCGCAACCCGACGGTTTCAGCTTGTCTTTGTGCGCTTTTATAACTTGTAAAGGTAAAAATAAGTCCAATCAGTGTAATGAATAAGGTAGCGACCACACTTAAATACAGCCAAAACTTTGATGGCGGTTTCATTGTAAACCCCTTTCATATTTACTATAATACTATTGATACAGGAGGCGGATATTTTGCGAGATGAAAAAATTTTAATCGTTGATGATGACCCTGCCATTCGGCGGCTGATTTGGAAATCTTTACAGTCGACGGGTATTTTGATCTACCAGACCGATTCCGTTGAAAAAACGATTGCGATCAATTCTCGTGTCAGCTTTGATCTTTTTTTACTGGATATCAGTTTAGAGCATGAAAATGACGGCTATCATTTGGCACAACTAATTCGGGAAGAAAACCCCACGGTGCCGATCGTTTTTTTGAGCGGAAAAAGTGACGAAAAAGACATGATCAACGGCTATGAGATTGGCGCCGATCACTACATTACGAAGCCTTTTTCACCGGCACTCTTAAAAGCACAAATCGTTTCGATTCTTGATCGCCGCAACGTGCTGCGAGAAAAAGGGATCGCCAAACCGGAAGGCGATCTGTGCAGCGGCATGTTTCGTTTTGACCAAAAACGCTATCAGTTTTTCAAAAATGATCAGCCCATCAAGTTGTCTTCAAAAGAAATCATGCTGATGCGCTTTTTCATGGAAAATCCAGATCAAGTGTTCTCGAAAGAACAGATTTACAGCAATGTCTGGCAAGATGGCCAATTCGATGCCAATACCGTGATGGTTTTTATCAATCATCTGCGAAACAAAATTGAAGATGAGCCGAAGCACGCCCGCTTTTTAAAAACCGTTTGGGGGATCGGCTATACCTTTTTACCAGAAGGAGACGCCTTCTAGCTGCAAGAAATAAAGGGCCAAGGCTAAAAGATCCGCCGAGCCGCCGGGACTCAAATGGCGTGCAATCAATACTTGATCATAGGTCGTTAATTCACGAAGCAAGTCTGTATCTGACAGATTGGCTTGGTGAATTTTTTGCATCTCCTGCTGTACCGTCTTCATCGCCTCGTAACCTCCTCGATGGACGAGGTTGCTGTCTTCGGTTTCACTCATTAGATAGACTAACCCGCGCAACAAGGAAACGGAGGTTTTTTGCGGTTGCTGCCGCAAGTACTCCAGCAGTTTTTTGACCATTGGATACCCAGCTGCAGCTTCTCCACGAATCCCCATCGTGCCGTAGGTCAAATAATTTTTTTCCCCGTAAGACAATTGGTCTTTGTGGGTGATTTGCTGCAGGTCTTGCTTGACCAAATGCTGGCAGATATCAGCGGCAAGCTGCAGGATCTGATTGGTATCTTCAGCCGTCAGCTCCGCCTTGCCATTTTGTTGATAATAGACTCCTGTCGCCCCCAACAAAACTGCAAAGGAAAAATTTGCCCCTTTGTGGGTATTGATGCCTTTGGTTGCCCGAAGCATCGCTGTTTCTGCTTCTTGACCGATCCCTCGTAACTGGTCAAATAGCTGGATCAGCGAGCCTGTATGGGCAAAGCCCGCTTGGCTATAGCGCTGAAAAAAAGGCGCCAAACAAGTGATACTGTTGATAAAGGTAAACACATTCATGTCCTGATGCGCACCAGAGGAGCAAGGATCTACTAAACCAGGCTTGGGTGCTAACGCTACCTCATAATGCAGCGCATTGACTGCATAGTTGCTGGCGGTAAAAAGACGGGAATCAGTCAATTTTTCTTCGCTCCATTTCAGCAAGAATAAATTGCAGGGAGTGATCCAAATGTTCATGGGTCAACAACGTGATCTGTTCCGTGTCATTGGTTCTCATGCCGCGATAAATCAGCCAATGTTCCGCCAATGCCGCATCCCTTCTTCTAGAAGAGCGAATCGCAATGTCACGAAAATACACGAGGTACGCTTGCAGATCTAGCACGATACTTTTTAACCGCAGCATTTGACTTTTTTCGTAAATAAACGCATTGAAGTCCGAAAAGTTTTTCAAGACCCCATCCACATCATCCTCACGATTCAGCTGTTCGCCATGTTCTAACAAGCAGCGCATCTCCTGGAAATCTTCCTCAGTCATCAAGTCCATCGCTTTGATGGTCGCTAACGTATCCAATGATTTGCGGATATCGTAAATCTCATAAGCATCTTTGATACTGATCCCTTTTACGACGATGCCGATTTTTGGCACATGCTCCACCAGTTTTTCAGCCACGAGCTGAGTCATGGCGTAACGAATCGGGGTTCGGCTGATATTTAGCGTATCGGAAAATTCTTTCTCATTGATGCGAGAGCCTGCGGGAATATCTCCTAAAATGATGGTTTTTTTGAATGCTTCATAGATCAAATCTTTTAATGGTTTATTTTTGGTCAGATCCAGATTTTTATTTACTGCATCAATAATTGGATTCATGATTTACTCCTATCATACTAAAAACAAATGAGATTTTTGGGAAAAAATAAGTTTATCGATAAACAAGGAAAACTACCGAGCAAAATGGCAGCCTGCTCGATAGTTTCTGTATGAAATTACTGTGGAATATAAAACGGCATGTGACCTAATAGCACGATCGTAACGACGAAGATCACGAAAATCCCCAGTGCGTATTTCGCAGCTTCTTTTTGCCATTGCCCCATATCTAAGCCCGTCAAGCGCAACAGCAAGTAGATGAAGGCAACCAATGGACTTAACAAGTGGAACGCTTGGCCCATTAAGGACGCCAAGGCCATCTGCATATTGGTAAAACCATACGAACGACCTGCTTCTGCTAAGACTGGCAGGACCCCAAAGTAAAATCCGTCATTGGAAATAAAGAAGGTCCCAGGTGCAGAAATCAGGGCAATGACTAATCCCCAGAAACCAGCCAATTGTTTAGGGATGATTTGCGTGAAGCTATTCGCCAAAGCCGTTGCCATCCCTGAGCCTTGGAACAAGCCCATGAAGACGCCTGCTGCAAAAACTAAAATTACGACTTGCACAGCGTCGCCGCCGTTGGCACCGATCCGTGACGACTGGTCTTTCAAGATTGGGTAGTTGACCATCAATGCAATACACGTACCTACAAGGAATAACAAGATTGGTGGTAAAGCGATACTAGAGATAAAGGAGCTTGCTACTAACCAGCCAATCAAGACGATTGTTAAGATACCGTTGAAGACAAAGTTTTTCGGACGGCGGATCGCTAATGTATCAGGATCAGTCACAGTTGTCATTTCTAAAATCTCATCATTCGTCAGCTCGGTAACCCCTAAACGTTTCCGTTCTTGGATCCCCATTCTGCGAGCTACAAAGAAAACCACATAGAGCAGAGACAAGATCATTCCTGGCAGCAGATAAGAAAGAATATCCGCATCGACTTCCAGCACCGCCATTGCCCGAGCAGTCGGTCCGCCCCATGGCAATAAGTTCATGATGGTGTTTTGCAAAATGATCAAGACACCAAGGTTCATCATTTTCATATTCAGCTTCTTGTAGATGGGAATAAACGCAGAACAACAGATCAAGGTCGTGGTCGTTCCATCACCGTTCAAAGAGACTGCAGCGGCAACGACTGCCGTTGCCATCAAGACTTTCATCGGATCGCCTTTAGCAAAATAAATCATTTTTTTCGTGATTGGATCAAACAATCCCGCATCCAACATAATGGAAAAGTACAAAATCGCAAACAGCAACATGATCCCTGTGTTGGCTGTGGTGGAGATTCCTTCAAGGACAAAATCACCGATATTGCCTTTTTCTGAAACACCAGCAACCATCGCAACGAGGGTAAATAGTAATGGGATAATTACTAAGGATGTAAAGGGTGACATTTTTTTCTTCATGATGACGAACATGAAGACAATAATCATAGCATAGGATAAAATCGTTAAGAACATTTTCTTCTTCCTTTCATGCATCGAAATGTGTAAGCGTTATCAAAAAAACATTTTAAAAAAATTACAGGCCCGTAATTTGTTAGCGACAAGCGTCACTAGTTTGTGAATCTTTTTCTTTTCTTAAAGGAAATAATGTTATTGAATGCTTTACACGTCTAAGAATAAACAATCAAGAAATAGAAAAAAAGACCCGTTTAAAAAAAGAACAGCAAAAAAACAATTTCTCTTTTCAAATCTTATTTTTCGTTTAAAAAGTTCTTAACAGAATATTAACGCAAGAAAAACCTTGATAAATCAACGTTTACTAAGGTTTTTCGCTCTTTTTTCAAAAAAGGAACACTGAAAAAACAATTTTAAGTCGAAATAAATCTCGCTGATTGAACGGGAATTTCTATAATGAAAGGGAACGAATCATTGAGAAAGGAGAAACCCATGAATCTTATTAAAAGATTGTTCAAAAAAACGCATGATGAACCTGATGCGCCTGTCAGCTCCCCTTTGAAGCCACAGGAAATGATAACGGATCCACCCGCGTCTGATTGGCAAGAAGTGTCGAGCTATCAGCCAGCGCCTGCAGAAGATTATCCATTAGTCAGTCTGATAGCCGCCGCACTAGGGGCTGAATGTTACCCTGAAAGTCAGTTTGTCATTCGAAGAATTGAGAAGCGCAATCCTGAATTTAGGCGAGTCGCCCTGATTGCCGCCAGTATTGCCGCAGGAGAGCTGCCTGATTCTCAGTTCACAATCAAAAAAATAGCCAAAAAAAATGAAAACAAGTGAGGGAAAAACATGTTACGTAAATTTAAAATAGCGATCGATGGGCAAGAATACCTTGTCGAAATGGAAGAAATCGGTGCGCCGCAACCTACCGCTCCTGCCCCAGCAGTGCCAACACCGGCTCCCGCAGCGGTACCTGCTCAACCAGAGGTAGTCAGCACACCAGAACCAGAAGTAGCACCACAGCCAGCGCCAGCTACGCTTCCTGCTGATGGCGAGCCGATTCATTCTCCGATGCCGGGAACGATTTTACGTCTCTTGGTCAATGTAGGTGATACTGTACAAGAAAATCAATCGTTGATGATTTTAGAAGCCATGAAGATGGAAAATGAGATCGTGGCACCAAAAGCAGGAACCGTGGTTGCGATTGCAGTCAATGCGGGCGACATGGTCAACCCAGGAGAACTGCTGATTACGATCGGCTAATTTATTGAAAAGGAAGTGACGTAGTGGAAACGTTAATTGAAGGTGTAGTCGGGTTAGGATCGGAGCCGGGACGGATCGTTATGATGTTCATCGGTGGTCTATTAATGTATTTGGGGATCAAGAAAGAATATGAACCGACCTTATTAGTACCCATGGGATTGGGCACGTTGTTAGTGAACTTCCCGAACTCAGGTGTGTTAAGTGCTGGCGGAGAAGCTGGCCCGTTCCAAGTATTGTTTGATATGGGGATCTCAACTGAATTGTTCCCCTTGCTTTTGTTTATCGGGATTGGCGCGATGATCGATTTTGGTCCCTTGCTACAAAATCCATTTCTTTTGTTGTTTGGCGCTGCTGCGCAATTCGGGATCTTCTTTACGATCATCGTTGCCGTGTTGCTTGGTTTTGATTTAAACGACGCAGCTTCCATCGGGATCATCGGCGCTGCTGACGGTCCGACTTCGATTTTTGTCGCAAATACGCTGAACTCGAAATATATGGGTGCGATCATGGTAGCAGCTTACTCTTACATGGCGCTAGTACCGATCATTCAACCGGTTGCCATCAAAGCAGTGACGACCAAGCATGAACGAAAAATTCGTATGTCGTATCGTGCCGGCGAAGTTTCGCAAACGGCCAAAATTTTGTTCCCGATCGTGATCTCGATCGTAGCAGGGTTAATTGCACCTGTTTCATTGCCACTGGTTGGATTTTTGATGTTTGGAAATCTCTTACGGGAATGTGGTGTCTTGGATCGTTTGTCCATCACTGCTCAAAACGAACTAGTGAATATCATTAGTATCCTCCTAGGTTTATCAATTTCTGTGAAAATGCAATATGAAGAATTCTTACAAGTCGATACATTGATGGTTATTGGTTTAGGGCTGGTTGCCTTCATTATGGACTCGGTCGGCGGCGTGTTGTTTGCGAAAGTGCTGAACTTGTTCCGTAAAGAAAAAATCAATCCAATGATCGGTGCCGCTGGTATCTCTGCGTTTCCAATGTCTAGTCGGGTCATCCAAAAAATGGCGACAGATGAAGATCCGCAAAACTTTATTTTGATGCATGCAGCCGGTGCCAACGTTTCAGGACAGATTGCTTCGGTCATCGCCGGCGGCTTACTGCTGGCACTGATTGCTTAGGTCACTAGAAAGGAGAGGAAAACTATGAGTCAAGATTTACTGACTTCATTTGAATTGTTGTTATTCGGTTGGGGCGGCGTCTTTGTCGTGATCCTGATCATCTACTTCGCATCCTTGCTTTTGTCGAAGCTCTTCCCAGTAAAAAAATAAAGAAGGCATTGTATGTATACCCTAAAAAGAATCTGGCTGCAAAAAGATCCAGAAGTCTTTTTGCAATGGCAAAAATTGATCACCCGTGCTGGCTTAGCCGTCGGTGAAGAAGTAGCCTATACCGTCGGCATTTTTGACCAGCAAACCTTGATTGCTACTGCTTCTTGCTATGCCAATATCATCAAGTATGTGGTGGTCTGTGAAAAAAGACGCTCCGAACAGCTGTTGACGCAATTGATTTCACACCTTAGCGATCATATCAAAGACGAAGGCTTCACCAAGTCCTTCGTCTATACAGCACCGAAAAACCGCCTGTTTTTTGAATCCCTCGGGTTTCGTGAAGTGCTGGCAGCACAAGACATCTTGTTCATGGAACAAGGCGTTCCTTCTTTTGAAAGCTATGCCCAGCAACTGCAACGGCAGCGAATCGGACAAAACAACGGCGCGATCGTCATGAACGCCAATCCTTTTACCAAAGGACATTTGTACTTAGTCGAAACGGCTGCGAGTCAAAAAGAACAGGTTTATGTGTTCGTTTTATCAGAAGACCGCTCGCAATTTTCTGCCAGCGAACGGCTGCAGATGGTGACGGATGGCTTGGCTCATCTGCCAAATGTAACAGTGCTGCCAACCAACAACTATCTCGTCTCCTCGGCGGTCTTTCCCAGTTATTTCTTGAAAGAGCAAGCACCTGAGGCGATCGCCAAAAAACAAGCCGCCTTTGATGCAACCCTCTTCAAAGAAAAAATTGCCCCGCTGTTGGCGATCACTACGCGTTTTGTAGGCTCAGAGCCTTACTCGCCCGTGACCCAACTCTACAACGAGGCCATGGCTGCCGTTTTTTCACCCGAGCTTGAACTGATCGTGATCGACCGTCTGAAGATCAACCAATCAACCGTTTCGGCTACAAACGTTCGGAAAGCGATTGCAGAAAAAGATTTACTTTCCTTGCAGCAATTTTTACCAGAAACAACGTTCTCATTTTTAATGCAGCATAACTATATTTAGAGGTGATAATAAGTGGAAATCAAAAAAAGTGCGGTTGCTGGCTCTGTTGAATCCAGTGATATCTTGATCGCGATCGAGCCTACCACAACCCAAACCATCGAGCTGACCCTCGATAGCAGTGTCGAAAAACAATTCGGCAAACAAATTCGCGCCGTCATCCTTGAGACGCTGAACCATCTAGGCGTGACCCAGGCCAAAATCACTGCCACCGATAAAGGCGCCTTGGACTGTACCATCAAAGCCCGAACTCTGACCGCCGTTCATCGGGCCGCCGAACAAGAACAGTATGCTTGGAAGGAGATCGACACATGGAACGTTTAAGAAGAACGATGATGTTTGTACCAGGAGCCAATGCTGCCATGCTACGGGATGCACCATTGTATGGCGCCGATTCCGTTATGTTTGATTTAGAAGATGCGGTCTCCTTGAATGAAAAAGACTCCGCTCGGACACTGGTGCATTTTGCCTTAAAAACCTTTGACTATTCTGCCATCGAAACCGTCGTACGCATCAACGGCCTCGACACGGTGGGTGCCCTTGATATCGAAGCGATGGTCCTAGCGGGGGTCAACGTCATTCGTCTACCGAAAACCGAAACCGCCCAAGACATCATTGACGTTGCCGCTGTGATCACACAAGTAGAAGAAGAAAACGATCTGCCTGTAGGAACCACCAAAATGATGGCTGCCATCGAGTCTGCCGAAGGCGTTTTAAATGCCCGAGACATCGCTACAGCTTCCGATCGTTTGATCGGGATCGCTTTAGGGGCAGAAGATTATGTCACCAATATGAAGACTCGTCGCTACCCAGATGGGCAAGAATTGTTGTTTGCCCGCAGTATGATCTTGCATGCAGCTAGAGCTGCAGGGATCGCCGCCATCGATACCGTCTTTTCTGATATCAATGACACAGATGGCTTTATCGCTGAAACGACTCGCATCAAGCAGCTTGGTTTTGACGGAAAATCAGTGATCAATCCACGGCAGATTCCCCTAGTCAATGGGATCTATGCGCCTTCAAAAGCCGAGATCCAACAGGCCAAAGAAGTGATCTGGGCCATTCGCGAAGCCGAAAGCAAAGGCTCTGGTGTGATCTCCTTGAATGGCAAAATGGTCGATAAACCAATCGTTGAGCGAGCGGAACGCGTGATCGCCCTTGCCAAAGCAGCGAAATTGATTACCGAGGAGGAAGTGTAATTATGGTGTTAAACAAAGCAGGAAAAGACATCCCTGAATGCTATGCCAACCAATACGGGGTCTTTGAAAATGAAACGGCCAATATCCATGCCTACAAAGAAGCGAGTCGCAAGATCGAGCCAGTCCTGCCGGGCAAAAGCAAGGTCTTAGGCAGCATACGTGAAGCCATTGAAAAAACAGGGCTAACGGACGGCATGACGATCTCCTTCCACCATCATTTTCGCGAAGGGGACTTTATCATGAATCTCGTTTTGGACGAGATCGCAAAAATGGGCATCAAGAATCTTGCGATTGCCCCTAGTTCCATCGCGAATGTCCATGAACCATTGATCGGACATATCAAATCTGGGGTCGTGACCAATATCACCTCCAGCGGTCTGCGGGACAAAGTCGGTGCCGCAATCTCCGAAGGCATTATGGATGCCCCAGTCATTATCCGTTCTCATGGCGGTCGGGCTCGTGCGATTGCCGCCGGCGATATCCACATCGATGTCGCTTTCTTAGGAGCGCCTAGCTCAGATGCGTATGGCAATGCCAATGGTACCGTCGGAAAAGCAACCTGCGGCTCATTGGGCTATGCGATGGTCGATGCAAAATACGCCGACCAAGTCGTGATCATCACCGACACCCTGGTGCCGTTTCCAAATACCCCAATCAGCATTCCCCAAACGGATGTCGATTATGTCGTGGAAGTCGACGCCATCGGTGATCCTGCAGGGATCGCAAAAGGTGCGACCCGCTTTACCAAAAATCCAAAAGAATTGCTGATTGCTGAGTATGCAGCCAAGGTCATCACCAGCTCGCCTTACTACCAACAAGGCTTCTCCTTCCAAACTGGAACGGGCGGTGCCGCATTAGCCGTTTCTCGTTTTTTACGCGAGGCGATGATCAAAGATGAGATCAAAGCTAGCTTTGCCCTCGGCGGCATCACCAATGCCATGGTGGAACTGTTAGAAGAAGGATTAGTAGAAAAACTGATCGATGTCCAAGACTTCGATCACCCTTCTGCACAATCGCTAGGAAAAAACGCCAATCATTACGAGATCGATGCCAATATGTATGCCTCACCGTTAAGCAAAGGGGCGTTTATCAATCAATTGGATACCGCCATTCTTTCCGCACTGGAAGTTGATACGAATTTCAACATCAATGTCATCACCGGTTCTGACGGTGTGATCCGCGGTGCTTCTGGCGGACACTCAGATACCAGTATGGCGTGCAAAATGAGCTTAGTGATCGCTCCTCTCGTGCGGGGACGGATCCCAACGATCGTCGATACCGTCAACACGATCGTCACGCCAGGCGCCAGCATTGATGTCGTCGTCACAGAAATCGGGATCGCCATCAATCCTGCTCGCGAAGACCTGATCAGCCATTTTGAAGCATTGGATATTCCCCAATACACCATTGAAGAATTAAAAGAAAAAGCCTACAGCATTGTCGGTCAACCCGAACCAATCAAGTACGGGGAAAAAACCGTCGCTTTGATCGAATACCGCGATGGCACGATCATTGATGTGGTCAAAAATGTCTGATGCCCTATTTTCAGGAACCCCTGTGACGCTAACCGACATGCTGCAGGCGCGAGAAAATAGAAGCTCCCTTCAACGGGAGCTTCTCGCTGCGGATGAAAAAGCGGCATTGCTTGTTGCCACCATGAATATTCCTGGTCCCGTGAAAAATTCTGCCTCATTGACCGCAGTTTTTGAAGAACTCATCACGGAAATCGAAGAGGTCGTCAAGGAACTAATTCCACTGGCAAACCTCTACCGCAGTTTGGAGACCGGACCAGAATATTATCTCGTACTGCCCACAGATCCTTATGAACTAAAACGAATGATGGTTCAGATTGAGACCAATCATCCTTACGGCCGGTTGGTGGATCTTGATGTCTTAACCAAAACCCAAGACCAGCTTTTACCTATCAGCCGCACCGAAATTGGACTGCCTGCAAGAAGCTGCTACGTCTGTGAGCAAGACGCCAAAGTTTGTGGCCGTTCTAGAACTCATAGCGTAGCAGACATGCAGCAGCAGATCCGTAAAATCATTCAGGAAAGAGTGAAAGAATGAAAAAAATCCAATTTACCGAAACCGTCTTGCGGGACGGCCAACAAAGTCTGATCGCTACGCGAATGCCTACCAGCGATATGCTGCCGATTCTAAAAACCATGGACCAAGCAGGCTATCATGCCCTAGAAATGTGGGGCGGCGCGACCTTCGATGCTTGCCTGCGTTTTTTAAATGAAGACCCATGGGAAAGATTGCGGGCGATCCGCAAAAAAGTGAAAAAGACCAAACTGCAAATGCTCTTACGGGGACAAAATCTCTTAGGCTACAAAAACTATGCCGATGACGTCGTTGCTGACTTTGTGACCAAATCGGTCGAAAACGGCATCGACATTCTTCGTTTGTTTGATGCCTTAAATGATGTCCGCAATTTGGAAACTGCCATCCGTGCCACAAAAGCAGCGGGTGGACACTGTCAAACGGCGATCTCTTATACTACTAGCCAGATCCATACCGTGGATTACTTCGTTGACCTTGCCAACAAAATGGCAGACCTCGGCGCAGATTCTATCTGTATCAAAGATATGGCAGGCGTTTTGACGCCGCAGACCGGCTACGAGTTGGTCAGCCGAATCAAAGACGCGGTCGATCTGCCGCTGGAAGTCCATACCCATGCCACCAGCGGCATTGCTGAGATGACTTACTTGAAAGTTGCGGAAGCTGGCGCAGACATCATTGATACTACCATCTCCTCTTTTGCTGGCGGCACCAGTCAGCCAGCGACCGAATCTGTGGCGATCGCCTTAGAAGATTGCGGCTTTGCTACTGGACTTGATTTGCAGAAAGTCGCTGAGATTGCAGAACATTTCAATCCCGTTCGTGATCGTTTCCGTGAAGAAGGGCTGCTGAATCCGAAAGTCAAAGACATCGAACCCAAAACCTTGATCTATCAAGTACCTGGCGGCATGTTGTCGAACCTACTCAGCCAATTGACGGAACAAGGATTGCAAGACAAGTATGAAGAAGTCCTAGCAGAGGTACCAAAAGTCAGAGCGGACTTGGGTTATCCACCGCTAGTGACCCCATTGTCGCAAATGGTCGGCACTCAAGCCTTGATGAATGTAATTTCAGGAGAACGCTACAGACTTGTCCCAAGTGAGATCAAAGATTATGTCAAAGGACTTTACGGCCAATCGCCAGCACCCATCAGCGAAGAAATCAAAGAAACAATTATCGGAGATGCTGAAGTGATCACTGTCAGACCAGCTGATCTACTGGCACCGCAATTGCCAGCCTTCAAGGAAGAAATCGCTGAGTATGCCAAAAGCGAAGAAGACGTGCTGATATACGCCCTCTTCCCTCAGCAAGCCCAAGACTTTTTAGGCCGACGAGAAGATCCCTTTTATGATGTCCCCGTACAGACCGTGTCTGTGAGGATTGCGGTGGATTAACAATGAAGCCAGAAATAGAGAAAACAACTTAAAGTGCCCCTCACAAATTCGCTTGCTTTAGCAAATTTGTGAGGGGTATTACCATCTATAGGTTGTTTCTTCGTTTTTACTAATCAGCAGTGCAAAAATACGTACGCCACGGCCACTCCACCAATAAGCTTGCATTAATCGCTTCTCGCTCACGTATTTTGGGTAGCTGATAAGCCAGGATTGTGCTTCTTCTCCATCCATTCTATAATCAGCTAAAAGAAGCGTTTTAAAGGAGGGGTTATCCATGCAACGATACATCGCTTTATTAAGAGGCATCAATGTCGGTGGAAAGAACAAAATTTCTATGAAAGAATTGAAAGCCGGTTTTGAAGAACTGGGGTTTAGAGATGTGGTCACGTATTTGAATAGCGGCAATGTGATTTTTTCCAGTGAAGATGATGATCCACAAGCCCTTGCCGAAATGATTAAAGCAATGATCAAACGGTACTTTTCCTTTGATATCGCTATTTATATCATTCGCCAAACAGAGCTGCAGGAACGCTTGGCCCATAGACCTGACTGGTCAGGAACGGAAGATAAAACCATCTATGACAACCTGATCTTTTTGATGCCTTCACTGACCTACGAGGTGTTATCTGAAAAACTCGGGGCTCCAAATGCCGACCTTGAACAGGTTTTCCCTTACAAAGACGTCGTTTTCTGGTCCTACATCCGCAAAGACTATCAAAAAACCAATTGGTGGAAAAAAACAGCCAGCACCAGCGTCGGCAAACAGATTACGATTCGGACCATCAATACCGTACGGAAGATTGCGGAGCTGTGACGAGAGGAATGAAAAAAGAGCGAAGCAAGTCATACTTTTTTCGCTCTTTACTTATAATTTGATTCATCGGATAGTCGAACCATTTAAAGCGATAAAACAAAATCATCGATTTTCCGTTGATAATATGCGATCTTCGTAGCGTCAATCGCTAGTTTTACTTTATCTTCCTCACTTAACTCCTTTAAATATCGAATAAAATAGCTTTTCAATACAGAGAATTCAAAATAAGAAAGCTTTGCTTGTTTCGCTTGAATCAATAAAAAACCTTTATGAATCATCCCGCTATTTAAATAGGTTTCTAACAAATCATTTCCTGAGACGACATTCCCTTGCTCATCTTCAACCTCACCAAGATCCACTTGGCTTTTATCCAATCGAAAAACAGATGCAATGGCAGCGCCTGCCCCTTCTCCGATCACTTTTAGCTGTTTTACGATATAATCATCCTCTAGCAAATAATTTCTGCCTTCTCTCGTTCCTTTATTAGATTCTGATGTGTATTTCCAGACGGTACAACAGACTTCGGTGCTAATTTACATTCCACTCTTTTAGATTTGAACCCCGCATCTATTACACGTTGAAGTAATAGGCTTTATAAGCCTCTTTCTGTCGATGGCCAAAATTAGAAGTGTTTAATCTCCTTAAATAACATTATCTATCAAAATAACCTTATATTCTAAGTACTTTTCGACATCTGTCGTAACTAAGGAAAATTAAGGCTATTCGACATCGACAGATGAAAAGATCTAAAACCTATTCTATACTATCGATGCGACTCTTCTCATTTGGTATTTTCCCTTATTAATATTTTGATAAATCAAGATTATGTTAACTAATGGGTAAAATAGCTGAGTTAATCCAAAAGCGTTATTGTTGCGATTGCTGTTTTCAATATGATTAAATGTTTTTTTGTTGTTTCAACTTCTACTCTCATAGAATCTTCAAAAATATTTATTACTGTACCTCTAATATTTTCTAATTTATCGTTTAAAAATAGAATGTCTACTTGTGAGCCTAATAATACTTTCACTTCTAAATACCTCCTATTTCCTTTCAAGATTCACACTTTTAGATGGCATATTACCATGTCTTATAAACTCGAATATGATCCAGAACTTCCTCTGTCGTGCTTACTTGCTTGACATAAACTGCATACCCACTTACCCATTCATAACCATTTCGAACATTTAAAGTCTTATAGCGCTTATTATAATAGTCCCCAACTGCTGCCCCTGTAGCAATTTTATGCTTTCTATAAGCTGCAGATAGAACATCCACTCTGTAAGCACGTGTGCGATTAAAAACTGGTACAGGATCTTCAACAGTATATTTATATACAGATCCAACTTCTTCTGTCGAGTAACCATACTCTTCTAAAATCGAGCTAATTGTTTCTAAGTCTTCAACTTTTTCTAAAACTACCGTTTCGTTGTCAATAGTAGCGACCTTCGTTTCTGAAGCTTCAACATTTTTAGAAAACAATACGCCCAAAGACACAACTACTCCCAATAAAAACAAATATTTCTTCATGCACAAAACTCCTAACTATTGCTAATTTTGATTGATTTGATTCCACTTATCTTTCGCACTAGTAAAAACATTTTTTACAACTTTCATATCTTCACTAGAAACTATGTTTCCTGTTGTTTCGTCTATAACATTAAAACTCGAATCCATGTGTACCGTTTCGCTGATGTTTCCGCTTGTTGTCCATGTCACTTGAAAATCATTGTCATTTCCATCGTAATCAACTAATACGCCATTTTCATAATCTGTAGCTGTAATAGGAAGACTGGCTGGCACTTCGAATATATTTTCGGTACTAAGTTCAACAACAGAATACCCAATACCATTTTCATTGGTAGTATACGTTCTCCCAGTTTTTTCCCATGTAGAAACTTGGGAATACAAATCAGAGAGTTTATTCTTTTGAACTGTTGCAAATCCTGTAGCCCCCCCAATCATTACCACAAAAACCAAAATAACCACAATAACCATTTTTTTTGATTGCTTCATATTTTTCATATATACTCCTTTCTTTCGAATTTCTCATCCGAACATTTAATATTTTGAAAAGTTTAAATGTTGCGAAAATTATACCGAATCAATATATTTATATCAAATAAATTTATCGAACAAGCAAGTGGACTATAAATCCGTCCATTTGCTTGTTCGTGTTAAGGACAAAGAACGACCGTCAATCGCTGGATCACGAGTGAGCCACAAATAACCTGCGAACAACCGTTGACAGCACCATATCGCTTATCTACTCTTTAAATGTCATAACTGCTAGTATGATAGACTAAATACCGCAACTGCCCCGCAATGGGTTGCCACTGTGATTGAAGAACGAATTTCGTGGATTATCGGCCTACTTCTGGTAGGTCTAGTACTTTTGCTATTTGATCGCTGGTTAGACGATTAGCCGATAATCAAAGCAGTTGCCTTCTAGCCTCACCGCGGAGTCGCAACAGCGCAAAAAAATCCCTCCTATTCGCAGTAGGAGGGATTTTTGGTGCAACTGTAATTTTAAACTAATTTCGTTTCGCACACTCTTTTTAACACAGAACAATTCAAAAGTCATACTCGATACAATAGCCTTTTTACCTTATCTTCTCTTTAAAATTAGAAAATAATGGCGTCTCACTTAAAGCAGAACCAATAATGAACCCACAAGTATTAGTGAAAATATCACCAAAATCAAAAATCCCTAAAGCAAAAACATATTGGCTAATTTCTACAAGAAAAATAATCAAAATAAATAGGAGTAAATTTTTCTTGTTAAATTTAAATAAAAAACCACTAGGTATAAACATAACAATATTAAGCAATACCACAGCACTCAGTAAATCTTGAATGAACATAAGAGGATTCCATTCAATTCCTTGTATTCCAATATTTTTGAAAAAAAGCAAATAAATTAATAACAAACAATAAATAATATAAAAAATATATATTGCCCATTTTGGGAAAAAAACCAGAAATAAAACTTTGAACAAATAAATACAAATAAAAAGTAATTAGCAATATCTGTATCAATGGAATAACAAAATCAACAGATTCACTAGTAGGGAAAAAACTCATCGAAAAAGGATACAAAAATTCCATAAAAAAACATCTGGATACAAAAAAAGAAACTATAATTATAAAAAAATGGATTAAAATTAATTTTAAGTTTTTCATGAATTCTCCAATATGTTATCGTATACATGCAATAATAACATTATTATAACATATTGGAGGATAAGTCATGGAGAAATATATGAAAAAGGTCGCATACTCATTGCTTGTGTTAAGCTTTCTAATTCCCGCTGTTGCACACGAAGCAACCGATATTACTTACAAAGGATAGGGTATTTGGTCTTGGTCATCTGTAAGTGATCGGTCAGTAAGCTCAACAAAAAAATACAAAGCAACACATAAACAAACAAGAACAACTGCAACCTCGATTACATCAATGACAGTATATATTATTCGTGGGTTCGAGCACTGCAGCTTCGTCTAGTTTTAAAGGTTCAACAAGCGGTTCTTTTTCAGCTAACCTAGGCAAAGGAACATACTCTTTAAGATTTGAACAAGAAAATTACTGAGCTACTTGCGATAGTTTCCGTCATTTACATTCCACTCTTTTAGATTTGACCCCCGCATCTATTACACGTTGAAGTAATAGGCTTTATAGTCCTCTTTCTGTCGATGTCCAAAATTTGAAGTAATTCATCCCCTTAGATACCATTATATATCAAAGGAAGCTTATATTCTAAGTACTTTTCGTTATCTGTCGTAACTAGGGGAAATCTGAGTTATTCGACATCGACAGACGAATCATTTAAAGCATTCTGTCATCAATTTTGGACTAATGAAACCAATACCCTTATTTTCGTATATTTTCAGATTAGTATTAAAAGAAAGATTCGGTCCAAATTTTCTCAGGTCTTCTGTCGAACGAACTTTTTGTGTTGGATTATTTTCTACGCAAAAACAAAAAAGAAGTGAATCCCAAAAATTATTTTACAATTTTTGAGTTCGCTTCTTTTTATAAACTTCCAGCAACATAACAATAGACTAAAGCCGAACTTTCTCTATTTGTACTCTGGCAAATAACCTGCATGGGCTTCAATTAATTCGTCTACTAGGCAAGTAATTGCTTCTAACGAGAGTTCTGAAGAGAGATGTGGATCTAGGTAAGCTGCTTGGTAGATTTTCGACCGATTCAACGTCAATGCAGCTTCGACTGTTAATTCTTGTACGTTGATGTTTGTTCGATTTAACGCTGCTAACTGGGTAGGCAGTTGACCTACATAGGTTGGTTGAACGCCGTTCTTGTCCACTAAACAGGGAACTTCGACACAGCAGTCTTCAGGAAGATTGGTTATGAGGCCTTTATTCAAAACATTCCCTGCGATAACAGAAGGAGTACCAGTCACAATTGAATCCATAATGTATGACGCATATTCATTACTGCGAGTATGGGTTAGTTCCCCATTCATAACAATACTTTCCCTCATCTGATTCCAGTCACTAATTTGATTTTCACAGCGGCGCAAATACTCATCTAGTGGAATATCGAAACTATCGATTAATTCTGGGTACAATTTTTTAATAAAGTAGGGATGATATTCTGCATTGTGTTCACTGGATTCTGTGATGTAATAGCCAAAACGTTTCATCAATTCAAAACGTACAGAATCCGAATGGGGATTGGGCTTTGCTGCTGCTAGCTCTCTGATTTTTGGATAAAAATCTTTCCCGTCTTTTGTCAATTCCAGTAAAAAAGCCATATGGTTGATCCCGGCGATCTTCCACTGAAATTCGTCAGCATTATATTGTTCTGAAATCCCAAGTTGCTTAAACAACTCTGACACACAAACTTGCACACTATGACAGAGTCCAACAGTTTTAATCTTCGTACCTTTCAAGATACCCATCGTCAACATCGCCATTGGATTGGTGTAATTTAATAACCAAGCTTGAGGGCAGACTTCCTCCATTTCTCTTGCAAACTCTAGCATCACTGGCAATGTCCGTAGGGTGCGGAAAATCCCACCGATCCCCATGGTATCACCAATGGTTTGTCTTAGACCGTATTTTTTGGGAATCTCAAAATCAATCACTGTAGATGGCTGGTAACCGCCTACTTGGATTGCATTGATGACAAAATCTGCGTCGGTTAAAGCTTCTTTGCGATTCTGATAGGTTCGGATTTTTGCCCGATCATGATTGGCATTTTTATTGATCGTTCTCAACATTAGCTCCGATTCTCTAAGCCGCTGTTCATTGATATCGTATAACGCAATATCAGCCTCAGATAAACTTGGGGTCAGCATCGCATCCCCTAACACATTTTTTGCAAATATCGTACTTCCTGCACCAATAAATGTAATTTTAACCATGTACTTGCTCCTCTCAATCTCCTCCATATTTTCTCGAAAAATCAATCTTCTATTTTCCTATTGGCAACATTTACTCCATCGATTGTTTGTCTATTTTTATCTGTAGCAAGACATAATTTTTCAACACTAGATACATTGATACACTTCCAGAAAAGAACAACAGAAACATCGGAAAAAGAAACCCTATACACGCTATGAGAATAAGCAAAGCCAAGACCTTAGCTGTTTGAACTGGAAATGCCAGTGCAAAGCATCCTGCTGAAAAAAAGGTCTGATACATCGATCTTCCCCAATAAACACTGATAGGAAACACATAGACAAGCATGGATAAAGTACCAATAATCGCTAATAGTATGGGAATGCGTAAACCGATAAACAGCGGCTCTTCGGAGGTTAAAACTATGTGAAAATTGATCCCTAAGCTGCCGAGAATCAACCAACAGATGCATCCTAATTTATTACTACGAAAAAATACTTTTTTATAGCAAATAAAGAAGTCCTGCGCTGTCCATTCGGTTTCACCATCAACGATGAAGCTCTTTAACAGAATGAAGCTAGTCATCGTAGCTGGAAAAAATCCAAAGAGACCAACCCCTAAAAGGGTAAACCCTAACCAGAGAATGTTGAGGTACGCAAATTTCATTACCCACTCTAGATACTGTGCCAGTTGATTGATTTTCACTTATTAATCATCCTTTTTTATCTATCCCTTGATCCCTGTCAATGTGATTCCTTCGATAATATAGCGTTGGGCAAACAAATAGACCAGAATAATTGGAATCACCGAAATCGTGGCACCTGCCATCATGTAAGACCAATTTGTCACATAGAGTCCTTTAAAGTTATTTAGCAACAAAGGAACCGTGAATTTTTCAGGCGTTGAAAGATAAATCAATGCATCCATGAAGTTATTGTACGTGCCCATAAAGATAAAGATCGTCATGGCTGCAAGCGCCGGTTTGATCAATGGTAATATGACACTCCAATAAATACGCGGGATGCTCGCACCATCCATCACTGCCGCCTCTTCTAATTCTTTGGGGATTCCTCGAATAAATTGTCTCAATAAAAAAACTGCAAAGGCGTTAAATAAAGCACCAGGAATGATCAATGGCAAATGCGTGTTTAACCAGCCTAACTTGTCCATAATCAAATACAATGGAATCATGGTGACTTGCTTAGGAATCATCATTGTCGCTAAAAATAGCAGAAACAGAGCCTCGGAACCTTTGAATTTCAATTTTGCAAAAGCATAAGCAGCCATCGATCCAGTGAAAAGCTGACTAACAACGACGATGATCGTAATGTAGAAGCTGTTCCAATAGGCGCGACCAAAAGGCATCGCTTGCAATGAATCAAGGTAATTTTGCCAGACAATCGGATTCGGGAACCAAACAGGTGGTATTGCAAAAATCTGTGTCATGTTTTTTAAGGAACTGCCGATCGTCCAGAGAAAAGGAAAGACCATCAAAAAAGAACCGATTGCTAGTAATCCGTGTAAGCACAATTTGCCTACACTAATTTTCTTATTCTTCATAATGAACCCACCTTTTTTGCGCATAAAATTGAATCAATGTAAGAACCAAAATCGCTACAAACAGGATAACCGCGCCTGCTGCACTTGACCCAAAGCGAAAATCAATAAAGGCCTGCTGATAAATGTGATAAACAAGTGTATAACTGGCTTTCCCCGGACCACCTCGAGTAAGAACAAACGCTTGGTCAAACACTTGAAACGAACTAATGATCGCCATAATGGATAGAAAGAATGTCGTTGGTGAAAGCATCGGTAAGGTGATTTTAAAAAATTGCTGCAACTTACTGGCACCATCCATTTCTGCTGCTTCATAATAGGATTTGGAGATATTTTGAATGCCTGCTAAAAAAATCACCATATTGTAACCTAGCTGCCACCAGATGCTTAACATAGCGATAGACAGCATCACGATCCGAGTATCCGTCAACCAATTAGGTCCTTGGATACCGATCATCCCCAATACCTGATTCAATATCCCAATATCACCATTTAAAATCCACATCCACATGACGGACACAGAGACTGAGCTTGTCACAACCGGCATGAAGAAGAACAATCGATACACATTTTTTCCAGTACGTTTATTCAAAACGACCGCTAATACCAGCGCCAAACTCAGACCGATCGGAACAGTGAATAAGGTATAGAGCAATGTATTGTATGTTGCTGTCCAAAAATCAGGATTGGCCAATTGATTGATATAATTCTGAATCCCTACAAATGTCCGAGCACCAAATCCATCCCATGACATAAAGCTCAAGCCAATTGCTATTGCCACTGGAATCAGAGAAAAAATGATGAGCCCCACTAATTGTGGCGTTAGAAATAACCAGGCCCATTTTGTTGTGCTTTTCCTCATCCTACCACCTCCTCATATATAATTATTGCTACGGTTGATTGGCTTCGATCAATTCATTGGCTGTTTTTTCCAAGCGTACTACAGCTTCATCAAGCTCTAACTGCCCTAAGAAGAGTAAATCCAGAATACTTTCTAATTGATCACTTAGTCCTGGAACCAATGCCTGTTTATCTTCTACTTTACCGATATCTCTGGCATCGATTAAATAGTTGGCATGCTCAGGTATCGTGGCATTTTCAATGATGTCATCTGCTGTCGTCACAGAAGGAACAGCATTCCCCTCATCTTCTAACCGATCCCGTTGTCCTTGCTCCGAAGTATAATAGGATAGAAAGCGCAACGCTTCTTCTTTATTTTTTGAATGATCACCTACTGCTAAATACGCGGTTGCAATAAAGCTAGGTTCGATTTGTTCACCTGTGTTAGTAGGATAGGGAATGTAATCAAATTCTAATGCCTCATTTTCGCTGAACATTGGGGTAAACCACCGTCCCGCTGACACAAAGGCTGTTTGGTTGGACATAAACATGGCATCCCCACCTTGCCCCTCTGGCAAAGCCCCGGCATAGGTAAAATTCCCGTCAACTACATTTTTCGTCAAATAAGCAAAGGTTTCTATTCCTCGTTCATTTTCAGGTAAAATAAACGAACCATCGTCCCCATACATTTCTCCACCATTCGACCACAACCAACTGAAGTAGTGATGTGCACCATTTTCTAGGACATGACCATATTTTCCATTAGCAGTGACCGTCTCATTTATCTTTTGGAAACTATCCCAAGTCCAATTTCCAGATTCATATAATTTTTGCGGTTCGTTAGGATCAAGTCCTGCTTCTTCCAGCACTTTTTTGTTGTAATACAACAACATCGGATTGGAATCGACAGAAACACCGTAGATCTGCTCCTCTCTTCGAGCAGGTCCCCAAATTCCTGAAGCAAAGTCATCAACTTTGACATAGCTATCCTCTGATTCCAAGAAATCTGTTAATTCAATCAATCGTCCCGTCGCAATCAGTTGCGCCATTTGTACTTCTCCTACATAAAATAAGTCGGGAGCTTGACTTCCTTGTAACTGCGTCAGTAATTGCTGCGCATACGTATCACCAGGAGCAGGAATCAGCTCAATGGATACGTTTTCATTTTGTTTCATATAGGCATCAATCGCTCGCTGATATACTTCTTGTTCTGCGGGATTTCCCCAGGCTGTCATGGTTAGCGAAACTTTTCCTTCATTGCTGCCAGACTCCCCTTGATTTGATTCATTGGAACAAGCCGATAGAAACAGGATACTGACAAAACAAACTACCCCTAGTAAACACAATCTTTTTCTCATATAAATTCCTCCTTATAATTTTTTGGTTGAAAATCAACTAAAATCTAAAACTTTTTAATACACTTGGTCTGAAAATAAAGTAGTAAACTCGTAGTAATTTTCCCCCTTTCGTTTACTACGATTGTAGTTTTATTATTGGTTCTTTTAGGAAAGTCTAAGGTGTGTTGTTAAAATCAAATTATTTTATGCGCTTATCGCATATAATGTCGCAACATAAATCCCCTCCCCTAAAATATAAGTGAGGTGATTTTATGTATTATAGAATTCGTGATTTACGAGAAGATAAAGACTTGAATCAAGAACAACTTTCTAAATTATTAAACATTAGCCAAACTACTTACTCTAGATATGAATCAGGGAAGCTAGACATACCGACACAATCCTTGATAAAACTAGCAGACTTTTACTCTACTAGCGTTGATTATTTGCTCAATCTAACAGATTACAAAAAGCCTTATCCTCGTAACTAACCTTATTTTATGCGAAAAACGCATAGAAGTCAATATGCATTTTTCGCATAAAGTAGAATGTTATCGAGGTGATAACTATGTTTCAGAGAATCCGTGATCTGCGAGAAGACAACGATTTAACCCAACGCCAAATTGCTACTCTTTTAAATGTTTCACAGTCAACGTATTCTCGGTACGAGAACGGTGCGCTGGATATCCCTATTCAAACGTTGATAAAGTTAGCAAGTCACTATGACACTAGTATTGATTATTTGGTAAATCTGACTGAGGTTAGGACTTCCTATAAAACCAGTGAGCGTTGATACCACAATTCATTGTAATACCACTTTTAAATCATTTTGAGAGACAAGTAGACGTTCACTAAGCCAGTCCTTCCTCTCCGGTTTTCCGTTTATTTTAAAAAAAGCACTCCTCAAAAATAGGAATGCCTTTTTTCGCTGATATAATAAGATTTATAACGTTTTGAAAACTGTGAAGCTTTACGAGCTTTCTTAAGACCTGGTTAGCTCAACTATTTTTTTAATCAGCTATAAAAGGCTTTAATAGCAACTATTTTTAGAGATTCAAATGATAAAAATTTTATTGACTTTCAAATTATTTGAAAGCAATGGTGTCAATTTTTCAAACAAGTAAACATGCGAGCTGAAATGTTTTATTAGTGTATACTTATTATCGACGAAGAACATATCATATTCACTCACTCTAAACTACATTCTCAAAAATCCATCATACGAATACGAGATTTGATACTCTGATTAGGTTCAAACATCCAAAAAATAACAAACAACATAATTGTTGTTTGCTTTCAATTCGTATAATCTTTACTTTAACCCTATGAAAGTATCCGTTCTTTCTCGTAACACGTTTAAATCATCAAGATGAACTTCTAATCTGCTAACCTGATAATCAAACATAAATAATCCCGCTTGATTATTTATAATTTCTAGCGGAAGGTATTCAGCATCCGTATGAGCTAAAATAGAGCGTATCAATACGTTCTTTATAAACTCATCAGTAATCAGAATTTTGTGCTTCGTAAGTTCATATACACCAGGCTTGCTACGAAATAGAAATCCCCAATCAACCAAGGAACCCAAAACCGTCAACACCCCTTTATTCACTGTCTCAGTCATTCCATAAGTGCTACGAACTTCTTCCATAATTGTTTTCGATTGAAACGTATCCTGCATACGTAGATACTTCCCAATTATATTTATGGTGTCTGAAAAAAATGAAAAAGAATAAAGCATCATCAAAACTTGCAACGATTTTTTCTCATCATAATTTGAAATAGCATATCGTTCTAGTACTTTCTCTTGAAAATCAGAAAGTGGCTTCTGGCCGTTCCCCCATACTTTCATTAAATTGTTTAGAGCTTTTCTGCGGAACGTATCCCCCTTAACTGTTTTTGCAAAGGTCTCATCTAATATTTGATACGCGTCTGTAGGTGAATATTTCACCATTACTTCAGCAGCTTTGTCCAACTCTTCAAATGTCATTACACGAAATAATCCCACCATTTTTTTCATCTATCGATCATCCCTTTTTAAAACTTTTACGAAAGGCACAATTACTTCTTCCACATGCATTCCACCATGGGTCATAATTATTTCACCTTCAGGTACAAATGCAAATTTTTCCTTAGCAATTAACGAAAAATAACCCTTATTCGGTAACGTTACACTCTCCCATTCTATGGTTGATTCAGTGTATAAATCATGTGTATTAGACCTAAGTACTTCTGAGTCATATATCCGAGCACGTTGCCCTTTCTCTGTAGCAAGAATACCTTCTTGGATTCGTCCAATCCCAGTTGCCTCCACATTTCCATGGTCAGACGTAATATACACATCATAATCTAAATTCATCAAGTCACGTAACATAAATTCTAAGAAGCCCTTCTCAAGCCAAATTCGTAATTCTGATTGAACTGTCTCCAGACCTTGCTTGGCGCCGTGCATAAACTCGTCCACCACATCGATGACGCAACCATAGATATCTGTACCAGCGTATCTATACTCAAGAACAGTATCTTGATAATCGGCATGCCCTAAACCCTTCTGATACTTGATTGAATTTTCTAGGAATCCTTTTTCTTTCCAAAATTTACGCCATTGAATTGGTTCCGAGGAAGTTCTTGTAATTGTTTCTGGGAACTCGCTAGGCCTTCTTCCAGAAAAAATTGCTTGTCTTGAAACAGAGGTAATGGTCGGAATCATCGCCATAGTTGCCATGGTTTGGAAATCAAAACTTTTATTAACTAACCATTTTTCAACAACACTCCATTGAGTAAAGCTCATTCCATCCATAACAATCAGAGCTAATTTTCTACCCGAAATACCCTGCATTCTGTGCAAATAATTCAAAATTTGATTTACATAATTTGGCTGTTTTGCCGGAGGCAGGGAAAGATTCCTGTCATAATCTTTTTTTAAATACTCTTGAAATTTTTTATTGGCATCATCGACTAATAGTTCAAACTCCTTATCCATTCTACGATATAAGCGATGTTCACCAATCAATCTAGCAATCTCGCCCCATTCACGTAAGATCGGAGCTTTTTTGTTAAATAGCATAAAATCTTCAACATAAGGATCAAGTATCATTGAAATGTATTCATCAGCTTCATGATAAATCACACATTCTATAAATTCCAGTGAAGAAACATAATCTTGTCTTGTTGTTAAACTTTGCTGGGCATTGTATAATTGCTCCCAATTTTCAATACCTAGCTCTTTCACAGCTTTACTATCCAAAAAGGGAAATATATCAGCAATTCCAATAGATTCACGAAATGCCTTTTGGTACACGTCCCAAGGAACCTCATAAAAATCAACACCTACTAAGCGAATAAGTAGCGTTCCATCAAATTTTCTGCCGAATTTGGTTCCGTAAGTATAACGAAAATGAACTGGATCTCCATAAGTTATTACAGAAATATCTAACTCAAACAATTTAACTTTAACATCATCTATCATCAGCAACTCATCATCATCTCTTACAAGATAAATATTTTTCTGCGGGAACTTATCTGTAATCTCCTTTATCCAGTTCATTTTCATCACTTCCCTCTATGTGTAGAATCTATCAAATTTCTTTATCATTAGTATTTGCTACATTTCTACTCGCATTAAAGCATTATCAAAATACATCAGAAGCTTATCGTCTTCTTGAATTACTTTTTCTGGAAGGCGCTCTCCTACTTTTACGATAGTTTGATATTCTTTTTCTGTCCACGCCTTCTTAAAACCAACACGGATTGCTTCTGTACGGAATACTTTTAATTTCTTCTTGCTATTATTGATTTCTTCAAGATAATGGACAAACTCACGCAATAAGTTCTTCTCTCGCAGTTTTTCCAAGTCGGCTTGTTGATTAGGATTTGGCACATACCAACGATTTTTCGCTTTTTCTTTTAACACTTCATCATCTTTGTCTAGCCCACGTAATTCATGATAGTTTTTTGTTAAGTAAGTGCTAATTTGATTGGGAACTGATCCGATTCCATTATAGAACAAAAAATTTTGCTGAAGTAAATCATCTAATTCAGGTAAATCTTCATGTTTTGCAATATTCATAATTTCTTTCATGAACAGAGGTTGTATATCTTGCCTTGTTTGTGGTTTTTTTAATAGTTGCTGCCTAATCCATTCAATAGCACTATTCTCATCAGATACAAACAATGATAATTTAGAAAAGTTTTTAGCCGTTATCCTTTTCTTATCATATTCAACAACCTGAGATTCAAGAAATATCATTCCATCACGTAAAGAGAATCGCCTCACAATTTCCTCCTGAAAATTCAAAGCAGAGATAGGGACAGGCAACCCATTTTGAACATGATAAGCAACCATTCGATCATACAGAATTCTAATAGTTCTTTCTACTATTACCGAAGCATCACCTCGAGTACCTACAAAAACTGGAAGTTTTTTTAAATGCTGTTCAATAAATGTCCAAGCTGATTCTTCGGAATTTCTTTCTGAAATCATTTTATTGACGCTTTCAATCGCTGGTTTATAAGCGGAAATAACTAAATCTTGTTTTACTGCTGTAGTTGTTATCATTGAATGGAAACCACCACGTTTTTTATCCAACGCATCAACACTCGCAATTACAAAACCAGCATTTTGTATGACGAATTGTAGCGCGTTCCATACACTAGCTTTCGTATTAGAAAATTCAACTGTAATCCATTTATTTGGTTTCAAAATTCGAAAAGCTTCATTAAATGCATCACTCATCAATTGAGTATAATCTGACAATCTCTTACCTTGACTTTTATTCTCTATTGCTTCCTTTTTATTATTAGTATATACACCCAACCAAGATTCTCTTATAAAGCTTAACTCTGAATACATAATATTGGCACCAAAAGGAGGGTCAATAAAAATATAATCTATTGAATTATTAGCAATAGGGACTTTTGTACTACTTTGAGTAGAAATTATCGTTCCCGAATAACAATTCCAAGCTTTTACAATCTTCTTTAATTGAAATTCAAACTGAGATAAAACATTATTTTCTACAGATAAAGGCGGAAAGTATAACGCGTTTGCCATTGGTCCCACTAATGCTCTACTACCATGTTGAGGCATATATCTGTTCATTTTGGTAAGCTTAGGAAGAGTACTTCCTAACAAAAACTGTATATCATCAATCATCACGGTATCCTCAACGTCTAAATAATCGTTTAAGATTGATAGGATTCTATCTGTGTATACATGATGGACGTAGGGCATTCCATTCCTGATTGGTTCTGAAGTTTTAATACCATTATTAAACTTTACAACTGGGATTTTATTGTAATTCCCTTGGAATTTAAAATAGTTAATAACTTTAATATCATACCAATCAGGGGACTTGTTGTATCTTTTTTTATTCACCGAATAATTGATTTTAACTGGTACCATCTTTGGTTGTAGCACTAGCTTATTAATCACTGGATCTAAGTGGCTTTCCATTGCCTTATCCAAATTTTTCTTTTCACTTCTTGCTCCGCAATGAGCACAAGTCAACACGCTCTCTACTTTTTTCTCATCTCTTGAAACAGCGACATCCCAGTAATTTATCTCGCTAGTACAGGAATTACAAATATACACTTCGCTCCATACAATATAATTAATTTCACCAAAATTTTCTTTATTTTCTTCATAAAATCGCCTTAAATTTGTATCGTTTTTTATCATACGAGAACCTTCGCAAATTGTTGAAAATGCCCAATCATATTTTTCTCTCAATTTTTTTAGTCTTTTCAACAAATAACGAGCTGATATTTCTGATTTTCCTTTTTTATTATAATTATGAGAAATAAATGTTGCTGCGGGTGCTAAGTCAATCAACATTGCTTTTCTGTAACCAACACTACTCTCGCAAAAATCATCTCCCATTAAATCTCTTACAGTTTCCTTATTATCACACATTTCAGCTGCAACACCTGTCATTCCGGATCCACAAAATCCGTCAAAAACTATATCTCCAGGATTCGTATAATAAAGCATATATCTCATAATTGCCTTATAAGGAACTTTAGTATGATAACTATGCGCATTATAGATTGGATCATTTTTACCTTCACTAACATCGACTGCTAACGGGTATTCAACGTCCTTTGTATAATTCTTATCAGTCTTCCAGTCGGAAAAAAAAGAACTTAACCATGGATTGGGACAAATTGTATAATATGGTGGATCAGATAACGAAATAATATCTTCGTCGCTACCAATTGGAAAGCCTTCAATTTTCTTCAACTCAGGAAGTTTTTTTCTCAGCTCCTCCCGGAAATACTCTCGACGAGCATCATCATTTTCAAATTCCATCCCGAGAACTGTCACTCTTTTATTTTCCTTTTGTTCAGAATCAAAAGACAATTGTTCATTTTCTAATGACATCTACTCACCTCTTAAACATAATTCTAACTTTATTTTTCTCTTTGCCTTCAGTTAGCTCTGCAATCAATTGACGGATACGTCCTTCTAGTTCATTAACTGACATTGGACTACCATCTCCCATCGCTTTAACCAGCTCCGCTTCAGTTATTTCGACCTTCTCAAAGCCTTTAAACAAATTATTTATGGTATTCAAGAATTGAGGACTAACCGGAAATGTTAATTCTTTTGTAGCAATGAATTGATTAATTTCTACTTTTTCTTCATTATTCAAGAGTTCCCGATTCTCAACAATGTCTCCCTGTTGTAAGCTACTTACAAGAATCTCCATCCAATTTTCATAAATTCTAGTTAATTTTTCTTTACCATTAGATACAACCAATTTAGAATTCCGATCAGTTTTTCCAATTTCGAAATTACAATGAATACATGTCGGATGCTGTTCTAGTTCAGCTTTTGTTAGTGAAAAACAAGCTCTTGTAGCACGTAGCTCTTGGACCCAATCAATAAGCTGTTGACCCGGAAGAATGTCGATATTGGCCTTTAGTGTAGCTAATACATCTGCCTCAACTGAATTAAGTAGCGCATCACGATTAATTTCCTCTTTACTTGTTAATCGCGATTTCTGATGAATATCATAATATTCATCTATATAGTGCTCTTTAATTTCTTTCAAGTCATCCATTTGCGACTTGAATCCAGCACCTTTCTTCACGGCTTCAACGACAGCATTAATCGCTTCTTGGGCATTCTTTGTCCAATCACTCTCAAGGCCATAGTTGTAAGTAGCCTGTGTAATGTATGTCACTAGTGTACCGACTTCGTCAACGTCTTTCTTCATCTGTTCAATTGAATCAATTAATTTCTTGTTTTCTTCTTGTTCTGAGATTTCAGTAACGCTAGCCGAAAAGTTTTTCATTTTAGCAACGGTATTATACCGTTGGACTTTTTCACAAAAGTCTTTATAAGAAGTGAGTCTCATAATTGTATCTTGTCGAGTATTTGCATCCATAACTTCTGTGCCGCCAATAGAAAAACCTTTCTTGACCATCTCAATAGTATTTAAGGTATGACTCACTTCTTCAATTGACTTGCTGCTAAGGCGCCTAATATATCCTTCTAGAATCTTTTCATCAAAGTTTGGGGCGTACTCATCAAATAGATTTAGTACTGCATTGATTTCATTAATTGGAAGACCAGATGGCTTTTTGATATAGTCGAAATTAGACAATATCTCGATATTTTCGGCAGCAAACTCTCGATAGTTCATTGCTGTATAATTCGTTCCAGCTACGCTTATCTCTAATTTCCCTGCATAAAGAAGCGCACCAATAACGACAACAACTAGTTCAGGCTCTAATTTAAACTCTTTTGAAAGTCGTCTATCACCTGTACCGCGTAAGGCGTCTTGGTCGTATATTTCTTTATTGTTAACCACCTTGCCGTTTCCTTTTTCTTCTAGCATTTCCAAAATCCAACGTGAAAAGCCAGAATTAGAAATGGATTCTGCAGTAACTTTCCCAGTGCTATCTTCCATAACCAAGCCATTGAGTAAGGCTTCACCAGTTTTTGTTGAACGTCCATTTAAGAATTGCAAAGCATCACTTGCGGAAGTTTTGATATTATCATTTGTTAGATATCCTGGCTTATATTCTTTAAAGGTTGGATAATCTGGGTATTTCTCTTGAAAGGCATCATTCAAGAACTCTGCAGAAGCATAGTTTACCATTGCTTTCAAAGTATCTTCTTGTGGAAGGAACATTCCAAAATCAGAAAGATATCCTTCTTTACCTTTATAAACCACCTTGAATACATCTACAAAATGTTCGAACAGCCATTTATTCAATTGCTTATAGTAGCTATCATACTTAGCTTTAAATAAAGGTTTTTGCGCTTGTGTTGTTTCAATGTACTGTTCTTTTGCTGCAGCATATTTTCGCAATGTCTTTTCAAAGTAATCGTCTTCTAAATTAAGTTTGAAGAAGACTTCATCCGAGCGCTTCTCATCTTTATAGTTTACGGTATTAAATGGTCGTAACATGTAAATGTAAAAATCTCTCTCTGGTTGCGCTGTAGATCGCTCATTGGGAGAACCCAAGAAAAGATATCCTTTTCGCATTACTCGGCGTTGTTCCCAAGGAAGCTCATATGACCAAATCTTATAACCAGAAATATAAGTAAGATCATCCAAAGCAATCGCATTTTGTAATAAATCAAAATAGTAGCGGTCCATTGTGTCTGCTTCAATAATTTCAGCACGATCTGCAATCAGACTATCTACATCAATATCTTTTTTCAAATCTAGATAATATTGTGCATTGACTTCATTTACTGAAATATATTGATAGCTGACGGTTTCCATAATTGTCTTAATAGCCACATCTATATTTGTTTTCAAAAATCCCGCAGGATCAGGATCTTCAAGCAGCATATCCATCTGACCAGGAATTGTTAGAAAAAGGTCATCTTTCAATTCATCAGAAGTCATCCCTACCTTAGAATAGATATCATCAGTAGTTAGACGATTCAATGCCATAGCATTCACTATACGAATAGACATTTTTTGATAGCGTCTTTTTGTTGAAGGAAAGGCACTATTTATTCTATCCTTCAAAATTGATACTTTATCCATCACTTCTCGAACTTCAGGAATTGTCTTGTAAGATGGGTCTTCCTCAATGTAAGCCCAATAACTATCATAGGAAACTAATCCTGGATCATCTATCGGTACGTCGTCATTAATAATCTTCTTCATCTCATTGGTGATGGTTTTCAATGCTATCCGTTTTTCAATATTATGAACATTCTCAAATGTCGATAAATATGCAGGATGAATTGGAAACAGCTCAACATATGTTTCCATATTCTCACTTAGTCGGTCGTAGAGCTTAGAAAACTCCGTTAAATGTTCACGAATTTTAGCTTTTTGTAAATCATTTTTCTTAAGTAAACGTTGTGAAATAACATAGGCAATATCTTCTTTAACAATACGTACTTGCTCGAAGCGTTCCTTTACCCGTCGCAGTGGATCTGCCACATAATAAAAACGCGGGTTATCGAATAACATCTCCTGAATCCCAGCCATAAACCTAAACCGGCTATCATACGCTACTTCACCTAACTCACGTAAGAACCCTAAATCCAATGTCATTTCTAACTCTTTACGTGAACGAAGATAATCCAGAAGTTCATCGACGACTACTAATAACCCTTTTTCTGGATATTTTGTATTGAAGGCATCCATCATTTCCAGTAGCCATTCTTTATTATTGGTTAACTTCGAATCATCTTCTGGAAATTCAAAGTTGACATCCATTTCAATAAAGCCTTTTTCGAGTTGTGAAATAATAATATCTTTGAACGGGCGATCCACTCCACCAATTTCAAACCGGATTACCTTGAATTGTCCTTCAATTTGTTTAGCGTGCTCAGCTACTTCTTTGTTTGCAATATGCTTACTAGCACCTTCATACTCAGCAATTGTTGAGATTACTGACATTAAATGAGACTTACCTGAGCCATAGTTACCCACAACCAATAATCCCTTGTTGTCTTCCGGTCTAGTGTATTGTAGTTGCTTAAAAATAATTTCATTAATTGTTTCTGCCATGCGATCTGAGATTACGTATGTATCCAACAGGTGCATTGCCTTTTCTGTTGAATTTGCATCTGTTAATTGGATGACTGAATCAATTGGTTCAAAATTTACTAATTCTTTATACAGCATTTTCTTCTCCTATCCAAAAAATAATTGATCTTCTCTCATTTCAATACGGCGGTATTCCTTGTGCCCAGGTTTTGCATATATGAGAGTGGTCCCTTCAATATCATAATGCCATGCAATCAAAACAACTTTTATCTTACTTAATTCTAGCAATAGATCCATAAAATTGACACCTAATTCTGGATTCATTATCAATTCAAAGTTATCAAACAGAACAACTTCTTCTGAAGATTGTTCTATTATTCCTTTGATAAAATCAGAAGCAATCAGATACCAACTTCGCCGACTCTTTTTCAGAAGTAATTCACTTAAAGGTAGATTCAAATTTACGAATTCCACTCTACCCGTATTAATTTCTTTATCTTGGCTAGATACTACTACTCCTAACTTCTGGTATTGTTTTTTCAAATGAGAAATAAACATCCATATATCATCCATTATCTATGATCTCCTTTTGAGCAAACTGGTGTATTTATGAATATTTTAATAGACAAAGACGAAACAATATCCGCAATATTTCAAAACAACCTGATTGATTTTCGATAATATAAAATAATATCTTATCGTCTTTTCGCAATTAAAAAACTGAAATATACTTATGTTAACTATCAGTGATTATACCATGCAAATTTGAGCATATAATTTTTTTGAAATAATCTAACCGGGAATAGTAAGTCAATTTATATCTTCTCGATAGTATAGCCTTATCCGTTGTCGGTTCAGCCTCAATTGATTACCTAGCGACATACCATCAACCCCTAATTTCAATTAATTTTACTTTTCAAACCAATCCTCAAGCTGATCAGCACTAATTCTATTGGACAGATTAATTAACGCTGGTCTTAACGTCTGAATCGTTTCTACTAACTCTTCCCCACCAAACAATCCTGTAAATGTCCTATCTGTCAACTCTTTAGACAAATGATTAAGTAACTGAATGGTCTGCTGATTGTCAGAAAGTATATTGATCAATTTCCCAATCAAATATTTATCTTCAAATTTACTATTTGCAAAAAAATCAAATTTCGCAACCTCTTCTTTTACTACTTTTATCATATCATCTTTTTTTTCATAATTAAATTCGCCTGCCACATCCAGATATTCGATGATACCGTTCGTAATAACGGTGACTGCTTCATCTTTCTTCTGTTTAGATAAATCATCGGCAATCGGTAAATTGTTTATCTTATCATGTACCATTTTTTGAATTTCTTCTTTAATGACGTCTTGCTGCAGTTCATAAAAATAATCATCCATGAACTCCTCACATGGATAACCAACTTCATTTTCCCATGCCGGATTCTTAAATTCCCCAGTGTAAAACTCTTCTTTGATTGCTTTCACAACTTCTGGATGTTCTTGCACAATCCTGTTCTGCCCTTTTAACCGCAAGTAGTCCGCAATATATTCTTCAATATCGCCAAAGTAAAACCAGCCTACTGGTTTCCCACTAATACTCGATAATTGGTTAATAACAATTTCCGGGGCTAAGGCATAGCCTTGAACATAGGAACTGATTGTTGGTTTCTTTATCCCCAAGCGATTTCCTAACTCTGTAAAGGACAAATTCATACTCTCTTTGATTTCTTTGATTCGTTGTCCTACCTTCACTTTATCCGGTTGTAATAAACCAAACATAGATTACTTCCTCCTTGTCATTTTTACTTATTATATCACTTGTATAAAATTTCGTATATATTTTTTCGCTAATTCTCTTGACTTCGTATAAATAAACGTATAAAATACAAATCATAGATGGCCGTCTATATTTTTTTAAACCAATCGTATAAATTATCGTATATCTAAAAAGGAGGGCTATTATGCCAATTAAAATCAACGATCTTACCTTACCAAAAGAAAAACTCGAAAAAGAATATCAAGTTGTCAATATTACTCGCTGGCAAAAAGATGGAGAAATTCTAGGTTGGAGTTATGAATGTATCCTACCAAAACTCCGCTACGAAAAAATCAATGTCAAAGTCAAATCTGAAAATCCTATAATCACTCTGGAAGAGCTTACCCAACAAGGTTTAGCCATGGTTACATTTGCCAATTTAGTGATTGCACCTTGGGGTCGCTCTAACGGTCAATTTGTCAGCTATGGTTTATCAGCCACGGCAGATGCGGCAACCTTGATTCCGAAAAAACAAGGTAACCCTACGCAAAACTAATTTTCCTATGGGTTTGTTGGGTGGTTAGGACGAAACGGCGAGGCAGCGCCCACAGAGCCGTTTCTGTCCGTTAAAACCGCCCAATAAACACATAGGCTGGAAGGACTGCTTTGCAGGACTTCCCCTTAACTTGATTTATAGAACAACATCAGGCGAAAAATGATGGTTCTTTGACAACTGAATACACATCAAGGAGTGATGATTTTTGAAAGCTTATAATCAGAAAATCATTGAAACTCCCACGTACCTTGAAATTTATGATTATGAAGCAATCATTACTCCTAAACAAAAAGCAGGAAATATTGAAATCAATCCAAAACGAAAAAAAGAATTAGCTTGGCTTTATGAAGAAGAAAATCCAACTAGCGATAAAAGAAAAAACTATGATGAACTATCTGCTCAAGGGCAATACGACAGCTTAAAACGAAAACAAAAATACTATCAAAATATGCGCTTTGAAATCGCCAGACTCGTGGATATGAACTTTGACAATCAGACAAAATTTTTAACCCTCACTTTCAGAGAAAACATTCAAGACATTGCCTATGCGAATAATGAATTCAAAAAATTTATCAAACGACTAAACTACGAACTCTATCACACAAAAAAAGCAAACCTGAAATACCTTGCCACGTGGGAAAAACAAGAACGAGGCGCCATCCATTATCACATCATCCTGTTTGACTTTCCTTTTATCTCTATCAATCGCCTTACTACCATCTGGGGACATGGATTTGTCAAAATCAACAAGATTGATGTGGATAGCATCGAAAATCGCGGGCGCTATATCAGTAAATATTTTGAGAAGGACTTGGATATGAAAGAGCATAAGAAAAAAGCATTCTTCAAATCCCGCAACCTCAAAGTACCCAGCGTCACAAAGCAACTCGTGGATCAACCTTTTGACATCACAAATCAAGAGGTACTTTATACCAATGAGTATCTCGTAAGACGTCCAATATTTTACAGTGCGATAAATGAAGGTGGAACTCCTGAACAAGTGATGGATTTTCAAGAAAGCACTGTTCACTATACCAAGATAAAAAAATAATTCATTATTCCCTACGCAAAATTCAAAGGAAGTGAGAATATGACCGAAATGAAAATTTTACTCAGCGATGATCAGATGGGAATCATTTCTACTCAACTATCTGATTTAATCACAACTGAAATCGAAAAAATTAAGACACAGGAAAACCTGCAACATCGCTATATGAATAAGAAGCAGACTTGTAACTATTTACAAGTTTCCAATAATACGTTAGATGGCTGGATTAAAGATGGCTTGCCCCTTATTCAAATCCACGGATCAAATAGATTTGACCGTATCGCCATTGATCAATGGCTAGCAAGCCTAGCAAAATAATTCCGACATCGTTATACTCCATATATAGTATTTGATTTCGGCTCGCAAATTCGGAGGGAAATACTATGGCAATTAGCAAAACAGAAAATGAGACTTACCGTTTACGGCTTTACTATCCACAAGATATCCAAGAGATGATAGGTGTAAACAAACTTTATTCCAAAACTTTCAAAACTAGAAAGGAGGCAAAAGAAGCAGAAATTGATTTTTATGCCAAAATTAAAGAGCTACGGGAAAACAAAGAAAAGAATGCTTTTGAACTAGGTGGCGAAGCACTGTTCAAAGATTTCTATGAAGATATCTGGATTGATGCTTATACAGCTGGCTTAACTTCTCGAAACACAAAGTCTCCTACTCCTGTCACAATCGCGAATACAAAAGATATTTTTCGACTTCACATCTTACCAATGTTTGGAAAATACACATTGAACTATCTGAATCAAAACAAAGCCTTTGTTCTAAAAATTATGACTCAAAAGGCTGCCGAATACGCAAACTTCAAAATACTACGTAGCTACGTTAATTCTATTTTTGATTGGGCAGAAGAGCTTGAATACATCGAACGGAATAAACTAGAAAAATCGCTCAAACGGATCAACGCTACTAAGAAAAACCAACTGCAAGAAGCTAAAAAAGAAGAAGACTTGTACCTTTCCTTTGAACAACTTCAAGAATGGCTAACTGCCGTCCAAAGTGATCATGAAAGTGGGCAATTGACTTTACAGGACTATGTATTATTTCTAACCACCTTCTTTTTGTCTGATCGCAAATCAGAAACTTACGCCATCAAATGGAAGAACGTGAATTTCACTACTTCCCAGATTATGATTGGCAAAGCCTTGGATAAATTCGGCAATGAAAAAAGCACAAAAGGGAATAAAACGACAATTTTCCATATTCCGAATGAACTAAAGCAATTACTTCAACAGTGGAAAGTCCAACAAAAAGAAGAACTAGCTCAATTTGAAATCGAACAAACCGAAGAGCAGCTACTCTTTACCTTCCTTTGATGATAAAGGGAATATCAATCAAAGACTTCATACAGATTATTTGAACTACCGTATGAAATCCATTGAGCGACGACATAAGCACCTTACCCATGCGACTCCACACAAGTTACGACATACTGGGGCAACTTTAGCCAAACAAGCTGGTGTCGCTCTAGAACAGATTTCTGAAGCATTGACTCACAGCGATACAAACATCACAAGAACTTATGTAAATACACCAAATGTGATTCAAATGCCTATTGGAGAAATTGCCTATCGTAAATTGTCTCAAAAAGAGTCAGACCGGAATGGTGTCAACAATGGTGTCAACTCAAAAAAAGACGCTTCGCAAAATGAATTACGAAACGCCTGAAAGTACTGATATGAAGCTGTTTTTAACGTTTAGAGAATTGTGAAGCTTTACGAGCTTTCTTAAGACCTGGTTTTTTCTTCGTATCATTGAATAAGTTTGAAAAACCTTGATGCATAAAGGTTTTACCGTAAATATATTTTATTGTATTTGATTAAATTTGAAATGTTTGTGTTCTAAAATGTGTTCTAATTTAAAGGCAGTATATTTCGTATTTTAGATTAAATTTTAGGCTCATTCATTCTCAAATCCATTCTTTTTGGTCAATAAATATTTCAAAAAGACTTTATAAACAAAGATGTTCAAGCGAGCATCTTATTTTTTCTGCTTATTTTGAAAGGAGAGCATTTCATGCATAAAAATAAAAATGAATTATGTGCATTGACTATTTTGGGTTTGGCTATTCAACCAATTGTTGGAACGATTGATTCAACAATTGCTTTTACTGATTCCAAAAATAGCAATTGTGTATTGCAATTTGTAACATTTATACGTAATAGAAGTCAAGTTTACTATTAAAAAAGCAGTTGATTCTCACATTTTTAATCTAAAAAAATCTGATTTTTTCAGTATTTATGTTTTGTTTTATACTATTAAATCTGCAGTTAGCAAACTGAAGAGAATATTATGAGCTTTCCTATCATTTTGTGTGTCACTTAAATTTTCTTATAGGTACCTATACCCCGGGTGTCGAACGAAGAAGCTAAGAACCGCTAGCGCTGCTGCACCGTGAGAACCTCGGTGTTCATCAAATGGAATAATCTCAATGGCTATATCACGTTTGGTAGGAATGAAGGAGAGCTGTTCTCGTACTGAATTTGTGATCTGTTCTTTAAAATCTTCATGATTCAGTAATTCACTGTTTAGGTAAATTTTTTCAGCATCTTGAAGGATCAATGTATTGGCAATGGAAGTAGCTAGCAATTTTAGCCCTAAATCAATTTGGTTATTCAGATAAATATCTCCGAGTTTGTAACCATTGATGATCGTACTCAGGGAAATTTCGTTGGAAGAATCCACTAAACTTTTCAGCGTCGTGTTGTTAGCGCGGTCAAATAAAAAGCGCGCATTCTTTAATAACCAAGAGTCTGAGATATACGTCTGCAGACAACCTCTTTTACCACATTCGCATTTTGGACCGTTAATATCTACTACTGTATGTCCAATTTCGCCTATGTAGTAATTGTCCTTGAATCCTAGCTGTCCTGCTTGAAAGAAAGAGCAAAACATGCCGGCTCCGATGTGGAAAAAAAGGAAGTTTTCCGGTGTAATGAGAGGATTGAAGAGGTATTCTCCTAGAGCCATACACTCAATATTATTGTCAGCAATAAATGGAAAAGAAAATTCATTTTTTATTTTTGATAAATTAAAATGTTTCCATTGATGATTGTTTGAAATAATGGTTTGCTCTTGACGATCGAAGTGTCCTGGTACGGCGATTCCAGCACCGCAGACTTGTTTTTCGTCTTGACCTTGTAAGACTTCTTGGAGAAGATTCACGATAGTTTCATTAATTTCGGTGGTAACATAATTGTCTATTGAAACAACTGATTTAGCCAAAAAATTCCCAGTCATGTCAGTAACTGTGGCGAAGATACCTTTCATGTTAATCTCTACCCCTACCAATAGTCCTGCCTGATGATTCAGTTGGATGACTTTGCGTTTGCGACCGGAACCGGCTCCACCGTTGATCTCCGCTCCGGTTTCAATGACTGCCTTACGTTCCATTAAGTCTCCCACAATGCTTGTGATAGCGGCTGGTGTCAGTCCGGTTTGTTTAGAGATTTCAATGCGAGATGTTTCCGGAGTTCGGTAGAGGTACTCCAAGACTGTTGCAGCATTTTGTAGATATGTATCAGAAATTTTTTTATGCATACTATACTCCTTTCAAAAACTCTTCATATCCTTATTCTACTCTATAGACGTAAATTTGTATTGTGTTTTATTATTTATTAGTAAAAAATATATCTTTACAAAAAAGCGCTTTCGAGTTATTATTTGTTTATTAAAAATAAATAAAAAGTGAGGTAGAGAAAAATGAAGGGATTTTTGAGTTTTCTCGAAAACAAGTTAGCGCCGTGGGGAGAACGAATTGGTAAGCAACGCCATCTGAAAGCATTGCGAGAAGGGATTATGATGGCAATGCCACTGGTCTTGATTGGGTCATTCTTTGTTTTAATCAAAGATTTTCCGGTACTGGCTTGGACGACATGGCTGAAAACACATTGGGACTTGGCCGGGTTATTGAACACAATGGCCAACAATTCATTTGGTTTGATGGCACTAGTCACAGTTTTCGGTATCGCTTATCGCTTGGCAGAATCCTATAAAACTGACGGGCCATCTGCGGGTGTCTTGGCGTTAGGGGCTTTTCTGTTGATGACTCCCTCAATTGTCGATGAAGCAAGTGCAATTGGGATTCCTTATGGAATGTTGGGAGGCAAAGGAATTTTTGCTGCCATTGTCGTCGGAATGATCTCAGCAGAAATTTATCGTTGGTTTATACAAAAAAATATTACCATTAAAATGCCTGACAGTGTACCGGATGTTGTTAGTAAATCTTTCTCTGCACTGATTCCAGGGGTGGTAATCCTGTTCCTATTTGCTGGTTTGCTGAAAGCTATCGAAGCATTGGGATTGGGTAGCTTGAACAATATTCTTTCCATCATTATTGGAACTCCGCTTGGGTACATTGCTAGCACGCTACCAGGAACATTTGTCGCAGTGTTGCTAAATTCTATCTTCTGGTTCTGTGGCGTTAATGGTGGTCAAGTCGTTGGTTCAGTGATGAATCCACTATGGATTCAATACGCAGATGACAACCGGATTGCTCAGGCAGCTGGAGAAGCGTTACCTCATATTGTAACTGCCCCCTTTATGGACTTGTTCGTTTACATTGGTGGTGGTGGTGCAACAATTGGATTGGCACTGTGTTTGATGTTCTTTAGTAAAAGTAAAGAGTACAAGACACTTGGAAAAGTCTCTGGGATTCCTGCACTATTCAACATCAATACCGCGATTTTATTTACATTCCCAACTGTCTTGAATCCGATTATGTTGATACCATTTGTGATCACACCGGTAGTGAATGCGATTCTAACCTACTTTTCAATGGCATTAGGATTAGTACCATTCACAACAGGAGTCACGTTACCATGGACGACACCTCCAATTATCGGTGGTTTTTTAGCTACAGGTAGCTGGCAAGGAGCTGTACTACAGGTTGTATTGGTGGCAGTTTCCTTCATGATTTATTTTCCGTTCTTCAAAGCTGCTGACCGCAATAATTTAATGGAAGAAACTATGAATACGAAAGAGGTAACAGCATGAGTATCAAAGTATGGTTTGACGAAAAACTCAAAGACTCTGACTTTATAGCAAGTGAGTGCGGCTACTATTTTAAGAACGTCTTTCAAATGGAAACTAAATTGGCAGACTCGGTAACCGAAGCGGATATAATCTTTAGCTTTGTAGAAGACAATACAGCGTTAGATAGTATTGTGATTTCTCTTACTAACGGTAAAGGGCGTATCACAGCGAATTCTGAAGTGGGACTTTTGATTGCTTTGTACCGACTATTCAAGGAGGTTGGGGTACGCTATCTCCGACCTGGACGGGACCAAGAAGTTCTCCCAGTGGTAGATTCTGAAGTTTTCGCCACTATGAAAATTGCCATCCGAGAAACCGCCAGCTTTAAACACCGGGGCGTCTGTATCGAAGGGGCAGATTCCTTTGAAAATGTGCGCAACTTTATTGATTGGTTGCCAAAAATTGGCATGAATTCCTTCTTTATTCAGTTTGAAAATCCCTATTCTTTCTTCAAGCGTTGGTATGAGCATGAGTTCAATCCTTATCTGGAAAAAGAACCATTTTCCAATGAAATTGCAGAAGCCATGAGCGATAAGATTGACCATGAAATTGAAATTCGTGGCTTGCAACAGCATCGGGTAGGCCACGGTTGGACTGGTGAAGTGCTAGGCTACTCCTCCAAGTTTGGTTGGGAATCAGGTCTGACGTTGCCAGAAGAAAAGAAACCACTAGTAGCCGAACTCAACGGTAAGCGGGAGTTATATGATACAGCACCAATCCTTACCAGTCTGGACTTTGCTAATCCTGAAGTCGGCAAGAAAATGGTTGCTTCTATTGTGGCATATGCAAAAGAGCGACAAGATGTGGATTACCTTCATGTCTGGCTTTCAGATGCTCGCAACAACATTTGTGAGTGTCCAGAATGCCAAAAGGATCTGCCGTCTGATCAATATGTTCGAATTTTGAACCAATTGGATGAAGCCCTGATTGAGGCTGGATTGAATACTAAGATCTGTTTCTTGCTGTATCATGAGTTACTCTTCGCACCGAAAAAAGAAACCATTCACAACCCAGAACGCTTCACCATGATGTTTGCGCCGATTACCCGGACTTTCGAAAAGAGCTATGCAGATGTAGATTACGAAAATGGTATCCCGGAACCAAAGCCCTATATTCGCAACCAGATTGTCTTGCCAAATTCCTTGGAAGAAAATCTTTCTTACTTGTTCAGTTGGCAGAATCAGTTTAAAGGGGACAGCTTTGTCTACGATTACCCACTTGGGCGAGCTCATTACGGTGATTTGGGTTACATGAAAATCAGCCGAGTCATCAGCCGTGACATCAAGTATTTAGATAAGCTTCATCTACAAGGATACATTAGCTGTCAGGAATTAAGAGCTGGCTTTCCTCATAACTTCCCTAACTATGTTATGGGAGAAATGCTTTGGAACAAAGAAGCTGATTATGAGGTAGTCTTGACAGACTATTTCAGCCATATGTATGGTGAGGATTGGCAACAAGTTATCGAATATTTAGAACAGCTTTCTCAGTATTCTTCTTGTGATTATTTCAATGCAATCGGACCTCGAGTTGCTCCAGAATTAAGTCTCCGCTATCAAACAGCTACCCACTTAGCGCAAGGAAGTCTGTCACTGATTGAAAAAAATGCCCAGGAGAAGACTGGGATCGTTAAAACACAATGGTTACAGTTAGGCTATCATCGAGAATATACTGAAAAACTTAGCAAAGCATTGGCGTTGTTAAGTGAAGGGCACTATCAGCCGGCTCAGTCAGCTTGGCGGGATTTTCTTGATTTCATTCGTCGCAACGAAGAAAATTTCCAGCCTAACTTAGATGTCTATCGAATCATCGAAGTAGCTAAAAATTATGCTGGTTTTACATTATAATAAAGATATAAGGATTTGACATCTTTTTAATGGTCTAGTCCTTTGTTTCCAAAGCCTTTTCGGATCTCAAATGATTCGTAGAGGCTTTGGGTGTCTTTTACAAAATGGCAGATACTAGGAGTGAAGGTATGTGGCTAACTTCGGATTGATTTTGTTTACTAAACAGCACAAGTCAATTTCGCAGTCTCGTGTGATACAAATGTATGAAAGGAGAATACCATGAAGCCAAGGAACAGCAAAAAATTAATTCGGATATTTTTGATGCCGATGCTGATATTCTATGTTGGGTTTACTATTTATCCATTTCTATTGAATATCTTGTACTCCTTTCTAAATTGGAACGGAATTACCAAGACAGCTAATTTTATCGGATGGGAAAATTACCGGCAGTTAATAGGTAATGGGATTTTTTGGAATGCTGTAAAAAATAGTCTTCTCTATGCCTTGTTCGGCACGACTTTTCAGATTCTAATTTCCTTTCTACTAGCATATCTGGTGGAATTTGGCTCGTTTAAACATAAAAAATTGCTGCGTATTCTCTTTATTTTACCTATCGTGGCAACAACAGCAACGATGGGGATGATGATGAAGAGTTTTTTCAATCACGAAGGTTTACTGAATACCTTTCTGACTAGTATAGGCTTGTCAGCTCAGCCTTTCTTAACAGATCCAAAATATGTTTTTGGAGTGGTGATATTGGTTTCTGTTTGGAAAGAAACCGGAACTCTGTTCATCTACTGGTTAGCGGGGTTTCAGATGGTGTCAGAAGAGGTGGTAGAAGCGGCGAAAATCGATGGTGTTACCACCTTTTCCCTATTGACGAAAATTATCATGCCCATGATCAAGCCGGTGGTAGTTATGATTACCACGGTAACATTTTTGAACTCATTAAAAGTTTTTGATTTGATTCAGACTATGACAGCTGGGGGTCCTTATTTTGCAACTGATGTTTTATCTACTTTTATTTATCGAACGGCCTTCTCTAGTTCATTCGGATCGCCACAACTTAGCTATGCTAGTTCAGCAGCCGTCGTTGCAGTCTTGTTAACGATAATCATGTCATTGATATTTCACTTAATTTCACAGAAACGGAAGGGGGAGGTCTCATGAAAAAAGTGTTGACCTACGCACTTGCTGCACTTTGGATACTGCCTTTTCTGGTAATGTTATTGACCGCTCTTAGTAGCAAAAACACCACGAGTTTTAAGAAATTGTTTGACCTGTCTGCCTTGACATTGAATAACTTTCGACGAGCCTGGACCGAGGGGGCGTTCTCTCGTTACTTTTTAAACACGGTCATTGTGACGTTTGTTTCAGTTGTGATCATCTTGGGGGTGACTGCGCTGGCGGGCTATGTGATGGGGCGTTTTGAGTTTGGTGGCAAGAAGGCGCTGTACCGCGTGATGATCTTATCTATGGGAATTCCCACAATTTTCTTTACTATTCCTGTGTATCAATTATTACGAATGCTTCATGCGGATACCTCAATTATTGGACTAATTTTAGCCGAAATCGGTGGTGGACACATCATCTTCCTTTTGCTATTTGCCAATTTTTTTAAATCAGTACCCTCTGAACTGGAGGAGTCAGCAGTTATTGATGGGGCAACGGAATTTGATGTCTTTTTCAAAGTTATGTTTCCCTTGTCCAGACCGGTTATTGGTACTGTAGCTATCACCCAGTCTATCTGGACATGGAATTCTTTTTTGTATCCTTTGATTCTATCGGTAAATGATCCAACGATACGCACACTTTCTGTCGGGATGTATGCATTTCAAGGGGAAAACATTGTAGACTGGAGTAGTATGGCAGCGGGTGCTTGTATGACGATTTTGCCGATGGTGATTCTCTTTATTTTCTTCCAACGTTACTTTATCAATGGTATTGCTGGCGCAGTAAAGGGGTGAGAATATGAAAAAACTAATTGGTTTAGGATTGGCCGGGTTGATACTCCTAACTGGCTGTGGCGTGAAGATTATACCAACAGATGAGAAAACGGGAACTACCTCGGCAACCATTAAAAAAATCACCACTGCTCCTGATGAAAAGGTCACGTTGAATATTGTGGACTGGAGCGATAGCACTAAAGAAGCTAGAAAACAATTGAACCAGCGATTTGAAAAAGACCATCCAAATGTGACTATCAACTACACTACTTTAACCCAGGCCCAATTCAATGAAACCATGCTTTCAGGCATCCGTTCAGGGAAAGCTCCGGATTTGTTTCCTCTCCCCAGTAATACGGATTTTCAAACTGCTGTCTCTGAAGGGTGGTTTGTATCGCTGAACACTTATCTTGATGAGGACTTTTTCCAGCAGCTGAAGCCGGAAGCCCTGCAGCAGAATATCACTCAGCAGGATGATGATGTCTATCTGTTACCAGAAGCTCAGGAAATCAGCAGTACGCTTATGTTTTATAATCGAGAGTTATTAACGGCTGACGAATTGCAGTTGGTAACTTCCGGTGAGGTGACCTGGCAGCAGTTTCGTGAGATTTGTCAGCGGGTAACTAAAGAGGGAAAAGGTAATGCTTATGGGATAATCACCAGTGGTGCACAGAAAAATCGCGTAGACTTAGAGTTGCGGGCCTTTTCAGAGTTGGCGGGAGCACCTTTAGGACCGGGAGAACAGATTTTTGTACAGCAAGGAAAGACTCTGTATGCTTCAGAAGCAGTTCGACAGGCTTTTGGTTGGTACCAGAAATTGATGACAGATGGTAGCTTCTACCCAGATTCTGCTTCATTGACGGCACCGGAAGCACGGAATCTTTTCGCGGAAGGAAAGGTGGCCTTTATTGTACAAGGGTCCTGGTGTATTCCTGCATGGGAAAGCCAAAATTCCCAATTAGACTTCGGCGTGATGCCACTACCTGTGCCGGAAACCAGCGAGAATAATCGGCAGATTCGACCGTTTACGAAAGGTTGGATGGGAATCTCCGCCACTAGCAAGCATCCTGACGTGGCAGCAGAATATTTAAAGTATCTGTATTCCTATGAGTATCAAAATCAGCTAGTACAGGAAGGGGGATTTGTCTCTATTCGTAGTGATTTGACAGAGACAGACATTTCCAATGAACGGATGCAGGCGTATTACCGACTAGCGGAAGCGCAAAGCCGACCAGTAACAAATCCTGTGATTCGAGATGAAGATTTGCACTTGGTTTACAGTATTATCCAGCCGGTACAACCAGATTTTGGGGATATTGCTGCCGGGCTACTAACTGGTGGAACCGATTATTCTTCACGTTTGAAAAGGTATAATGATCAAGTACAGTTAAATCTAGAACTTGCTGTAGATATTGTTGCTAAGGATTCATCAGTGACATTGGAGGATTTCGAGATAGATGAACCATGAAAGTATAGCTTGAACTATCCGCAATCTAGCGTTATTCTCCAATCGTTGGATTTGTAAGACATGGCTATGCCTGACTCTGAGACAGGTAAGTTCAGGTTCGATACCTGTTACCCTAATCATAAAGATTGTAGAACTGATAGTACCATTTAATTCAATATATAGGCCCAGATCTAGGGTCTATTTTTTATGGGAATTTTTATTTAACTTTTCATCTTTTTATAAAAATAGAAGGTTTCATTTTGCTGTAATTATGAAGCCGTTCAAATAAAAAAATTGGGAATAGGATGGATTTGAATAATGAATTACTACTAATTGAAACAATTAGAGCTACAATTGAATAATAATATAAAAGTCTCAGGTATATGTGTACATCAAAAAGTACCATACATTATATTTAATTTAAAAAATATATATTTTTAAATACAGTGCTCCACGCATATCAAGATTATAACGCTTCTATAAAGAAAATAAGGAGATTAAAAGTTATTTTAATGTGTCATTTCTTATAGACCTCAACTGTGGTAACACGTCAGAATGCAGTTTTAATCTTAAATAAAAATATATGAAGGCATTGAATAGAAATTATTCAATGCTTTTTGTCTGCAAAAATCTCGAGAAATGCGTGGAAAAAGGTAATTATTAAAAGAAAATAATTTGCGAAGGAGAAATGAAATGAAGAATATAAAATTTAAAAATTGGCGACTATATACATCAATAGCTTTGTTGTGTCAAACAATTTGTGGTTCAATTGCACCTAGTATTGCCTATGCCGATGAAATTACCCATCCACAAACTGTAACCGTAAAACTAGATTTAGCGCATCAATATGCTGTTGAAGGAACTTTTAGTGACGGTCGTCCAATGTCAGAAGTCACTGTTCCACATTATGCTGTATACAATGGCGTGAAACAAGATATTTTTTGTATTGAACCAGGAGTTCCGATTTACAATGAGTTCACTCCTGGATATGAGAAAAATCCATTGCCTGATATGCCTGAGAAAGCGAAACTAGTTTCCGTTTTATGGAAGAAAGCCGGTACAGATGTAGATACTCTTATTGTGGCACAGAAGATGATCTGGCAAGAAGTTAACGGTTATACCCTTCACTCAATCAAACGATCGGATGGTAGTGCCGTAAATATCGCAGCCATTGAAGCAAAAATCAATCAAGCCATTGCCGATTATCAGAAAAAACCAAGCTTCCATAATTCCACAGTAAAAGCAGTGTTAGGCCAATCGACCACGGTGACGGATACGAATAATTTGAATTTGTCAGAATTTGATGAAGTTGTGGAAAATACCGCAGACATTGATTATCGTGTAAATGGCAATAAATTGGTAATCACACCTAATGTCAATTCAAAAGAAAATGGTGTGTTGACGCTTAAGAAATCTGCTGGTACAGGAACACCAGTGGCCTATAAGATGGCTGGCCAGCAAACCCTGATGGCTGGGGCGATTGATAAACCGAACACTTACACGGTCAAAATTGATGTGGAAACAGAGGGTTCTTTAAAGATCAAAAAAGTTGATAAAGAATCAGGTGCTATTGTCCCACGAACGGTTTTCCATTTAGACTTTGGAAAAACTTTACCTGCAAAAGATGTGACTACCGATAAAGAAGGCATTGCGACATTGGATGGGATTCCTCATGGTACAAAGGTAACCATTACTGAAAAATCAGTGCCGGCGCCTTATACGGTTGATACCACACCTATGACTGCCACGATTAAAGCAGGCGAAACCATTTCTGTGACTTCAAAAAATACGCGAGAAAAAGGTCGAATCATTCTGGATAAAACCGGAGTTGAAACAGGAAATGATCTTTGGAACGACAATTACTCCTTAGCTGGCAATACGTTTGCCATTCGCAAAGACAGTCCCACTGGTGAAATCGTTCAAGAAATGATCACGGATGAAAACGGTCATGCAGAAACACCAAAAGAGATTGCTAATGCGTTGGAATTGGGAACCTATTATGTGACCGAAACCAAAGCATCTAATGGCTTCGTGAATACTTTCAAACCCGTAAAAGTTGAATTGAAGTATGCCAATCAAACCGTAGCCCTTGTTACGAGTAATGTAAAAGGGCAAAACCAAGAAATCACTGGTGAAACCACTCTGACAAAAGAAGACAAAAATACTGGAGATAAAACACAGGGTAAGGCAGTCTTTGAGGGTGCTGAATACACCTTGTTTACTGCTAAGGATGGAAAAGCGGTTAAATGGAGTGAAGCTTTTAAACCAGAATTAGTGAAGGGAACGAAAGCTTCCGATGAAACGGTCACTTTAACTTTAGACGAAAAGAACCAAGTTGCTGTTAAACATTTAGCCATCAACGAGTATTATTGGCAAGAAACAAAAGCGCCCGAAGGATATAGCCTTGATGAAGCAAAGTATCCTGTATCCATCAAAAAGGTGGATGATAGCGAAAAAAATGCCGTGATTACCCGAGATGTTACGGCGAAGGAACAAGTGATTCGCTTTGGTTTTGATTTCTTCAAATTCGCCGAATCAGCTGCGGAAACTGCCGAAACTGGCTTTAATGATCTGACCTTTAAAATGTCACCATTGGAAGGAACTAATGAAATCACAGGCGCTGAAGATGAAGCGACCACAGCTTATAACGAGCAATTAGGGTTTGATGGTTATGGCAAGTTTGAAAATCTCCCTTATGGGGATTATTTACTTGAAGAAGTAGAAGCCCCAGAAGGTTTTCAAAAGATTACGCCATTAGAAATCCGTTCTACTTTTAAGGAAAACAAAGAAGACTTTGTGAAGAGTGAGTATGTCTTTACCATTACCGAACAAGGCCAAAAACAACCAATTAAAACGGTGACCGTTCCTTACGAGAAACTGACGAACAAAGCATTTTCTGTTAGTTTGAATCGTTTAATGCTCTATGACTTTCCTGAGGAAGAAGATAGTTTGACTTCCCTTGCGACTTGGAAAGACGGGGATAAAGAATTGACTACCCTTGATTCTACCGATCTAGTTGATAAATTGAGCTATAACTTACATGAAATTAAAGAAGACTGGTATGTGGTAGCGCAAGCCATTGATGTGGACGCCACAAAAGCTGCCCAAGAAAAAGATGAAAAAGCCAAACCAGTGGTAATTGCCGAAACAACGGCTACCTTGGCGAACAAAGAGAAAACAGGAACTTGGGAAATTCTGCATAAATTAACCGCGGAACAAGTTTTAGACAAAACCATCGTCTTATTCAACTATGTGTATGAAAACAAGGAAGCCTTTGAAGCGGGCGATGAGCCAGTAGCGAAGGATGCTAGTTTGAATAATCAATCCCAAACTGTCAATTGTGCAGTGGAACGTCATGTTTCCATCCAAACCAAAGCCCACCTAGAAGACGGTTCCCAGACCTTTACTCATGGTGATGTGGTGGATATGTTTGATGATGTATCCATTACTCATGATGTACTAGATGGCTCAAAAGAAGCTTTCGAAACAATTCTGTACGCCTTATTACCAGATGGCACAAACAAAGAAATTTGGAATTCTGGAAAAATTGATTACGAAGTGAATGACAAAGAAATTACTAAAACCGTGTTTGCGGAAAAAGTAGATACAAGTAAATATCCAGAAGGGACAAGTTTTACTTTCAAAGAAATTAACTATGACAAAGATGGAAATATTAATGGAAAACACAATGAAGATTTGAAAGAAAAATCTCAAACCTTAACACCAAAAGAAGTGCCAACCACACCAAGTACGCCGGAACAACCAGAAACACCAACTGTTCCAAGTGACTCTCAAGAATCTAGTCCTACAGTGAAGACATTCCCTCAAACCGGGGAGAAAAATTCCAATGTGCTACTGTTCATTGGCTTTACCTTGATCTTTGCAACGGCTGGCTATTATTTCTGGAATCGCCGGAACTAAGGTGATGAGATGAAACAAGTAAATAGGAAGAACCAACGTGCGCGACCGCCTCCTAAAAAAGTTGTCGCGCTATTTTTGTATCCAAAACTAACAATGAAAAGAGGAAAAAATATGGAATTGAAATTTGTTGTGCCAGATATGGCCGAAACCTTTGGAAAGATAAGTTATGCCGGTGAAGGTGAAATTTTAACAGAAGGATATGGTCGGAATACTACAGTAATTGGTCGTAGTTACCATTTGTATTCCAGTAAACAACGAGCAGATGATATTGAAGTAGTGGTAGCTGCGGAAGCTGGTGAAAAAGATTTTGACCAAGATCAACCACTAAGAGCCGTAAATCCCCACTTGGTTGCCAAAGGGTATGAGATTGAGAATCGTGGGTTTACTGATTACGTGTTGTATGTCGATGATTTAGTGAAAGCATAGGAGGAAAAGAAGATGAGATTAACAGAAGGTATTGTCGTAGATTCAGGATTAACGTTTGGGAAGCTGCGCTTTTCTGCATTACGCCGGGAAGTACGGAAACAAAACGAAGACGGAACGATTAGTAATGAGGTAAAAGAACGAACCTATAATTTGAAATCCTCCGCGCAAGGTCGAATGATCCAAGTTAGTATCCCAGCAAATGTGCCCTTACGCGAGTTTGCCTATGATGCAGAGGTAGAGTTGGTCAATCCAATCGTGGATACGGTCGCCAATTATGTTTTCCGAGAAGGAACTACTGTCAATTGGTTCATTAAGGCAGATGATTTAGTCTTGAAACGACAACCGAATCAAGGAAATCCCACGAACCAAAATGAAGGAAAGAAATAGGTGAAGCGTATGGAAATTAATGTCGAACATATTTTAGATTGTCTCGATCAATATGGCAAAGGTGAGCTAACGGAGAAACAACTCACGAAAGCATTAACCTATGATGAAAAAATGTTTTTGATTATGCATCAAGGATTACTGGAAGTAGGTAACGATGCCAAAGAAGACTTTGATGTACTGGATTGGTTAGGGGAGGAAGAGTCCTTCTTTATGGTTGTCGAGGTAAATGAAAGTTTATGTCGTCAAGCAGAATCTGTCTTGGAAGAAATCGGTGTGGAGATGCCGGATGCTATTGAAGGTTTTTTAACACAATTGGTTGAAACGAAACAACTTCCCGTGTCAGTAAATGACTAGCATGACTTTTTGAAATTGCCCAATAAAATCCTATTGGGCAATTTTCGGTTGGAGGTGGAAACCATCAAAATGTACAAAGGGCATCGCATACGGGCAGGAAATCAGCACTTGGTTTATCACTTTGTTCTTGGCTGGCTAAGTGCCTTATTCATCGGTTGGATGGGCGTCTTTTATTTTCAAGAGCTTAGACAATTTGATCTTTCTAAGTCATCACTTTCTACTATTGAAATCGTTTGGTCTATAAAAGATTTAGCATGTCTACTTGGAAGTCTCGCTCTTGCAGGAGTTATGATGTTACTTTATATTCATTTTTTTCATGATCATTGGCGAAGTCTGTGGCATCGACAAAAGTTGGCTCGGATGATTCTAGAAAACCATTGGTATGAAGTGAAACAAACTCAAAGTGAAGGCTTTTTCAAAGATTTAAATAGTAGTCGGACCAGAGAGAGTATCAGTTACTTCCCCAAAATTTATTATCGAATGAAAGATGGCTTACTTTCTATTCGCGTTCAAATTTCACTGGGAAAATATCAGGATCAGCTTTTAAAGTTGGAAAAGAAGTTAGAAAGCGGACTGTATTGTGAGTTAGTAGAAAAGGAACTCAAAGACTCTTATGTGGAATACACCTTGTTATACGATATGATTGCCAATCGAATTGGAATTGAAGAAGTAGTGGCAGAAAACGGGACTCTGCGATTGATGAAAAATCAAGTATGGGCGTATGATTCTTTACCTCATATGTTAATCGCTGGTGGCACAGGTGGTGGGAAGACCTATTTCTTACTCACCATTATCGAAGCACTATTGAAGTCAGATGCAGAATTGTTTATCTTCGATCCAAAAAATGCGGACCTCGCCGATTTAGGTACGGTAATGCCCCATGTCTATTCACAAAAGGAAGAAATTTCTACTTGCGTGGAAGACTTTTACGAACGCATGATGGCTCGTAGCAAGAAAATGAAAGAAATGCCCAACTATAAAACAGGAGAGAATTATGCGTATCTTGGACTTCCGCCAAACTTTTTAATCTTTGATGAATACGTGGCTTATATGGAGATGTTAACAACGAAAGAAAGTGCGGTGATTTTGAATAAGCTCAAACAAATTGTGATGTTAGGCCGACAGTCTGGTTTCTTCCTAATACTGGCTTGTCAAAGACCAGATGCGAAATATTTAGGAGATGGAATTCGCGATCAGTTTAACTTCAGAGTGGCTTTGGGTCGCATGAGTGAACTTGGGTATTCCATGATGTTTGGAGAAGTTGATAAAAATTTCTTTATGAAACGAATCAAAGGACGAGGTTATGTGGATACAGGAGGAAGTGTGATAAGTGAGTTTTATACTCCTCTAGTGCCCAAAGAATACGATTTTTTAAAGGAAATTTCTAACATTTATTGCAATAGAAAAGTATTATGAAATAGTTCATTTGAAAAAACAGTTAGATTAATTTTCATCTTCACTTTAAAAAAATCAGGATAAATGCTTTCTTTTTTTAATAAATAAAGTATAATTATTTACAAATAGAAGAATATGAGGTGGATTGCGTGAACAAGTTTTCTTTGGCAAATGAATTGAGTCAATCAATCGTAGATGGTATTTTGAAGGGATATAAAGAGTATCTTGATGTAAGAAGACGGGCTCAAAAAGATTTAAAAGTCAGTGGAGCGTATGCCTGGGTTAAAGGGAATCATATAGATTCTAGTGTAGATGAAGCATGTTCGAATTACGATCAAGTTCAAAGTTCAATTGAGAAAGCAGGATATACTTGGGAATATCTTCAGTTCATTATGGAGGATACGCAAGAAAAGTATCTAGTAATTGTAAAAAATAGTCGAGGAATTACGAAGAATTTTAACGGGAAAGTGGATAGTAACAAAAAGGAAAATTATTTATATGAGTATGCTGGTATTAACAATCCAATCATTGATAGCGAGTCTTTGAAGTCGGTAGCATCTGAAAAAGTTGTTCAATTGGAACTTTCTCTTCCTGAATTGGAAGCAATAAATAAAAATATTGCTATAAAGGCTCCAGAGGGATACAATCGTTTTTATGTGGTAACATACGAATTTGATTCCCAATCCAAAATGATTAGCAAAATTGCTCTGACACTACCAAATCAATATGAAATGAGTCTAGTTGAAGTTGCAGACTTGACGCCACTAATAGAGAAAAGTATTTATTCAATTAGTGATGAAGAACTTGAAATTGTGAAGGGAGATAAAGTTCCTGAAAGTATCTATGCGGATGAAGATCAGTTTTTTGGTTATGGGGTTGCTGCAGAAGAACAAGATGATACAAAGAAAGAAGCAAATTAAGTAGAGAGTTGGGATGTTTCTATGTTTTACGGAGAGAAGTTAAGCAGTCTAAGGGAGTTAAACGGTCTCTCCAGAAAAGAACTAGCAGATCAATTGAAAATAACCGAACAGGCAGTATGGCAATATGAAAATGATTCTATACTGCCTCGAATTGAGATATTAAATCAATTGCGTAGTTTATTTTGTGTGGAGACGAAATATTTTTTCTCATCATGTTATCTGAAAGATAAAGTTAGTGAAGAAAAAATTGCATATAGAGCAGAAGATAGGGAATCTAGAAAAAAGACAAAACTTGAACTTACTTTTTTGAATTATGTTGATTATTATATCAATTATTTTGAACAGAAATTGATAATTCCAAAAGCACCAATAATTGATATTAGAGAACAAAGTTTGAAATTTGTTAAGGAAAGCGATTTAGAAAGAAATGAAGTAATAAGAAAAGTTGCAGAATTTGCTAGAACTGAACTATCTTTAAAAGACAATAAAAACCTAATGTATACTTTGGAGAATAGTGGGATCTATATTGTAGAAAAGAATTTAGGATCCAAAATTGATGCTTATAGTACAGTTACAAACGATGGACGATTATATATAATTTTAGGTACTGTTAAGAAATCAGCAGTTAGAAGAAACTTTGATTTAGTTCATGAATTGGGACACCTTTTATTACATGCTGATGTAGATATGGATATATTAACGCCTGCAGAATTAAAAGTTATTGAAAAGGAAGCACATTTGTTTGCGTCTATATTTCTATTGCCGGAAGAAGAGTTTACTAATGATTTTTTGGCACTAAAAAGAAAATCGAATCCTGATTATTATATTGACTTAAAAAGAAAATATTTAGTCTCGATTTCGGCTATGGAAATGAGAGCCTATGGTTTAGGATTAATGACTTATCAAGAAAATCGGTATTTTTGGGGACAACTAACTAAAAAAGGCTATAAGCTATTGGAGCCTTTAGACGATGAAATCCCTCCAGTTAGACCAGGTAAAATTCGCTCACTTCTTAAATTTGTACTCGATAAAAATGTAATCAGTTTAAAACTTTTATTGAATCAGTTTAATATCTTACCTAGCTTTCTTTCTAATTTGTTTAATTTAGAAGAACATTTTTTTGATCAGTATTTAGAGATAAAAGAGGATTACTTTAGTGATACTAGAATTGTAGATTTAGATGATTTTCGCGATAAAGCTTCTTTTAGTTGAGAAATTTATTTCCTACCACTTTAGAATGTTTCAATATTTTTAACCTGTTGTTTACAAAATTGGAGGAAGAGCTACATGATTGGAAAAGAAAAGTTGATGAAATTATGTCAAAGGACAACCATAACTTTTCTACAATACAAAAGAATGCCTCTGTGAAAGATCTAAAGGCAGTCTTTAAACTTGTAGCAGATGAATCCAACCGCAAACAACACGAATTGATTGGTTTGGATAAAGAAAAATAGATTTGAAATTGAAATAGTTTTAAGAGCCAAGAGCAAAAATGTTCTTGGCTTTTTTCTTTGCAATGAATGAGGTGAGTTATGACATTTTTAGATTTATTCGCCGGGATTGGTGGCTTTCGCTTAGGTATGGAACAAGCCGGTCACCAGTGTATCGGTTTTTGTGAAATTGATGAATTTGCTCGAAGGAGTTATAAGGTAATCCATGATACAAGAAAGGAGGTGGAAATGCATGACATCACAAGGGTATCAGACGAGTTTGTTCAATCACTCGGATCAGTGGACATCCTTTGCGGCGGATTTCCGTGCCAAGCTTTTTCAATTGCGGGAAAGCGGCAAGGATTTTCCGATACTCGAGGTACTTTATTCTTTGAAATCGCTCGGTTCGCCACTCTTCTCCGACCTAAGCTTTTATTCCTTGAGAATGTCCGAGGATTGCTCAATCACGAAAGAGGGGCTACGTTCGAGACGATCCTCCGAACGCTGGATGGATTGGGGTATGATGTGGAATGGCAGGTGCTTAACTCAAAGGCCTACGTTCCCCAAAGCCGCGAGCGGGTCTTCCTTATCGGACATTCTCGAGACGCATGTACCGAACAAGTATTTCCTATCATTGGACCGTCTCCAACATCTGGTCAAAACATCAGAAACTTGTTAAATATCAATCCTTCCAATCGAGGCATGGGTGGACAAGTCTATGGCTCAGATGGTGTAGCACCAACCTTAACTGGTGATGAAGGAATCAAAATCGCATTGCCAGTAAAGGATGGGATTTCTGTAGCTGGTATGTTGCCGGGAAATTTTGAACAAGGTAATCGGGTTTATGAAGTAACCGGAACAGCACCCACCTTGTCCACGAAACAAGGTGGAACAAAGGTTATGATTCGGAAAAATGGAACAGAATATCAAGAGGTGAAGCCAGGGGACAGTGTGAACCTGGCTTTTCCTAATTCCACAAGTCGCCGAGGCCGTCTAGGAAAACGAAGTGTGCATACCTTACTAACAGGAGACCAACAAGCAGTCGTCACAGATCAGTACCAGATTCGAAAGTTAACACCTAGGGAGTGTTGGAGACTTCAAGGATTTCCCGATTGGGCTTTTGACCGAGCTTCTCAAGTCAATTCAGATAGTCAGTTGTATAAGCAGGCCGGAAACTCAGTAACAGTTCCGATCATTTTTGATATTGCCAGAAGATTAAAGGAGGTAAAAATAGATGATTTATGATAAGTTGATTGGGGAAATCTACTGGGTGATTGGCGAGATTCAGTCAGATTCAGAACTGGAAGAAGAACTACGCCGACTCAATTTTGATATTCGTAAAAACGGGGTGAAAGTCTCTGGTGATTCATATGTAATGAAGGAGGAAACCGATGCTCGAATCGAGCTGAATCAAGTCATCAGTGAATTGGAACGAAATGCAGACCTTACCAAAGAACCGGATATCCGCCAATACTTGTTAGAAATGAAAGCAGATTTGGAAGTTAAGGGCATTATCGCGGAGTGACAACCAGATAAACCACTGATAGGCGCTGACCGCGGGGGATTTGCGAAGCAGGAATCCTCCGTGGTGCTGTGCCTATTCATGGACGGCGCTAGCCGGCCATGATGTCTCACCCCCCGTATCTAACAGGGGGGTACAAAAACACAAAAAATAAGCAAGTAGCCACTAAGAATGCTTGTTGTATCAAGGATATTAAGTGATTTGCATACGTGTTAACTCATTTGAAAAAGTTAACACTTTGAATTTGGAGGTGAGAACTTGGCACAACGGAATTTAGATTATCGGCTATTAAAAGACCGACGCAACGAATATGGCGTTTCGCAAAATAAATTGGCTACTGCTTGCGGACTTAGCCGCCCATATCTAAATCAGATAGAAAACGGTGGCGTAACCGCCTCTACAAAGACCATGAGAAAAATTTTTGATCAACTGGAAAGTTTCAATCCCGATTTACCTTTAACGTTACTGCTTGACTATGTAAGGATTCGCTTTCCCACAACGGATGTGCGGAAAATTATTCAAGAAATTCTCCATTTGAAATTTGAGTATATGCTTCATGAAGATTACGCCTTTTACTCCTATCAAGAACAATATGTCATGGGCGATATTGTAGTGATGTTATCTCATGAAGAAGATAAAGGTGTCCTTTTGGAATTAAAGGGTCGTGGTTGTCGACAGTTTGAAACTTTTTTACTCGCTCAAAAGCGTAGCTGGTACGACTTTTTCGAGGATTGTCTAAAAGCCGGTGGCGTGATGAAACGGTTGGACTTGGCAATCAATGATCGAGTGGGCTTATTGGATATTCCTGAGTTAACGAAAAAATGTCAGAAGGAAGAATGTATTTCCTTGTTCCGTACCTTTAAAAGTTATCGTTCCGGGGAGCTGTTGAAAGCCGATGAGAAGGATGGTATGGGTAATACTTTATATATCGGTAGTCTCAAAAGCGAGGTTTACTTTTGTTTGTATGAAAAAGATTATGAGCAATATATCAAGTTAGGGATTCCATTAGACCAAACTGAGACGAAAAATCGCTTTGAGATTCGACTGAAAAATGACCGTGCTTATCATGCGATTCAAGATTTGTTAAAAGGTCGTAGTATTGAAAGTACCACGTTCTCCATTATCAATCGTTACTTGCGATTTGCGGATAAAGTAGAAGGAAAAAGGCGAACCAATTGGCCCTTGAATGAACAATGGGGTCGTTTTATTGGACGGAATCGGAAAGAGATTCAATTAACTTCTGAACCGAAACCGTATACCATTGAACGAACGTTGAATTGGCTTGGACGCCAAGTCGCCCCTACGTGGAAGATGGCTAAGGAATTGGATCATTTGAATCAGACAACCTTTATCCAGGATATGGTAAACAATGCGCGCTTATCAGACCGGCACAAAAAGATTTTGGAGCAACAAAGTATGGCAATCGAAAACTTGATTATATGAAAAGAGGAATTGTGGTGGGAATTGTAAAAGATATGTTATTGGTAGTTGGTGGCAGTATGCTTGGTGTTACTGTGATGTGCTTGATGCATGCAAGTGCAGCGGCGGATCGAGCAATGGAAAAGAAAGGAAAGTGATGAGATGAATTTCGGACAAAATTTATATCAATGGTTTTTAACCAATGCCCAATCCTTAGTCTTACTGGCAATTGTGGTCATTGGTCTATTTTTAGGATTTAAACGTGAATTTTCCAAATTGATTGGCTTTTTGGTGATTGCCTTGATTGCGGTAGGTCTGGTATTTAATGCCTCTGGCGTGAAGGATGTCTTACTCAATTTGTTTAACCGAATCGTCGGTGCGTAAGGAGGAATCACGATGGAACAGATGCGTGTTTATATTGCGAACCTTAGAAAATACAATGAAGGTGAGTTGGTGGGGGCGTGGTTTACCCCACCTGTCGATTTTGATGAAGTCAAAGAACGGATTGGATTAAATGATGAATACGAAGAGTACGCGATTCATGATTATGAACTGCCTTTTGAGATTGATGAGTATACACCAATTGAGGAAATTAATCGGTTGTGTGGCTTGGCGGAAGAACTTGAAGGAACGCCAGTTGGTGAAGTTGTTTCAGAGATTCAACACGCTTTCTTCAATTCATTTGAAGAAATGGTGGAGCATCTGGATAATATTGTTTATTATCCAGATTGTAATGACATGAGTGATGTAGCGTATTACTTGATTGAGGAAACAGGCGCTTTAGGTGAAGTTCCTACTCATTTACAAAATTATATTGACTACGAGGCTTATGGTCGAGATTTAGAAATTGAAGGGAATTATTTGGTTACGAGTCGTGGGGTCTTTGAGCTATGTGAGTGAGAGTATATTGAATACTGCCCTTAAAGATACTACAATAGAAAATATCGAGTAGTATTTCAAAGGAGTGGAAGTGGTGAATATTGACGAGGCAAAACAGCTTGCAAATTATTTTTCAGACGGATCTCCTGGATATATATTGGAATTCAATAATCTTGAATGGGACCTATATACTAAGAAAATAGTTGGATTTGGAATTCAAGAAAGATTTGGTGGCTCTAAAGGAAATTCCTTCAAAGAATTTCTTGTCTCAGAGGATATTAGTGATCACCTAAAGTTCAAATTAATATACTCATTAAATGAAACTATGAAGCAAATTGCTTCTATTCGCCAATTTGAAAATCCAAGTTCATATAAGTCACCTAAAATGAATCCACTTGTGACTCTATTGATTGAAGAGGCATATCATAAGAAAGATAGTGCAAGATTGCTTAATGGTACTAAGTTTTCGAAAAAAGTGAATTTAGAGTATATTCAACAACTTCCTACTCGTATAAGTAAGGATATTCAAAATAAAGATTTCGATTCTGTTTTAACAAAATCAAACACTATGATTGATGAAGTCTTGAAATATATCATTGAGAACACAAAAGGAAAAAGCATTGATAATAATACTGTAAGGTCTAAAGACTTAAGAAATCAAGCCTTTGAAAGACTAAATATAAAAATTGACAAAGATATGGATAAAAGAATAAAAGCTTTAGTTGGTGCTCTAAACACTTTGTCAGACAAAATTCTTGAGATGAGGAATAGTCAAGGTGATGCCCATGCTCAGGGCTCCAGGAGGATTGTAATTAATGAAGAAGAAGCTATCCTTACTGCGAACTCAGCAATGATTTTATGTGAGTATCTATTTCGAAAGTATGAAAAGAGAAAAAGGTTCAGTGATGCAAAAGAGAGTTGATTTTTATCAGCTCTCATTTTCTATCTTTTCAATTTTTGCGAATAGCTTCATAAGAATACTAGTTTGTTCTATAACAAATTCTACTTCTAGGTCAGTGAATGTTTGACTATGTTTAACATTTTCATTTTGATAGCTTATAAGTCCTTTAATAATTAAACGGACCAAATTGATTATTTCTTTTGGAATGCCCTTTTTTCTCAATAAGGGCAGGAGTTCTCCTTCGATAGGCTGGTTTTCTAAAGACTTTGAGTTTTTTAAAATATCCTGCATAAAAAACTCAAAGGCCAGCCTGATACTGTCTAAAGTATAACGGTTATAGATGCTGTTGTCGTATGACTGTATGGCCTTTTCAAACTCTTCTTTTGCTCTTGAGGAAGCAGCCAACCAAGTGTTAGTTTCATTGATGATATTTCTATCTATTTTATCACTAGAATAAACTGAACCATAATTTTTTAGTAACAGTTTTAAAACCTTAGCAACGTCTTTATTTGTTGGATTTTGAGTAAGCACTCTTTCACAAAGATCTTTTATAATTTTAAATTGCTGTTCTTCTGTGAAAGCTTGTAAATTATTTTGAATCGCGGTAGCCTTAGAAGTAAAGTTCGGAAAGGGAGTTGAGACAAAGGGAACAGAAGCGTTAAATTCTGCTCCATATTCAGCAAATAAAGTTGCAATCTCAGTTCCCGAGTAAGCTTCGTTAAGTGTTCCACTTGCCATTGTTACTAAGTTTTGCATATGTACCTCCTTAAAAAATTAAGCATGATGTTTATATTATATTAGAAAGCGAGCCGATTGAATATGAAAAAAATAAAAAGCTACACCAGTATCTGGGCAGTTGAAAAGGTCATTTATGCAATCAATGACTTTCAGCTACCTTTTCCTGTGACCTTTAATCAGATGGCTTGGTTTGTTTTGTCCTTGCTGTTTGTCATCGTTTTTGCCCATGTGCCTCCGCTATCTATGATAGAGGGGGCCTTTTTAAAATACTTAGGCATACCGGTGGTGGTCACTTGGTTCATGTCGCAAAAAACCTTTGATGGTAAGAAACCACTGGGATTTTTACGATCCTTTCTCAGTTATCACTTACGGTTTAAGGTCACTTTTGCAGGAAAGAAGGTCAAAGAACAGAAGAAACGATGGGATGAACCCATCACTCTAGTAAGGAGTGTGAACTATGTACCCGATTAAGTATGTTGAAAATAATCTTGTCTTTAATCAAGAGGGAGAATGTTTTGCCTACTATGAACTTGTGCCTTATAACTATTCCTTCTTATCGCCTGAACAGAAGTATCAAGTGCACGATAACTTTCGTCAATTGATTGCTCAGAATCGTGAAGGCAAGATCCATGCCTTACAAATTGCCACAGAAAGTAGTATTCGTGCCACGCAAGAACGATCAAAAAAGGAAATTACAGGCAGACTCAAAGAAGTCGCGAAACAACGAATTGACCTTCAAACAGATGCATTAGTATCTATGATTGGCGATAGTCAGATTGATTATCGCTTTTTTATTGGCTTTAAACTAATTGCAACAGATGAAGAGGTCAATTTAAAGAGTCTCAAGAAATCTTTCCTTTCTGGGCTTCAAGAATTTGTCTATGGGGTGAACCATCATTTGATGGGTGATTTTGTTTCCTTATCCAATGAAGAAATTCGCCGATATACCAAGCTTGAAAAACTAATGGAAAGTAAATTGGCTAGAAGATTCAAAGTCAGACGGGTCACACCGAGTGACCTGACGTATTTAATTGAACATATTTATGGCGAAAAAGGCACACCGTTTGAAGAATATGAATTTCAGCTACCAAAGAAAAAGCTAAAATCAGAAACGCTGGTGAAACGTTATGATTTATTACGTCCTAGTCGTTGCTTGATTGAAGAAAATCCTCGGTACTTACGCATGGAACATGAAAATCATGAATCGTATGTAGCCTATTTGACAATCAATACGATTATAGGGGAGATGGAGTTTCCTTCTTCAGAACTTTTTTATTACCAGCAACAACAATTCACTTTTCCCATTGATACTTCAATGAATGTGGAGATTGTGACCAATAAAAAAGCTCTTGCCACTGTTCGCAATAAGAAAAAAGAACTGAAAGATTTAGACAACCATGCCTACCAATCCGATAATGAGACAAATTCCAATGTCTTAGATGCTTTGGATTCAGTAAATGAGTTGGAAACTACCTTGGATCAATCCAAGGAGTCGATGTACAAATTAAGTTATGTAGTTCGAGTGAGTGCGGAATCCGTGGATGAATTAAAACGCCGTTGTGATGAAGTGTTCGATTTTTATGATGATACTAATGTAAAACTAGTCCGACCCTTTGGCGATATGATGGGGCTACATGAAGAATTCTTGCCCTCAAGCAAACGCTATATGAACGATTATATCCAATATGTTACTTCTGACTTTTTAGCGGGACTTGGTTTTGGGGCTACTCAAAAGCTAGGGGAATTAGAAGGCATCTACTTTGGCTACAATGTAGATACGGGGCGGAATGTTTACCTGAAACCGGCATTAGCTTCACAAGGGGTCAAGGGTTCAGTTACCAATGCTTTGGCTGCTGCGTTCCTTGGTTCACTCGGTGGCGGAAAGTCCTTTAGTAACAATCTCTTGGTCTACTATGCTGTTCTTTTTGGTGGGCAAGCTGTGATTGTCGATCCAAAAGGAGAACGAGGTGGTTGGAAAGAAAACTTGCCAGAAATTGCGGATGAAATCAATATTCTCAACTTGACTAGTAAACCAGAAAATCAAGGCTTACTTGATCCTTATGTGATTATGAAGAAAAAGAAAGATTCAGAAAGTTTAGCGATTGATATCCTGACTTTTTTAACAGGAATTTCCAGTCGGGATGGGGAGAAGTTTCCAGTGTTGCGCAAAGCTATTCGGACGGTTACCCAAAGTGATCAACGAGGATTGCTGCAAGTCATTAATGAGCTTCGAAAGGAGAACTCTCCAGTCGCGGAAAATATCGCCGATCATATCGAGTCCTTTACCGATTATGATTTTGCCCATTTGCTTTTCTCAGACGGCACAATTATCCAATCGATTAGTTTAGATAAACAGTTGAATATAATTCAAGTAGCGAATTTGGTTTTACCAGATGCAGAAACTACTTTTGAAGAATATACCACGATGGAGTTGCTGAGTGTTTCGATGCTAATCGTCATTTCCACTTTTGCCTTAGATTTTATCCATAGCAACAGAGAAATCTTCAAGATTGTGGACCTGGATGAGGCTTGGTCATTTCTTCAAGTAGCACAAGGAAAGACCTTGTCGAATAAATTAGTGCGTGCAGGTCGGGCCATGAATGCTGGGGTCTATTTCGTCACTCAAAATAGCGACGATTTATTGGATGAACGTTTAAAAAATAATATCGGGTTGAAGTTTGCTTTTCGCAGTACCGACATTCATGAAATCAAGAAAACCTTGGAATTTTTTGGATTGGATCAAGAAGATGAAAGCAATCAAAAACGTCTGCGAGATTTGGAAAACGGCCAATGCTTGATGCAAGATTTGTATGGTAGAGTAGGTGTAGTCCAAGTTCACCCTGTATTTGAAGAACTCTTCCATGCCTTTGATACTCGTCCGCTGGTTCAAGAGAGAACGGAGTGAGGGGATGAAAAAGAAACTTTTTCGGATTGTGGGGATGATCGCAATCAGTTTCTGTGCTATTTTACTTCTTCTCAGTCTGATTGGAACGGTGGCCGAGGCAACAGGTTTGGTTGATGATATGGTGGAAGCCGGAAATCTATATTCCCAATATTCACTTGGTAACTATCAGTTGGATTTCTATGTGGATAGTTCGTGGGATTGGCTGCCTTGGAATTGGGGGGATGGCTTAGGCAAGAGCGTGATGTATGGACTTTATGCCATTACCAATTTTATTTGGACCGTAAGTTTGTACTTATCAAATGCCACGGGCTATGTAGTTCAAGAAGCCTATAAATTGGATTTCATTTCGGATACAGCTGAAAGTATTGGGAAGAATATCCAAACCTTAGCCGGCATTACCGAAAATGGATTACAGACCTCGGGCTTCTACTTTGGATTTCTACTATTGATGATTTTAGCTCTAGGAGTTTATGTGGCGTATACAGGTCTACTCAAACGAGAAACTACCAAAGCAGTTCGAGCCGTGATTAATTTTGTGATGATTTTTCTACTTTCGGGTTCGTTCATTGCTTATGCACCTACCTATATCACAAAAATCAATGACTTTAGCTCAGATGTTAGTGAAGCGGCTCTTAGCCTTGGGACCGAGATCGTTGTACCGAATTCTGAAAGCCAAGAGAAAGATAGTGTCGATTTGATTCGGGATAGCTTATTTTCCATTCAAGTCCAACAACCTTGGTTACTCTTGCAATTTAATGATTCCAATATAGAAGAAATTGGCGAAGACCGAGTCCATAAAATCTTATCCGTGAGTCCAGATGAAAATAAAGGTAAAGATCGGGAAGAAGCGGTCAAGGCCGAGATTGAAGACAATGACAATGCGAATTTAAGTATTACCAAGACCATGAACCGCTTAGGGACCGTGGTCTTTTTGGTGTTGTTCAATATTGGGATTTCCTTCTTTGTTTTCCTCCTAACCGGGATTATGTTATTCTCCCAAATTCTCTTCATTATCTTTACGATGTTTTTGCCGATTAGTTTTTTATTGTCCATGTTGCCGACTTATGAGAGTTTGGGAAAGAAGGCGATTATTCGTTTATTCAATACGATTATGATGCGAGCGGGAGTGACCTTGGTGATTACAGCTGCTTTTAGTATCTCCACGATGTTTTACAATATTTCGGCGACCTATCCCTTCTTTATGGTAGCTTTTCTACAAATTGTGACCTTTGCCGGTATCTATTTCAAATTGGGTGATATTATGAGTATGTTCAACCTCCAGAGTAATGACAGTCAGTCAATGGCCAGACGGGTGATGCGAAGACCGCAAATGTTAATGAATCGTAAATTACGGCAACTCAATCGAAATGTGGGCCGAACTCTGGCTTTTGGTGGAGGTGCAGTAGTTGGAAATAAGTTGTCAAAGGATCAACAAAAGTCCAAATTTCATTCTTCTGGTTTTTCTCCACGAAAGAATCCATCGCTACCTAACAATAACGAGACATCACCTGATTCGACTAAGGAAAATCCAATCTCAAAAAATAAGAAACAGTCTCGAATGAATTTAGCTGGGAGAAAAATCGGCAAAGTTTTGGATACCCAAGCTTTGGTGAAAGATAAGACCAAACAAGTAAAGGATCAAGTACGAAGCACACCGACTAACTTGAAATACAATCTCCATAAAGGAATCGAAAAAACGAAAAAAGCACCAGAAGAATTCAAACGCGGACTAGTCCAAGAAAAAGCGGATCGAGGAGAGTTGCGAGAAAAACAACGACAACGTAGAGATGAAAAAATGGCTGAAAAGCGCAAAGTATTGAACGAAATAGGGAATCGTCGTGGGAAAAGAAGAGAAAATGTTCCGATTAATGCAGAGGTCCAACCTCAGAAAGATAAGACGCCGAAAAAACAAGTACCAAAGCGAATTGTGAAAGGAAATTCGAATCCCGAAATCAAACGAAACCTAATTAGTCAGGAAATTGTTCCCAAAAGAATAAGTCAACCATCAAGTAAGAAAAATTCTTTCCAACAAGTGAAACAGAGGTCTACTCTGCCCAAGCGAACCAATCAAAAAGTACAAAAAAGAATGACCCCTCGGCCAAAATCAAGGTCAGGTGAGAAAAAATGAACTTGAAAAAATTGGGTGTTATTTCGTTAACTTTTCTGACAATCTCTTTTATGGGCATCTTGATATGTGTGGGCTTGTTGTTTGGGGAAGACAGTGAAGGAAGTATTAGTTCAGGTGCTTCTCTTGGGGGAAGTAATGTCTCGGAAGAAGTTTTGAAACACCGTGCAATGGTGGAAAAATATGCCAAGGAATCAAGCATCTCAGAATATGTCCCGATTCTTTTAGCGATTATTCAAGTGGAATCTGGTGGCACAATGGAAGATGTCATGCAGAGTTCTGAATCGGCAGGCTTACCACAAAATTCGTTAAGTACCGAGGCATCCATCAAACAAGGATGTCTCTATTTTGCGTCTTTGGTTAAGCGTTCCAAAGAACTGGGATGCGATCAGGATAGTATTATTCAAGCGTATAACTATGGTGGCGGGTATCTAGATTATGTCGCGAAAAACGGAAAGAAGCATAGTTTTGCTTTAGCTGAATCTTTTTCAAAGGAAAAATCGGGCGGTCAAAAAGTCAATTACCCTAATCCCATCGCGATTAAGGAAAATGGTGGATGGTGCTATAACTACGGCAATATGTTTTATTGCTTGTTGGTGAAGCAATACTTAACTACAACACAGTTTGATGATAAAACAGTCCAAGGAATTTTTGACGAGGCCTTTAAGTATGAAGGAACGGCCTATGTATTTGGTGGCTCAAGTCCAGAAACGGGTTTTGATTGTAGTGGTTTGACCCAATGGTGTTATGCCAAAGTTGGTTTGAAACTCCCTCGGGTCGCTCAGGAACAGTATGATGTTATGACTCATATTAATTTAAAAGATGCCAAACCGGGTGATTTGATTTTCTTTCATTCAACCTATGATGCCGGTACTTATGTAACTCATGTGGGTATTTATGCAGGGGAGAATCGCATGTTTCATGCAGGCGATCCAGTGGGCTGGACAAATTTAACAGAAAGCTATTGGCAGCAGCATCTTATCGGAGCTGGCCGATACAAATAAGAGAAAAGAGGAAAAATAATGAAGATAAAAATTGAACGGAGTCAAAAGGAAAAGACCCTAAAAAAGAAGAAAGAACGAGTCATTTCAGTGGGCAAGCATCGAAAAATGGTGCTCGCCCTTTGGGTTTTATTATCTTGTAGTCTTACTTTTGGAATCTACAAAAACTTCACTGCCATTGATCAGCACACGATTCATGAGAAAGTGGTTCTAAAAGAGAAAGTAGTGAATACTTCTGGTGTTGAAAATTTTACAAAGGATTTTGCGAAAGAATATTTTTCGTGGAAGAATAACAAAGAAGCAATTGAAAAAAGAATGAGTACTCTTGAACAGTACCTTACAGAAGAAGGTTTCTCTTTAAGCCGAGATATGGTTCGAGCAGATATTCCCACAAGTTCCGAAGTTCAATCTGTAAAAATTCTAGATGTTGAAAAACACTCGGAAGAATTTGTCGTGTCATTTCTAGTGGATCAAAAGATTACAGAAGGAAAAAAGACACAATCAATTTCTTCAGCATATCGAGTGATAATCTTTGAAGATGAAAATGGGAATCATATAGTAATAAGTTTGCCTACTATGGTTGGCAAACCAGAGAAGGCACAGTATGAAGATAAACAATTAGAAAGCGATTCAGAAATTGATGCCAAAACAAAGGAAGAAATTACTGAGTTTTTAGAGACATTTTTCAACCTATATCCAGCAGCATCAGAAAAGGAACTTGAGTACTATGTTGAAAACAAAGCAGTTCAACCAATTAATAGTAATTTAAAATTTGTAGGATTAATTAACCCTATCTTTCAACAAAAAGGAAAAGAAATTCAAGGAGAATTCTATGTCAAATATCTTAATATGACAACTAAAGTAAGTAGTACTTTTCAGTATACCTTTCTATTAAAAAAGAGCGAAAATTGGAAAATTACAAAGACGAAATATAATTAGTATTGCTTTTATTCGTTTCAATGATTTTTTTGGTTATGATAAAATCAATAAATCTAGTTAATAAATGAACAATTAATTATAGAATAAAAGTATTAAATTTTAAAGGAAAGACTCATTAATTTTACTACAATTACAAACAAAATGAGTTTCTTATAATTAGTCATCCAAAGATTGGACTATGTAACAGCGTTCTTTATTATTTTTAATAATGTATCTTAATAGTTAATTACTTTTTCAACTAAGTTTATTATCTCTTTTATAAAAATGAAAAACAATAAAATGAACGCTCATTTTATTTGACAAAATAATTATCACTTGATATCATCATTGCATAATTTATTACGAGGCCAAAATAATAAATTGTTTATTTTTCAAATAAGTAATTCTTTCTTTAAGGATATAGCTTTTATGATAAGCAGTTTTAAAAGTAGTAGTAAAAAATTTAGTATATTAACAAACAAATAGAATAGACATTTCTTAGTTTTAATTGGTAGAAGAATTTTAATTTATATCATAGGTTTATTTCTTTTGTAAGAAATTCATTTCTTAACGGCTTTTATAGCTTTGTTCGTTAGGAGCCGTAAGGAAGGTTGCTAATTGTAGTAAAACTGATGGCAATCTAAATCAGTTTTAGTAATTCAATAAATTAAAGGAGAAAGCTATGAAGATAAAAACAAAAAAATACTTTTATGAAATTTCAGATTTTGTCTCTTTTATTGAAAATGAAAGGAAAAAACAGTATGAAGATCCAGAATTAACTTCTTATGACTTAATTTTAGTTAATATTGTGAAAGACTTAAGTTCTAGAGCTAAAAACCTTATCAAAACAATAGATGGTAATAATTTCAAATGTTCCATGGAATCATTAATAGAAATTGATGCGAAAGTTTCAGAATATCTTTTTCATTTAATCACTTGTAAATTTTTAAATAATGATGATGTAAATAAGTGTATTGAAAGTGTAGAAAAAGATAGTCTAGACGATTATTATTATAGCTTAGATTATGAAGATGTACTGAATGAATATAAAGTTATTGTCTATTCAAAATTACAAAGACGATATTAGTTATTGTATTTTTGGACATTGAAAGAATACAAACGAGGGGTACTATGCGAAAAAGTATAAAAATAATACTATCACTGATTTTATTTCTCTTATTTTTTCCACTAGCACATACGATAATCTCCATGCAAAGTGTTGCTAGTCTATCATTTTATTTCTTACCATTTACAGAATACACTTTTATTGGAAGTAGTATGTCTCAATTTTTATTTTGGATTAGTGTATTCTTACTAATATTATTAATTATTAGTCTACTTATTATCTTATTTTATCCTAGTGAAAGTTCTTTTATTCAAAAAAATAAGAACACTGGAAAAATAGCTATTCAGAAAAAAGCTATTGAAAACTTTGTACTAATTATGGCAAAAGAAGAACCTTTTATTGTTGATCCAACAGTAAAAGTCGCAATTAAGAAAAAGAAAATTAAAATATATGTAAAAGGAAAATTACGCAAAGCTTTTCAAACAATGGAAAAACAAACAGCATTTACAAGAAAGATAAATGCTGATTTGAATGAATTATTTGGTATAGAACATACGATTATTACAGATGTAATATTTAAGAATTATCATGGGAAAAATACAGATACTAAATCAAGAGTTTTATAGGAGGAAACGATGAGAGAAATTGTATCAAAGAACAAATATCCTATAATTTTTGGGTTTTTTGGTTTTTCTTTAGGACTATTAATGTTGATATTAGGCTTTATTAAAACATTAATATTAATATTAGTTACTTGTAGTGGCATTTACTTGGGAATTCACTTGGATTCTATTGAATTTTTCGATAGTAAAAAGAAGTAGTTAATAGCCGTTTTTCGGTTAATAATAATTTTTATATTTTTAGGAGGAAAAATAATGGAAAACAAAACAATTAATGCAAAAAAAGATATTGAAAAGAAAGATATATCAAAAACTTTTGAGGATGTTAAAGGAGAACTAGTTTTTGAAGATAAAGTAATCCAAAAAATAATTGGAATTGCGATAGATAAGATTGACGGTCTTTTAACGATTGATGGAGGTTTCTTCTCAAATATAGCTGGTAAATTAGTGAATACAGATAGCAATACTTCTGGTGTGGATGTTGAAGTAGGAAAAAAACAAGTTGCAGTAGATCTTTCAATAGTAGCTGAGTATGGTAAAGATGTAACTTCAATTTATGAAAAAATGAAACAAGTTATTTCAGAAGAAGTTAAAAAGATGACAGGATTAGATGTGATTGAAGTTAATGTAAATGTTGTAGACGTAAAAACGAAAGAACAACATGAAAAAGATTCTGTTACTCTACAAGATCATCTTTCAGATGCTGCTTCTGTAACTAGTGAATTTGTCACAAAACAAACCGAAAAAACAAAAGAAGCTTTTGGCACAGCAAGTGAAAAAGTAAGCGATGGTGTCCAAGATGTTAAAGACAATGTTAAAGAAGCAAAAGAACCACGGGTCAAATAATTATCAGTTTCTTTAATTTAAAAATCTCCTAATAAAATAGATACGGAATAATAAAAGTCCCGTTCTATTGGCTCTTCGACATTTAGTGTTGGTAGAGAAAGATACAACTGAAAATTTAGTTATAACCAGTTAGGTAGAGTGCTTAACTTATTTTTGTGGCTCTTTGTCAATAAGGACTGATGAGTTGTGCAAAATCAAATCTGGGTCAGAATGAACCACATTCTAGCTCAGATTTTTTGTTATCTCACTTTGATTAATTGATTGATCAAAGAGATTCTAATCCTCATGTTCTCGAATGATTTAAATCCGTAGGATACTCGTTTTATCACTTTTATCTTGTTGTTTGTTCCTTCCAATGCACCATTGCTATACCTGGTTTTTAAAGCATATTGAATCCCTAATTTATATTTATTTAAAAACGTCAGTTTCTTACAAAACCATTGTGGGAGGTATTGATCTAAGCTGTTGATCGTATCGAAAAAGCTTTGGCTGTCCTTGTGTTTAAAGTGATAGAGGTGTAGCTGACAGGTCTCGTAAGCTCTTGTTAATTGCTCGTCATAACTCAAAAGTTCATCGACGATCGCTTTTTGCGTCATTGGTCTACAAAAGGATCGATTATATTGATAATTGGAACTATACAGATCATAGGCATACTTAATGAGTAATTTCCAGAATCGCTTCAATCGTCGATACTTTTTCGGTTCTGTTTTTTGAAAGCTATTCATTGTTTTAATTCGCAACTGATTTAATGCCCGAGTGATTTGTTGGACAATGTGAAAGCGATCGGTCACGATTTTGGCGTTTGGGAAAGACCGCCTTTACAAGTTCAAAATAATGGGCATTCATATCCATCACGATGTATTTCACGTTCGCTCGTGCTTTTCGAGTGAATGAATTTAAGGAAATATGGTTTTAAGAAAGCCAGGCGGCGATTCTCCAATACACCGATTAATTACTGGGTCAGCCCATTCATAAAAACAAAACTCATTTTTCCACTGCAGGACTTCATCGATTTGAACTCGTCAAAACAAAGGACCGAAGGTAATGTGTCAAAACGAGGATGATACGTTTTTAAACAGGTGTGCAGGACACGCAGAACGGTTACGTCAGAGACAAAATAGCGATTGGCAATTTCTTTTCTTGTTGTATTCTTCGCCAGTTCCAAGGCAATTTGAACCTTTAATTCCTTTGAAAGATAGCAGTTTTCATCCACCAAATTGGTCTGAGCGTTGCGTTGAATGTCGACTGACATTCTTTACAGTAAAAGTGCGTACCTACCAAGCGTAATTCTGTTTTGGTTGCTCGATAAGGTAAAAGTTGGACTTTTGTTTTGTGTGAGCCATTCTTGATGATTTGTCCTTCATTTTTGATGCCACATTTACGGCAATCGCTTGGTATATAGCTAAGTTTGGCATGGATAAGATTGGTGCGAAACCTCTCTTCTTCTACAGTCTCTAACCATTCTTCTTCGAAGAATAAATTTTCATCTGTTAAACCTAACAATTTTCTAGTACAATGATCCATGGAGATATCCTTTTTTGGTTTGGTTTTGTTTTAGTCGACTAAATTCTACCAGTTAGGCTATCTCTTTTTCTATCTTTTTTTACAAAAAAAGTGTCAGTAGAAAATCCGTAGATTTTCCACCAACACTAAATATTGTAGAACCAAATTTTATTTTATTGGAAATAGAATTTTCTGTAATTTATCTCTATGAAATAATTATTTTTACGATATTTAGTTTTTCTATATATAAAAGTAGGAAATATCTAAAAAATGAGTGATCGTTTTTAAATACTGAGTGTGTTATACTATTTTAAATTATATTTTCAGGAGATATCTATGTATAAAACAGCAAATAAATTGTTTAATAGACTCAAAATAGAAAAAAAGGAAATTATATTAACTCATATTTTGGATGAGTTTGGTAGAATTGGTTATAATTCAGCTTCTGTACGGAAAATTGCCAAGGAAGCACATTTAAGCGTAGGTTCATTATATCAATACTTTAACAATAAAGAAGGAATGTTAGCAGTAGCAATAGAGCATATTTTTGCTATTTTAGAGGAATATATTATTATTATTAACAATACCCCTTTAAAGCTGGAAAACCGTTTAGAAGTAATATTTGAAATGATTTTGGAGCTAGGAAGAAAACATCCTGAACTGATTGTATTTTATAATAAAATTCCTAGTGATGAGCAAATGATAAATGAATGGGTTAAACAGTTTTATGATAATAAAAGTTTTTTTGAAATATACTGGAACACTGTTAACGAACTACAAAAGAAAAATGAAATTAGTGAAAAAATAGATCCAGTTGTATATACTTTTATTATCGATACAATGATGCTATCTGGCGAGCTACTCCAAAACACGCAGTATCAAACAATAAAAGCTGAAATTTTTCTGGAAGATACTATAAAGAGTTCATTAATATTAAAAGAGAATGTCATCGATACGCTATCTTTAATTGCGAAGGAGTAAGATGAGCTTATGTCAATAATTAATAAAAACAATAAGCGAGAAGAAGTTATAATTATTGCAATGGAACATTTTTCTAAATTTGGTTATGAAAAAACAAAACTTTTAGATATTGCTAATGAATCTAAAACTAGTACTACTATTATATATAGTTTTTTTAAAACAAAACACGATCTTTATGAAGCAGTGATAGAGTATAATTTAAATAAAATAAACTGTGAATTAGAAAAAATTGTTGATAAAAGCTCTACAATCAATGAATACATTACAAATATAATTGATAGAGTACGCATAATCTCTGATAAGAAGCAATTATTTTTAAATTTTTACATGCTTATTTCAACTAATTCTGTTCAGATTAAAAACATAGAAATTGTAAAAGAGTTTGAACGAAAAAAGTTTTCTTACTATTTAAAATTTATAGAACATCCCAAAGTAAATGATCGCTATACAATACTATTTATAGATAATATAGTTAATATTTATATCTATTCGTATTTTAACGAATTCTATCGAAAAAAAATATTACTTTACCTATCGCTATATCAACAAGATGAACAATCTATAGAATTTGAAAAAATTCTTTTAACACAACTGAAAATATTGATAGAAAGAAGACTTTTTTCAAAAAATAACTGATGAGCTGTGTAGAAAATGATCAGTTACAAATTATGGGACTAATAATTCAAATATTGGTCTTACATCTACCCCAGAAAGTTAGACTAAAATCTCACTTCTGGATTCACTACACTCTTAAGTCCAATAATCATAAAGTACAAAAACAGATTAAAAACAAATATCTGGTAAATCTATCCACGATTTCAGTAAATCACTGTCAATAATCAATTTAAAAGGCAGGTTTTCCGCTATTTACAATTCACTCTACAACTTGGTATTTTGGCTGTTTTTATGTTTTTCTCCCCAGATTTCAATAATTGGTTTAAATACTTGATTTGAATATTCGGTTAATTTAATTGCTGCAGAAAGATTTAGTTTTTCTACTTTTCGACTACCTGATTTTAAGCTTGAAATAGTGCTTTTACTTAACCCTGTTCCCGCTACTAAGTCTTTTATGGATTCTTGTTTCAATATCCGTTTGATTTTTTCAATATCAGCGACTCCTTTTTCCAAAAAAAAGACTCCTTTTTATATCAAATTTTTAAATACTGTAGTAATAATATAGCACATTTTCGTATGCTGTGGTAATATAACCTGAAAATCTAAGAAAGGGAGCAAAATACAAGAAATTATACTCAGTTACTAAGTTAAAAAAATTACGGTATACTATAAATGAAAGTAATTTCTTCTAAAATAGATAGTAATCTAATTTTCTTTTATATACTAAAATTAACTTTAAAAGAAGATTATTACTTAATGTTTTTTAACTGTTTATATATTTTTGTTTCTAATTATTTGGGCAAAAAAACTGAAAAAGAACCGGCGCTTTTTGCTAAAAAAACGTGCAAACATCACCATTATGAATACGAAACATGGAAAAGTTTCCGAGCACCAAAATACCTATTTCTTACTAAAGCGATGATGATTGATTGCTTGGCTTTTCTACGCCATTGAAGGAGACGTATCCCTATTTTCATGAATTAGTTGAAGCCTTTCGAGACAAAGACCCTGACTTATTTTTCTCCTTATTGGCAGAACTTCCCGAAA